>DATDBL010000144.1:0-7201 GCA_036524855.1 Aldersonia sp. | reverse complement strand
GTCGAACCGGTGGCGGCGCACCCAGTCCGGGATCGCGCGGCTGCATGCGCGGGTGGCGAACGCTCGCGCCGACGGGTTGCACCGGCTCACCACCGCGCTCACCCGGAACTGCGGGGTGATCGTGGTCGAGGACCTGAACGTGGCCGGCATGCTCGCCAATCCTCGCCTGGCCCGCCGGATCGCCGACGCGGGCTGGGGCGTGCTGCGTCGCCAACTCGACTACAAGACGCGCTGGTGCGGCGGTGAGCTGGTTGTCGCGGACCGCTGGTATCCTAGCCCTAGCTAGCTCCAAGACCTGCAGCAACAACTGTGGCGTGGTGAAAGCCAAACTGCGCCTGTCGGATCGTGTATTTCGTTGCGAATCCTGTGGGTACACCGCGGACCGCGACACCAACGCCGCCCGGAACCTGGCCGCGCTCGCGGCCCAGACCACCGATGGTGGTGCGTCCTCCCCGAGTTGTGGGGCGACGAGAAACGAGCCCGCTGGAAACCCATGTAAGACCAGCCTCGCTGGCGCAGGGTATGGCCACGGGAAGACCCACGAGGTCGACGTCGCGTGAGCAATCACGCGACTGCCGAACGAATGTGCAACTCATGCACACTCGACGGCAACGGTAGCCGCCACTGGCTGCGGAGAATATCGAGCGCCTCGGTGGTGAAGGCACGCCCTGGCGGACGACCGGCACGGTCAGGGCGTCGCCGGCGTCGGCGGGGGAGAGCGCCCCGATGGTGCGGTACACGAACTGTCGCTCGGCGTAGGAGCGGTTGTCGGCGAGCACCGCGAGCAGGTGGGGCAGCCATGCGCCGATGATGAAGAACGGCCACTCGCGCTGGTTGGCGCGATGCTGGACGGCGAGCAGGGCGCCGAGCAGGTCGGCGTCGAGGTCTTGCATCTCGTCGACGAACAACCCGAATGTCGCGCCGCGTTTGCGCACCTGCTCGCTGATCGCCTCGACGAGTTCTTCGAGGTCCAGGTCGATGTCGCCGGTCGCGGCGGGCGGCGCAGGGCGAGCTCGACCTTCGCCGGCCCGAGGCCCGCGCCGACCGAGAATCCGCGCACGATGTCGAGCAGCGGCTCGACAACCGCGGCCTCGAGCTTGTGGGTGCGGCTCTAGCGGCGCTGCCCGACGGTCAGCTCCTGGCTCAGCCGCGCCCGCACCGCGGCCACACCGGCATCGTTGGGGCGGGCTTCGATTCCGATGGTCGGCCAGCCCTGCCGGTCGGCGTGCTCGGCGAGGGTGGTCAACAACGTAGTCTTCCCGACACCGCGCAGCCCGCTGAGGATCATTCCGCGGTCGTAGTTGCGGTCCTTGCTGCGCGCGACCAGCAGGTCGAAGGCATCCAGCTCCGCCGTGCGGCCCTCCAGCGCGGCGGCCGTAGCCCTGAACCCGGTTTGAACGGATTCAATTCGGGATCCATATGGACGACTATGGATCGAATCCCATACATGCCCATAAAGTCCATAGACCGGCCCCACGACGTCGCGCGGGTCGCGCACACGCGACACCCTCGACCGGGCCGGCCTGCAGCAGATCGACAGCCTCGTCGCCGCCGACCCGATCACGTTCGTTACCGACTCGGTCACGCTCACCCGGGAAGGCACCGCGACCGTCGACCATGTGGCGGCGTGCCTGGTTGCGAACCCGCCGGCGCGGGTGCAGATCGACGGGTACGCGAACGGCACGGGCGCGTCGGATGCGAGCCAGCGCGCGGTGAGCGAGCAGCGGGCGATGACCGTGCGGGACCGGATGGTGCAGCAGGATGTGACGACCGATCGGATAACCACGGTCGGAATGGGCGCGGCCGACAGCAACGGCGCGGACAGTCGCCCCGTCGAGAAAGTCGTACTCTAGGAGACGTCATGGGCAACTTGTTCGCGCAGACGTGGATCTGGATCGCGATCGCATTCGTCTTGGGTCTGGCGATCGGGTTCGCCCTGGCCTGGGTGTTGCGCAAGAAGAAGGTCGAGGTCACCGAGGAGCGGATCGCGGGCACGCCCGGTGGAGCGGCCGACCGACCCACCCCGTTGTACGTCGGCGACGGTCGGCGCGCGGGTACCCTCGGCGCCGCGACCACCTCGAGCAGCGGCGGCCGCCATGCCGCGCCGGACCCCGACGAGACGATCCGCCGCACACCCGCCGAGCAGGACCAGGCCGATGCAGGGCCCGAGTCGGGAACCGCCGATCCGGGCACAGGCGACCAACCCCCACCCGACGACACCTCCACCGGTGGCAACCCCGTCGAGGACGGCGACGCCCGCGAGCGCTCGACCACCTGACCCGCCGTTCGCCGGGGATCACGCTCCCGTGGCCCCTGCGCGTGATGATCACGCCCGTGTGGCCCATTGTCCCGGTGTGTCGTCGGCCACGAGAGCGTGATCAACAACCGCAGGCGGGGGACGGCGCTCGCAACCCTCACCGCCGCGCGATCACCCGCGGCAGCAGGTCCCAGACGTGCTCGGTCTCGTTCACCGCCGCGACCGCACGCCTACCGCTGCGGCTGAACAGCACTCGGGTCACGGAGCAGTAGTCGATCTGGAAGCCGAGGCTCTTCTCGTTACCCAAGATGTCCTGCAGGTACACGTTGATCACGCCGCCGTGCGCGAACGCGGCGACGGTGTCGTCGTGGTCGGCGGCGCCGGCGATCTCGCCGACCGCCTCGACCACCCGCCCCTTGAACGCCGGGCCGTCGATCTGGTCCGGTAGCTCGCCCAACGTCAGACGCGCCCACGTCTCGTGTTGCTTGGCCTCCTCGGCCGGCATGTAGAACGGCAACTCGCGGTCGTACTCGGCGAGATCGTCGACGACGTCGACCTCGACCCCCAGCTTCGACGCCGTCGGCTCGGCCGTCTGCCGGGCCCGCACCTGCGGGCTGCTGTACACCCGCCGCACGCCGTAGCGCGCCACCGCGTCCGGCACCCGCTGCGCCTGCCGCAGCCCCAACTCGTCGAGCACTGGGTCGCTCGAACCGGGCGAGTGGACGGGCAGCGCGTGGCGGATCAGCAGCAGTTGCACAGTGCACAATCTACTGGCGGCCAAACGTACAAGCGCCGGGCGGAGCCGCCTATTTCGGCTTCGCCAACGGGAACGCGAGCGTCTCGCGGATGCTGCCGCCGGTGATCAGCATGACGATCCGATCGACGCCCATCCCGAGCCCGCCCGTCGGGGGCATGGCGTGTTCGAGCGCCTGCAGGAAGTCCTCGTCGAGTTCCATCGCCTCCTCGTCGCCGCCGGCCGCGAGCATCGACTGTTCGGTGAGGCGTTGCCGTTGATCGATCGGGTCGGTGAGTTCGGAGTAGGCCGTTCCCAATTCGATGCCCCACGCGACCAGGTCCCACTTCGCCGCAACCCCGGGGATGGCCGGGTGCGGACGGGTCAGCGGCGACATCGACGTCGGAAAGTTCGTATAGAACGTCGGGAATTCGGTGCCGTCTTCGACGAGGTGCTCGTACATCTCCTGCGCGACCGCGCCCGCGTCCCAGTTCGGCTGGTAAGGGATCTCGTGCTCGTCGCACAGCCGCCGCAGGTCCGCCACCGGCGTCGCCGGCCTGATTTCGACGCCCAACTTCTCCGACACCGCAGCATGCATCGTCTGCACCGGCCACTCGCCGGAGATGTCGACCTCCACCATTGTTCCGTCCGGCCCGGGCCGCAGGATGATCTCGCGCCCGTGCGCCGCCAGCGCCGCCGCCTGGATCAGCTCGCGGCACAGCACCATCATGTGCTCGTAGTCGCTGTGCGCCTCGTACGCCTCGAGGATCGTGAACTCGGGGTTGTGCTTGAAGTCGACACCCTCGTTGCGGAACACCCGACCGATCTCGAACACCTTCTCCATGCCGGCCACGCACAGCCGTTTCAGGTACAACTCGGGGGCGATGCGCAGGTACAGGTCGAGGTCATAGGCGTTGATGTGGGTCATGAACGGGGCCGCGTTGGCGCCGCCGTGCACCTGCTGCAGGATCGGGGTCTCGACCTCCAGGTAGCCGCGCGCCCCGAGCGAATCGCGCAGCGACTTCACCACCGCGCTGCGCATCACGAGGAGTTCCCGCGAGTGCGGGTTGATCGCGAGGTCGACGTAGCGCTGCCGCACCCGCGTCTCCGGATCCGAAAGGCCCTTCCACTTGTCCGGCAGCGGATGCAGGCACTTGCCGATCATCCGCCAGTCCTGCGCGAGCAGCGAGAACTCACCGCGGCGGCTGCGGCCGAGAGTCCCGCTGGCCTCGATCAGGTCGCCGAGGTCGAAGTGCGCCCCGAACTCGTCGCAGCGCGCGTCGCCGACCCGCTTGCGTTCGATCAGCAACTGGATGTCGCCGGTCCAGTCGCGCAGCAGGGCGAACGTGACGCCGCCGTAGTCGCGGATCCGCAGCAGCCGACCCGCCAGCCGCACCCGCGTCCCCGACGGCAGGTCCAGCGCTGCCCCGATCGTGTGGGTCGGCGGATACGCCACCGGATACGGGTCGATCCCGTCCGCCTCGATCCGCGCGAGCTTCGCCATCCGCACCCGCACCTGCTCGGGACGACGCGGCCCCGAGGGCTCCTCCTCGCTCGTGGAGAACGCCATGTCCGGCGCGCTGCCGTCGGCGTGCAGCCCGGCGATCGTCGCCGGCACGGCCGCGCGCACCCCGGTGTGGCTGCGGGTGCTCGCCTTCACCAGGCGCGGGATGAACCCCTCGGCCAACGCCGACGCTATGCCGACGCGGGGCAGGTGTCGGTTCTCGTCGAAGCACAGGAACCGCGGTTCCCAATCCGGCTGGTACTTCACGTTCGACCGGTACAGCGCCTCGAGCTGCCACCAGCGCGAGAAGAACAGCAGGATGCCCCGCCACATCCGCAGGATCGGGCCCGCCCCGATCCGTCCGCCCTCCTCGAACACCGACCGGAACACCGCGAAGTTCAGCGAGATCCGCGCGACCTCACCGGAGAGCGCCAACTCCGACACCATCGTTTCCATCACGCCGTTCGGTGCTGCGGGGCTGCGCCGCATCAGGTCGAGCGACGCGCCGGTGCGTCCCCACGGGACCAGCGACAGCATGCCCTGCACCGTGCCGTCCGTGGCGACGGCTTCCACCAGCAGGCAGTCGCCGTCGGTAGGGTCGCCGAGCCGGCCGAGCGCCATCGAGAATCCGCGCTCGGTCTCGGTATCGCGCCACTCGTCGGCGTGCGCGACGATCGTGCGCATCTCGTCGGCGGGGATGTCGCGGTGACGCCGGATCCGCACCGTCACGCCCTGTTTGTGTACCCGGTTGACGGCCTGGCGCACGGGCTTCAACTCCGGGCCGCTCAGCGAGAACCCCTTGCACGCGATGATCGCCTCGTCGCCGAGTTGCAGCACGGTCAGCCCGGCGCGGTCGTAATCGGTGGCGCCGAGTTCGCTCGCGCCCATCACGGCCGGTGTCCAGCCGTACTGATCGGCCAGCTCGAGCCACGCGTCGATCGCCTGCGGCCACGCCTCGTGCAGTCCGATCGGGTCGCCGCTGGCCAGGCACACCCCGAGTTCGACGCGGTACGTCACTGCCGCCTTGCCGCTCGGCGCGAAGACGACCGCCTTGTCGCGGCGGGTGGCGAAGTAGCCGAGCGAATCCTCGACGTCGGAGCGTTCGAGCAGGCCCCTTAGCGCCGACTCGTCGGTCCCGGTGAGCGCGTTGCTCGCCCGCTGCGACCGGAACAGCGTCACGACGGCCGCCAGCAGTGCGAGCGCGCCGAACAGTCCGAGCAGCGTGTTGACGAATCCGTGGGGACGGCCGTCGAACTGCTCGTTGTCGACGAACGCCAGGCCGCTGACCCGGTTCACCGCCCACGAGAGTCGCTGCCCGGACGGCAGGGTCCCAGGGAACAGCTCGACGATCGCCCACCCGAGCAGCGAGCCGATCACCAGTCCGACGATCAGGACGCCCAACGCCTTCCACACCGCGCCGCGACGCACCCGGGTGTAGAACTCGCGGTACGACGCGATGAGGATGCCGATGACGACGACGTGGACACCTAGCGCGACGGCCGCGTTGACGTCGTGGTTGGTGACGACGCCGTCGACCAGGTTCGTCAGCGCGATCAGAGTCAAGTAGACCGTCAGCAGCCACCACGCGATGCGCTTGCGGCTCGCGAGCGCCCCGGCGAGTAGGGCGAGCACCAGCGCCCACGCGAGGCTGGTGTCGGGCGCGTCGAAGTAGTACTCGTCGACGTAGTCGCGCACGTCGTGGATGAGGAACCGCACGACCGGCGAGATGCTCCAGACGAACAGCAGTACCGCGTAGATGCCGATGACCAGTCCGGCGATGTGGGGTACCTGCGCGAAGCGGCCGTGCCCGCGTGTGTGCAGGCGAGAAGGCGGGTGATCGTGGGCGGGGCGGTTGGCTACCGACGAGGTCACGAGACGACGGTAGTCGGTGACAGGGGTTTCGGCGTCGGCGGCCGCGCCGTGCAGGCAGGGGCGATGATGGAGGGGTGTCCGCACCAACCGATGTGCCCATCAGCGACGAGTCGATCAAGCTCGGCCAGTTCCTGAAGCTGTCGAATCTGGTCGAGAGCGGCTCGGAGGGCAAGAGTCTGATCGCGGAGGGACTCGTCCGCGTCAACGACGAAGTGGAGCACCGCCGCGGTCGCCATCTGACCAGCGGTGACGTGGTGACGGTCGCCGGGCATTCGGCGCGGGTCGTCGTCCCGGTTTCGTAACACTCGGCACAGCGATTTGCTTTGTGGCCACTTTAGCCACTCTAATAACAACAGTCACATCAGTAACAGCCTCTCGAGGGGAGAGACTCGCATGCGTTCATCGATTCGTGTCCGCCAGGCCTGTGCCGGCGTCGCTCTGGTTGCGGCCGTCGGCCTCACCGCACCCGCGATCGCCGCGGCCGAACCGACCCCGAGCGGAGACCCGCTCGCGCAGGCAGTCGTCATGCTGCAGAACTCGTCGACCGTCGACAAGACCAGCCTGGACGCGGCCCGCGCAGTGCTCGGGGCGGGCGTTACGGATGTGCAGGGACCGCTCGACGCTTACAACCAACTCGTCGAACTCCTCGGCACGCTCGGGATCCAGGCCGCGCTGTGGCCGTCGGTCGCGCCGTTCTGCGACGACACGGCGGGCCTGCCGCTGGACAGTGCGCCAGCTATGGCGGGTGCCGCGCCGGGGCCGTGGCCGAACCTCTCGCTACCGTTCATCGGCAGCTTCAGCCTGGTCGACGAGGGTGAGACGCTGTTCGCGTTCG
>DATDBL010000143.1:0-5448 GCA_036524855.1 Aldersonia sp. | reverse complement strand
GGCGCCGGACCCGCCGGCCTCGAGGCGGCGCTGCGACTGTGCACCACCCATGACGTGACGCTGTTCGATGCGCGCGGCCACATCGGCGGGCAGTTGGCAACAGCGGCGCAGGCGCCGAGCAGGGCGGGCTGGTCGAGGTTGCTGCGGTTCTATCGGGAGAATCTTGGAAACACCAATGTCGAACTAGGACACGAGGTTACACCGCGCGACCTCGACGATTTCGGCGAGGTGATCATCGCGACCGGGGCAACCGAGACGCCGTCGCCGGACGCCCTGCCCGCGACCGCGCTCATCGCCGACCGCAACGCGATATCACCGGGAGACCGGGTGATCGTGGTGGACGACGGCTTCGGCTCGTGGCTGACCGTCGGCGCGATCGAGTCCGCCCTGGCCGGAGGCGCCGAGCAGGTCACCGTCCTGGTTCCGGGACCGACGATCGCGGCCACCATCCCCCCGGAGAGCCGCGTCCAACTGATGAAACGGCTCACCGGCAGGCCGGTCGAATTCGTCGTCGACGCGACGATGACCGATGTCTGCCGGACCGACGCCGGGACCGTTGTGACCCTTCGGCGGCTGCTGTCGGGCCGAACATCGGAGATTCGCTGTGATCGGGTTGTGGCGGTCGGAGAGCGGATCACCTCCGACTGGCAACCCCTGAAGGCACAATCGGGTGCGCGAGTCCAGGTGATCGGTGATGCGGTCGTGCCGCGCCGAGTCTCGCATGCGATTGCGGAGGGATACGCCGCAGCGGAGTTGATCACGACCTCGGCGAGCCTCCAGACTTGAACCTACTTCAGTTTGTGTGTAGGGTGGCCGGCGGCACATGACAGCACTTCGGGTGAGGAGCACCGGATGCAGGAAATCCACACCGACGTACTCATCGTCGGCGCGGGGATGGCCGGGCTGACCGCGGCGGTCCGCTCACTGAGCCGGGGTAGCTCCGTCGTGGTCGTGGAGAAGTCGGCCACGGTCGGCGGATCCGCCCGATTCGCGGGGTACGCCTGGACGACACCGACGCACGAGGCCATGGACAAGGCCAACCCACATGGCGAGCCCGAGCTGCGCCGCGCGCTCGTCGACGGATTCGCCGGTGGTATCGCCTGGATTCGTTCGCTCGGCGTCGAGTGCGCGGACCTCGTCACGGTCCTGCGCTATGGCACCGGCCACGAGTTCGACACCAACCAGTACATCGACGAGTGCCGTCGCCGCATCCGCGCCGAGGGCGAACTGCTCACCCACACCGACACCCTCGCGTTGCTCACCGAGAATGGTTCGGTGACCGGGGCCCGCGTGCGGCTGCCCGACGGCGCCGAACGAGAGATCCGCTCCCCCGCCACGATTCTCGCGACCGGCGGGTTCCAGGCCAACCCGGAGATGGTCGACGAGCACATCCATCCGAACGCCAGCGCGATGGCGCTGCGCTCGAACCCGACAAGTTTCGGGGACGGACTGCGGCTGGCCGAGACCGTCGGCGCCGCAACCGGCAAGTCCCGGTCGGGATTCTACGGGCACCTCGTCCCGACCGGCGTGTGCTTGCGCGACCCGGCCGACTTCGTCGCGCTGTCGCTGTACTACAGCGAGCACGCGTTGTTGTTCAACCTCGAGAACCGCCGGTTCACCGACGAAACCGTGGGCGACCACCTGAGCACGATGGACCTGCTCGACCAACCCGAGTCCCGGGGACTGCTCGTCGCCGACGAGCGGGTATGCCGCGACTGGATCACGGGAAGCTACGTCGAGGGCGCCGTCGCGATCGACAAGTTCGATCTCGCGCACCGCCGCGGGGGTCGTTGCGGGCTCGCCGAGAGCCTCGACGGCTTCGCGGACCTACCCGAGGAGTGGGGCTACGACGGCGTTGCCATAGCCGAGCAGATCCGCGCCGTCAACGCCGCCGGCCCCGACGTACAACCGCCGCGCACCCACGACTCGACGCCCCTCGACCGGGGTCCCTACTACGTCGTCGAGGTCGGCCCCGCCCTGACATTCCCGTTCCACGGCATCCGCATCGACGCGCGCGGCCGGGTCCTCGCCGCGACCGGCGGCACCATAGCGGGACTGTTCGCTGCGGGGTCGGACACCGGCGGCCTCTACGACCGCGCCTACTGCGGGGGCATCGCGCCCGCGGTGGTATTCGGGCTCGCCGCCGCCGACCAGGCGGCCGCAGACCACGCCGCCGCGACGGCCTGACCAGCTGCCGGGGACTCGCCTGCCCCCGGACACGGTGATGCTCGACCTCGTCGAGGCCCTCGACGGGACGACGCGATGTCCAAGACGATCGACCGGCAGGCGATGCGCTCACTGCGTATCGATCGCCGGACTCGGTCGGGTATGGCGGGAAGGTCTCGGTTCCGTTGACCATTCCCCAGAAGTCGACGTCGCGTCGAGCCACGGCACGATAGGGTGCGGACCCGCGAACGAGGAGGATGCCGTGGACAGAGAGTCCGAACACGCGCCGCCGATTCGCGCGGTGGGCGGTCGAGAAGCGGTTCGGGCGGCCGTCGTGGTCGGCGCGCTGGGCGTGGTGTTCGGCGACATCGGGACCAGCCCGATCTACACCATCCAGACGGTGTTCAACCCGAATGACCCGCATCCTGTGCCGGTCAGCACGAACAATGTGTACGGTGTCGTGTCGCTGATCTTTTGGTCGGTGATGATCATCGTCACGCTGACCTACGTCCTGCTGGTGATGCGCGCCGACAACGATGGCGAAGGCGGGATCATGGCTCTGATCACGCTGCTACGGCGCCTGGGTGGCGCGCAGCATCGTCGCGTCGCCGCGGTGCTGGCCGGTGTGGGCATCTTCGGTGCCGCGCTGTTCTTCGGCGACAGCATGATCACGCCCGCGATCTCCGTGCTGTCCGCGGTGGAAGGCCTGAAGGTCGTGGAGCCGGGGTTGGAAGAGCTGATCGTGCCGATCACCGCAGTGATCATCGTGGGGCTGTTCTCGGTGCAGCGCCACGGCACGGCCGCGGTTGGCCGGCTGTTCGGGCCGGTGATGATCGTCTGGTTCGTGTCGATCGGTGCCTGCGGCGTAGCAGGCATCGCCCGGCACCCGGAAATCCTGAAGGCGCTGTCGCCCACCTATGCCATGACCTTCATGGTCGGGCACTTCGGGATTGCGTTCTTCGCGCTGGCCGCGGTCGTGCTCGCGGTGACCGGAGCGGAGGCACTGTATGCCGACATGGGCCACTTCGGCCGGCGGGCGATCACCCGCGGCTGGCTGGGGCTCGTGCTGCCGGCGTGCGTATTGAGCTACCTCGGCCAGGGTGCGCTGCTGCTCGGTGACCAGGGCGCGGTGGGCAGCCCGTTCTTCCTGCTCGCTCCTGGCTGGGCGAGGTGGCCGATGGTGCTGCTGGCCACCGGGGCGACGGTGATCGCGTCGCAGGCGGTGATCACCGGCGCCTACTCGGTGGCGTCGCAGGCGGCCCGGCTCGGCTACCTGCCGAGATTGCGGGTGGTGCATACCTCGGAGTCGACGATCGGCCAGATCTACGTTCCGTGGATCAACTGGGTGCTGATGGTGTCGGTGCTCACGCTGGTGTTCGCCTTCCGCACCTCGGCGGCGTTGGCATACGCGTTCGGCATGGCGGTGACCGGGACGATCTGCATCACGACGCTGCTGTTCTTGTACATCGCCCGTATCAGGTGGGGCACTCCGCTGTGGCTGGTGGTGATCGGCGGCGGCTGCCTGTTGGCGGTCGACCTGTTGTTCCTGGCGGCGAACCTGACCAAACTGGTGCACGGGGCGTGGCTGCCGCTGCTGATCGGGCTCACCGCGTTCACCGTGATGACCACATGGCAGCGCGGTCGCGAAATCGTTCTCCGCGCGCGGGAGCAGGCGGAGGGACCGCTGCGCGCGTTCGTCGACCAGCTGCACGACCAACGGCCGCCTCTGCTGCGTATCCCGGGCACCGCGGTGTTCCTCAACCGCGGCGACCAGACCGCGCCGCTGGCGATGCGGGCCAACGTCGAGCACAACCGCGTGCTGCACGAGCACGTGGTGATCGTGGCGATCGAGACGCTGCCGGTGCCCCGGATATCCGACCAGCAGCGCACCGCGGTCGACGTTCTCGGCTACGCCGAGGACGGCATCGTCCACGTCACCGCGTACGTCGGGTACATGGAAAGACCCGACGTCCCGGGGGCGCTGCGGCTCCTGGATCCCGCACAGGTCGAAGGCCCCATCGCGGTCGACGACGCGTCCTACTTCCTGTCGAAGATCGAGCTGAAGAAGGGTCCGGCACCGACGATGGCGCGGTGGCGCAAGCGCCTGTTCATCGCCACGTCCCACATCACCGCCGACGCCGCCGAGTACTTCGGCCTGCCGGGCGAGCACACCGTGATCATGGGTTCACGAATCGACGTGTAGGGCGAGTGCCCCCCTGCGCGCGGTCCGTCGACGCCGAGACACCCGACCCGAGCCGGTCACCGAACCGATCGAGCGCGGCCGAAAACAGGGGTCGGGCCTCGGCCCGGGCACGGCGGGACCGTCACCTTGCTCGTCCCTCGGCGGGGGCCGGGCGCAAAGAATCCGTCAAGAGCGGGGTTCGGGGCGTCAGGGTTTCGTCAAGGAATCGTAGAAATCGGTTCGTCGGGGGAGATGCTGCACGTGTGGGTGTGGTGACCGATCCGCGGTCACGGCTCCACCGGGGTTGTGCCGACGGCACATACACGCGCAGTGGACGATTCGAGAAGGAAGACGATGGCTGACATGGCGTATGTGTTGTTGATCATTGCGGGGTTCGCCGCGTGCGCGCTGGTGCTGCGCGCGTTGCAGAGCGGGCGGTCGCGGTGACCGCGGCCGGCGCCGTGGCGCTGCTGGTGGTGTCGGCGGCGCTGGTGATCTACCTGTTGGTTGCCCTGCTGGATCCGGAGAGGTTCTAGTCGATGACTCCCGCGCTCGCCGCTGGACTGCAGATCGCCCTCGTCGTTGGCGTGTTGGCGATCCTGTACGTGCCCGTCGGCGACTACATCGCCAAGGTTTTCACCTCGACAAAGGACCTGCGGGTCGAGGCGGTGCTGTACCGGCTGTGCCGGGTCGACCCCCGGGCGGAGCAGACCTGGTACGGGTACGCCGGCAGCGTGCTCGGGTTCTCCTTCGCGGGCGTGCTGGTGCTGTATGTCCTGCAACGGATCCAGGGCGTGCTGCCGCTGCACGGTGATCTGGCCGGCGTGAGCCCGGCGGTCGCGTTCAACACCGCGGTGTCGTTCGTCACGAACACCAACTGGCAGTCCTACGTGCCGGAGACCACGATGAGCAACTTCACCCAGGCGGTGGGGCTTGCGGTGCAGAACTTCGTGTCGGCCGCGGTGGGGATGGCGGTGGCGGTGGCGCTGATCCGCGGGCTGGTCCGGGTCCGGGCGGGCGGCGAGATCGGCAACTTCTGGGTGGATCTCACCCGTGGCACGCTGCGGATCCTGCTGCCGATCGCGTTCGTCGTCGCGCTG
>DATDBL010000142.1:0-3666 GCA_036524855.1 Aldersonia sp. | reverse complement strand
TACGGCAACCGCGAGCGCAGCGCCGACAGGAAGCCGCTGCCGTCGGTGTTGTGACCGAACAACTTGTTCTGCGACACCACCGCCGTGTTCACCGCGCCGATCGCCCGTGCGCCCGGTGACAACTCGTCGAGCACGTCGAGCACCACCTGCTTGCAGGGATGGGTCACATTGAGCCCGGTGTAGCCCGAGGCGATCGCGTCGCGGACCACCTCGCCCGTACGCTCGACCGGGGTTCCGCTCCGGTCCAGGTCGATCAGGTCGTAGCGGTAGTCGCGCAGTCCCAGCGCGGCGGCCTCGTGCTCGTGCAGCAGCGGCGACAGCGAGGTCGCGATGCCCGCCCCGACCAGCCCGATCCGGTGCCGAGTCTTCTGTCGGATATCACTGTGACGCATCGGAGTTCCCTTCTCAGTTCGCGGACAAACGGACCGGGGCATCGTCCGCGGCTGACACCTTGCGCGGCTCGCCCAGTTCGACGGTCGGAGTGCGGTAGGTCTCCGGGCCGGTGAGGGCCGCGACCGAGGACAGCAGCGCGAAGCCCATGCACATCCACGCGACCGGCATCCAGTTGGCCTCGTCGCCCGCCGCCAGCACCTGCGCGATCGCCGGGGTGAAGCCGGCCACGAGCAGGCCGAGCATCAGGCTGACGGCCATGCCGGTGTAGCGCACCTTGACCGGGAACTGCTCGGGGAAGTATGCGGGGTACACGCCGTTCGGCATGGCGTAGAAGAGGCCGATCAAGACGATGCCGGAGCCGAACACCATCGGCACGCTGCCGGTTCCGATCGCGTGGAAGAACACGAACACCATCACGGCGGAACCGACCGCGCCGGTGACGAATACCGGCTTGCGTCCGATCCGATCGGCGAGGATGCCGAACAGCGGCTGCGTCAGCACGGCGACGAAGTTCGCGGCGGCGATCGCCCACAGCATGGTCGAGCGCTCGAAGCCCTGGACCTGCACGGCGTAGGCGAGGGCGAAGACGTTGACGATGGTGTTGATCATCGCGAAGGTCGCGGACAGGCTGATCCGTAGCACCTTGCGCCAGTGCGAGCGGAAGACCTCGACGACCGGCACGTCGGCGGTCTCGTGATGGTCCTTGACCTCCTCGAAGACCTCGGGCTCGTCGAGGCGGCGGCGCAGCCAGACGGCGACGACGGTCACGAGAATGCTGGCCCAGAACGGGATTCGCCAGCCCCAGGAGTAGAGCGCCTCGTCGGGCAGCGCCGCGACGGGAATGAAGACGATGCTCGAGATGACGATGCCGAACATGATGCCGCTCATCGTGAACGAGGTGAAGAACGCGCGCCGACGGTCGGGGGCGTGTTCGAGCGTCAGCGCAGAGGACCCGGGCGACTCACCGCCGGCCGAGAGACCCTGCAGCAGGCGCAGACCCACCAAGATGATCGGCGCGGCGATGCCGATCTGCTCGTAGGTGGGCAGGCAGCCGACGACGAACGTCGCGATACCCATGAGGATCAGGCAGGATAGCAGGGCGTTGCGTCGGCCGAACCGGTCGCCGAGGTGGCCCCACAGCACCGCACCCAACGGGCGGGCGATGTAGGCGACGCCGAGGGTAGCAATCGACAGCAGCGTCGCCGTCGCACCGTCACCCGGGAAGAAGACCTTGCCGAACACGAGGGCTGCCGCGGATCCGTAGATGAAGAAGTCGTAGTACTCGAGCGTGCTACCCAGGAAGCCCGAGACCGCGGCGCGGCGGGCGTTCGCGTTGCCTCGGTCGGCACGCTGTGGGGTACTGGCCATTGTGTTCCTCTCGGTGGTGCGGCTCACAAGCCGGTTACGAGAAATGAGCGTGTCACGCGGAACTATGCGCCGTCCAACACTGAATTTGTCTTAGATAATGCTCGAATCGTGCTTAATCCGGTGTGGGCAGAATTTCCTCCGCCACCTGGAGCGCCACCGACAGTGCCGTCGAGACTCGCCGCCGTGACCAGGCGATTCCGTGGTTCATGTAGATCGACTTATTGGTCAGCGGGACGAACACCGTGTCGGGGGGTAGCACGACGGCGGTGCCCTCGGTCATCAGCGCGATGCCGACACCGGCGGCGACCAGCATGAGGATCATGTACGGGTCGGTGATCTCCTGGACGACGTGCGGGCGGAACCCGGCGTCGACGCACGCCCGCATGGCGGACTCCTGCAGTGCCGACCCCGCCGAGAGTGGCGTGGTGATGAACCCCTCGTCGGCGAGGTCGCGCAACTCGATCTCACCCTCGCCCGCGAACCGGTGATCGATCGGCAGCACCGCGCCGAACGCCTCGCGGCGGATCAGTCGAGAGGCGACGACGGACGATTCGATCGGCAGCCCGACGAACGCGAGATCCATCGCGCCGCTTTCGAGTTGGGTGATCGCCTCGCGGGTCATCACCCCGCCGGCGAGGTCGAGCTCGACGTCGGGGTAGCGCTGGCGCAGGGCCCGGGTCAGCGGCGGCAACGCCTGGTAGTTGAGCACGCCGCTGAACCCGATCCGGACCCGCCCGTACACCCCGCCTTCCGCCGCCTTGGTCGCCTGCCGCGCGGTCTCCACCCCCTCGAGCACCCGGTAGGCGTGCGGCAGGAAGGCGTGCCCACCGGCGGTCAACGCGACGCTGCGCGTGCTGCGCTCGAACAGCTCGACGCCGACGTCTTTCTCCAACTTGCGGATCGTCTGACTCAGCGGCGACTGGGCCATCTGCAGCCGCGCGGCGGCGCGCCCGAAGTGCAGTTCCTCGGCCACCGCGACGAAGGCCTGCAACCAGCGGATCTCCATGACACTCCTTGACGCGCCCGACCGTCATCGGCTATTGATGAATTCTTACATATTGCAGGACGGATCATGCCGTTCTCGCACATTAATTCTGACGTCACGGCACAGAATCGGAGACCCCATGATCGGCTTTCCCGACGGCGCAACCGCGCTGATCACCGGCGGCGCGAGCGGCATCGGCGCGGCATGTGCGAAACGACTGGCGGACAGCGGGGTTCGGGTGACCACCGTAGATATCTCGACGGCCGCCGACGAGCAGGTCGACGTCACCGACCCCGCCGCCGTCGACGCCCTACGTGACCGGATCGGCCGGGTCGACATCCTCGTCAACAGCGCCGGCGTCGTCGGCCCGTCCGCACCGCTGGTCGAGGTGTCACTGGCGGACTGGCGACGAACCTTCGCGATCAACGTCGACGGGACGTTCCTGATGTGCCGGGCGTTCGTGCCCGCCATGACCGCGCACGGCTGGGGTCGGGTGGTGAACCTGGCGAGCATCGCCGCCAAGGACGGGAACCCCCTGCAGAGCGCCTACTCGGCGTCGAAGGCGGCGGTGATCGCGCTGACCAAGTCGCTGGGCAAGGAGGTCGCCACCACCGGCGTGCTCGTCAACGCCGTCGCCCCCGCCGCCGTGTCGAGCCCGATGAACGCCGGCACCGACCCGGCGGTCCTCGCCCGCTCCCAGGCCCTGACCCCGATGGGCCGCTTCGGCGAACCGGAGGAGATCGCCGAGTTGGTCGCGTGGCTCTCGTCGTCGGCGGTGAGCTTCTCCACCGGCGCCGTCTACGACGCCTCCGGCGGCCGCGCCTCCTACTGAGCCCGCCGAGAGCGCACCTGTTGTCGCAAAACGCCGAGACTAGTCGGCCAGTCGGCCACAAGTGCGCTCTCGGCGACGTAAAGCGAGA
>DATDBL010000141.1:0-5337 GCA_036524855.1 Aldersonia sp. | reverse complement strand
GGCAAGGATCTTGGCGATCTCCGGATGCAAACCCATATCGTCAGGCCTTCTGCTTCTGGCCGGGGAAGACGTCCTCGAGTTCGTCCTCGGTCCACCCGGAACGCGAGATGCGCTGCAGCTCGTCGGTCACCGGCTTGCGGTCGGCCTGGTACAGCGCCAGCGCCTCCTTGACGGAGCCGGCCTCCTTGAGGGCGTCGGCGACCCCGCCGGCGTCCAGGATCGCCGAGTTCGCGCCCTGGCCCTGGTGGTGCAGCATCGAATGGGCCGCGTCGCCGAGCAGCGCGACACAGTCCGAGTGCCAGACGTCGACCGGGTCGATGTCGTACACGCCGCGGGCGTTCACGGTGTCCATGTCGAGGTCGCGGGTGATGTTCACGATGCGCTCGTCGAAGCCCTCCACCGTCTTCAGCATGTACTCCTTGCTGACCTTCGGCGCCCAAGCGCTGTCGGGGTCCAGCGCGGTGATGTCGAACGACACGGCGTTTCGGTGCCGCAGCGGCAGCAGGTACACCTTGGTGCCCTTGCCGATGTACATGCGCAGGTTGTCGTCGGTGACCATCCCGCAGGCGTCGTCGACGGAAATCACCGCGCGGTAGGCGCGTTCACCGGAGAACCTCGGCTCCTTGTCGCTGAAGAGATGCTTGCGCACCACCGACTTGATGCCGTCGGCGCCGATCACGAGGTCGGCGGTGACCCGGTTGCCGTTGGCGAAGGACAGGGTCGCCTTGTCGCCGTGGTCCGCGATGGCGGTCAGCCTGTGGTCGAGGTGCACCATGCCCTCGGGGAGCACGCCCAGCAGTGCCTCGATGAAGTCGCCGCGGTGGATCAGGTACGTGTGGGCCTGGTCCTCGTGGGCCGGCCAGGTGTCCTTCATGATCGGATCGCCGGTGGCCGTGAGGATCTCGAAGTAGTCGCTCGGCGAGCTGACGGCGGCGATCGCGTCGAAGATGCCCCACTCACGGAAGCGGGCCATGGTGGACGGACGCAGACCGATGCCGGCGCCGACCTCGCGGATCTGGCTCGCCTGCTCGTACACGTCGACGTTCGCACCGAGCAGGCTCAGCGCCTTGGCCGCCGCGGCACCGCCGTACCCGCCACCGACGATGGCGATGTTCAGGTTCTTCAAATCCGAGGTTTGCATGGTTCTGGTCCTTGTCAGTTCTGGATGGTCAGGAATTCGGCGGGGCTCTCGACGAACAGTTTCGTGATCGTCGCCTCGTCGACGCCGGCTTCGCGCAGGTCGGGGATCAGGTCCTCGAACAGGTAGTTGAGGGTGTGGCCCTTCACGCCCGGCCAGCCCAGCGGGCTGCAGTTGGCGTCGACCCCGGCCAGAGCCTGCTCGAGGTAGCCGGCCTCGAGGAACCCGAGGAAGTGGTCGAGGCGCTGCTTGCGCGGGCGCGCCCAGAACGGCGGGTCTTCGAGTTCGGTCTCGTAGCCGAACGTGTCGAACCCGACCCGGCCGCCCTGCTCGGCGATCCACCGGTCGCGGGTCTTCTCGGCATTCACCCCGTCGTCGGCGTGGCCGAAGAGCACGCGATGCAGCGGGAGGCCCTCCTCTTTGAAGATCGCGATCGAGTTCTCGGCGTCGATCGCCAGGTGGGTCAGGATCGGCACACCGGTGGCCAGCGCGGCGCGAGCGGCGGCGCGATAGATGCGCTTGTCCAGCTCCGTCATCCGGCCGCCGCGGCTCACCCCGACCTTGATGACACCGGCGCGGCTACCCGTGTCACCGATGCCGACGGTGATCTCGTGGATGAAATGCTCGGCCAGGTACTCCACGCTCGCCCGGGCGAAGAACGGCAGCGCGGTGTCGCCGCCGACGAAGCCGGTGCACGCGATGATGTTCACGCCGGTCTTCGCGGATAGCGACTTGTAGTAGTCGACGTCGCGACCGTTGCAGATGCCGGTCACGTCGACGAAGGTCCCACCGCCGTACTCGTGGAACTTGCGCAGCTTCGGCACGGTTTCCTCGTAGCGCTGCTCGGGCGTCTTCCACCAATTGGTGTCCAGCTCGCAGCCGGGCATGCCGTACCCGATGTGCTCGTGGATGGCCACGTAGCCCAGTTCCTCGGCGGGGATCGGGCCCAGCACCGTGTTCACTCTCGACACAACATTCACCTTTTCCGAAAAGTCTTGATGGTCTTGGGACGTCACGCTCAGCGCACCGACAGCAGGTCGCGGGGGTTGTCCACCAGGATCCGCGCGACGTCCTCGTCGCTCAGCCCCTGTTCGGTGAGGAGCGGGACGAACGTGGTCAGGATGTAGCTGTATTGAAGGTGGCGGCCGGTACGGCCCATGTCTCCGTCCGGCTGTCCCTTCGCGACGCCGATCGCGTTGCTCGACAGCAGGATCCGGTCTCCGTGACCGGCCTTCACCAGCTCGGCGACGAGGGCGGCGCGCTCCTTGTCGGAGGCGTGCGCGTCGTTCTCGAGGCCCACGTGGTCCAGGGCCACGAAGGCTCCACGGGTGGCGATCGCGAGTGGCGCGCCCGCAGCGAGCGCGTCCTTGCGGTCCAGGTCGCCGACGACGACGCGGTCGGCCGGAAGCTGCTCGTCGAGCACGAAAGCGAGGTCGTGCACCGCGTCGTTGCCGTAGCGCAGCGAGACCGGAACGCCGGTGCTCAGCGCGGTGCGGGCCGCGCCGCGGAACAGGCTCTCCTCGGTGGGCGTCATGCCCGCGCGGTCGGCGGCGGTGGCCACGAGTCCCGCGGCACCGCGGCGTTCGACCCGGGGCACGACCATGCCCTCGGTGACCTCCTTGGTGAAGAGGTCGGCGAACTTCTCCGCCGGCCACGGCGTGGGCGGATTGGTCTGCGGCGTCAGGAAATAGCCGCCGAGCATCTCCTCGGGACCCATGCCGGTCGAGGCGACGATGTGCACGCCGGTCGAGCGCGAGAGCGCCTCGTACAGCTTCACGTCACGGCCGTGGAACATGCCGGTGGAATCGACGATCGTCTTGCCACCGTGGTCGCGGAAGTCCTTCAGCTTCGCCGCGATGGTCTCGAAGATCTCGACCCGATCCATGGTGATGTCGAACGCGTACTGCGCGCCCGGAACCACCGACAGCAGCGCCTCGTGAACCGAGACCACTCCCAACTCGTCGGCGGGAACGGGGCCGAGGACGGTATGGACGGTTTTGCTCTCGGCGGCCGTCATGGGCACTCCCTTTCGTCAGCATCATTTGCCTGTTCTTGGTGGTAGTGATCACAGTACAGACTCACACGACATGCTGTCAAGTGAACAGACGAAAAGAAATCTTCCTTGACTTGTAGATGTGTGGATGAACAATGGCTAGACTGTGGGCCATGTCGCTGCGTGCCGCCCAGAAACAGATGACCTACGAGCTCTTCCTCGCGAAGGCGCTCGAGCTCTTCGGCACCAAGGGCTACGCCGCGACCACGATCGACGACATCGCCACCGCCGCCGGCGCGACCCGAACGACGTTCTATCTGCACTTCCCGTCCAAGGCCGAGGTGATGAGCGCGCTGCTGACGAAGGTCGACGCGATCCTCACTGCGGCCGACGATCCCCCGCTCACCGAGGTGGTCGCCTCCGGCTCGCGCGACCAGATCCGGACATGGCTTGACCGCAAGTTCACCCAGTGGGACGAGATCAAGCCCTACCTCACCGCGTCATACCAGGCCGCCAACGAGCCGGACGTCGCGGCCAGGACCGAGCAGTGGTTCGAGGACGCGGTCGGGCAGATGATCGAGGGGCTGAACCGGGCCAAGCGATTCCCGCCCGAACGTCGCCGGATCCGCTGCGTGCTCGCCTTCGGCCAGCTCGAATATCTGTCGCGCCGCTACTTCTCGATCGGCTGGCGAACCCCGCGTGAGATCTGTCTCGACGAACTCACCAACGCCTGGTGTCACCTGCTCGCATCGGAAAGCTGAGGCTCAACGCCGCCGGCTCGAAGGCGGAGGCCTCGACGAGGATCTCCCGCAGCCAGCCGATGAACGCCGCGTCTGCCAGACGCGGGTTCCACACCATGTCGACCCCCAACGGCGAGACCGGCAGCGGGAACTCCTCGATGCGGAGGTCCACCCGTTGCCGCATCGCGACAGCGACCCGGAGGGTGTGCACCGCCACCCCACCGGCCGTCGCCACCAGGTGCGGGATGAGCAGGAAGTCGGAAACGAATTGCCCGATGCGGTAATTCACGCCGTGCGCGTCCAGCGCGGCGTACGGCGTCACCCGGTGCCGGGAGTCGTAGGCGACGTGGGGCAGCGACGTGAGCAGGTCCAGTGCAGATACCTCGGGATCGCTGTCCGGGTGGGCGATCACTACCCAGCGGTTTTCGTAGAGCCGGTTGCGCGGGTACGGCGAGGCGAACGCCTCGGACAGGAGGACGACGTCCACCCCGTCGTCGGTGAAGTCGCTCGCCTGGGGTTCTACGAAGGTGCGCACTCGGAGGGTCGCGTTCGGTGCCCGCTCGGCGATCAGCCGCGCCAAGTTGGGCGCGACCACGAATGCGGTGCTGGAGGTCATCGCAACCGTGACGGTGCGGCTGTCGCGAGCAGGGTCGAAGCCCGGGAAGCTCACCACCTGCGCGGTCTGCCGCAGCACTTCCCGCAGTGGGGCGATGAGTTCCAAGGCGCGGGGGGTGAGCACCAGGCCGCTCCCCTGCCGCACGACCAGGTCGTCACCGATCAGCCGGCGCATCCGTCCCAGGGCATGACTCATCGCGGGTTGGGACATGCCGACCCGGGACGCGGCCCGGGTGACCGACCCCTCCTCGAGCAGTGCCAGCATCGGCACCAGTAGGTTGAGGTTGACCGAGGCGAGCCGCTCCAGGCCGAGATCGCTCGGGTGGTCCCGAGGTTGGTTCATCCACACGGACTGTACGCGTGCGTTCGCCGCACCGTCGACGTCACGCGGCGGCTGAGGCCATGCGGCGCAGTCTCGGGATCGGGATCCGGTGGTTGACGGCGACCGCGACGCCGTGACCTTCATCGTGAATCCAGCGCATCACCGACGGTCCGCGAGGGCTGTCACCGAGGAGGAAGTCGGGGTCACCGGCCGCCGGCAGGTGGCCGGTGGCCTTGAGGTTCAACCCGAACTGCTCGGTCCAGAAGTAGGGATCGAGGTCGAGTTCGGGCGCGTCGTCGCCGGTCAACAGCGCGCGGGCACCGACCTTGGCCTGTTCGATGGCGCTGCCGCACAGCGGTATCCGGCGTACGCCCCGCTGCGTCGGGTGGGCCGCGACGTCCCCGGCGGCGACGATGTCGGGCCCGACCCGCCCCCGCGAGTCCGCCTCGAGGCGGCCGTCGGTCAGCAGTCCGCTGGTGGCCAGCCACTCGGTGTTGGGTATGTCGCCGATCGCGCTGACGAGCAGGTC
>DATDBL010000140.1:0-4040 GCA_036524855.1 Aldersonia sp. | reverse complement strand
AAAGAAGCGCCAGCACTCAGCATCGCCGAGCTCGAATCGATGCTCGATTCGCTCGGCGACATCGCCATCACCCTCGACCGCGGGGAAGCCTCCGACAAGAAAGCACTCTACGAAGCTATCGGCATCCAGATGCGCTACGTCCCAACCGAAAACTCGATTCTGGTGACCGCGGAACCGCGTGTAGTTAATGCGCGTGTCCGAGGGGGGACTTGAACCCCCACGCCCGTTAATAGGGCACTAGCACCTCAAGCTAGCGCGTCTGCCATTCCGCCACTCGGACCTGCGCATGTTTATGCGCGCTGAGCAAGGCTACTCGATTCGTCGCCGGGGGCCAAAATCGGCTCCCGGTGGGTCGCAGGTGGTAGGAAAGTGGGGTGGCGCCGACACCGGAGGGGCAGACCCGCGCGCAGGGCGAGGTGGTGGATCTGGTCAGCCGCCTGATCCAGTTCGACACGTCCAACACCGGCGACCTCGAGACCACGAAACCCGAGGCGGAGTGCGCCAAGTGGGTGGCGGAGATGCTCGAGGAGGTCGGCTACGAGACCACCTACGTCGAGTCCGGTGCCCCCGGCCGAGGCAACGTCTTCGCCCGCCTCCCCGGCAAAGACAGGAGCGGAGCCCGCGGAGCGACCGACGACCCAGCCGACCGCGGCGCTCTGATGATCCACGGCCATCTCGACGTCGTCCCCGCCGAGGCCGCCGACTGGAGCGTGCACCCGTTCTCCGGCACCGTCCGCGACGGCTACGTCTGGGGCCGCGGCGCGATCGACATGAAGGACATGGTCGGCATGACGCTGGCGCTCGCGCGCCAGTTCAAGGCCGAGGGCACGGTCCCGCCGCGCGACCTCGTCTTCGCGTTCCTCGCCGACGAGGAGAACGGCGGCCGGTGGGGGAGCCACTGGCTCGTCGACAACCGCCCCGACCTGTTCGAGGGCATCACCGAGGCGGTCGGCGAGGTCGGCGGGTTCTCGCTGACGGTCGCCACCCCCGACGGCGGCGAACGCCGCCTCTACCTGGTCGAAACCGCCGAGAAGGGCCTGGGCTGGATGCGCCTGACCGCGAAGGCGCGCGCGGGCCACGGGTCGTTCCTGCACGACGACAACGCCGTCACCCTCCTCGCCGACGCGGTCGCCCGCCTCGGCAGGCACACCTTTCCCCTCGTGCTCACCGACGCGGTCTCCGAGTTCCTCGCCGCGGTGAGCGAGGAGACCGGCCTCGCGTTCGACCCCACCTCGCCCGACGTCGACGGCACGCTCGCGAAACTCGGCAGCATCTCCAAGATCATCGGCGCAACGTTGCGCGACACCGCCAACCCCACCATGCTGCGCGCCGGCTACAAGGCCAACGTCATCCCGCAGACCGCGGAGGGGGTGGTGGACTGCCGCGTCGTGCCCGGCCGGCAGGCGGAGTTCGAGCGCGAGGTCGACGCGCTAATCGGACCCGACGTCACCCGCGAGTGGATCACGAAACTCGACTCGTACGAGACGACGTTCGACGGGCACCTCGTCGACGCGATGAACGACGCGATCCTCGCCAACGACCCCAGCGGGCGCACCGTGCCTTACATGATGTCCGGCGGCACCGACGCGAAGGCGTTCGCGCGCTTGGGGATTCGCTGCTTCGGCTTTGCACCGCTGCAGCTGCCGCCGGATCTCGACTTCTCCGCGCTGTTCCACGGCATCGATGAGCGGGTACCCGTGGACGCGCTGACGTTCGGCACCGCGGTGCTCGAACACCTGCTGTTGCACAGCTGAACCCACCACAGATAAGGACTGCTTATGCCCGACGCACCGTTCGCTTTCGATCCGTACTCGTTCCTGCCGAAGCTGCCCTCGTTCGAGCTGACCTCCGACGACATAACCGACGGGCAGCCACTGAAAACACCACAGCTGAGCGGCATGATGGGCGCCGGTGGCCACGACACGTCGCCGCAACTCTCGTGGTCGGGCTTCCCCGCCGAGACGAAGAGTTTCGCCGTCACCGTCTACGACCCCGACGCCCCCACCGCGTCCGGCTTCTGGCACTGGGCCGTCGCGAACATACCCCTGACCACGACCTCACTGGTGGCGGGCGCCGGGGACGACGGCGGCACCGCGCTTCCGGCCGGAGCGATCCAGCTACGCAGCGATGCAGGTCTTGCCCGCTACGTCGGCGCGGCGCCGCCGCCCGGACACGGCGCGCACCGCTACTTCGTGGCGGTCCATGCCGTGGGCGTCGAGAAACTCGACGTGGACGAGACCGCGCCGCCGGCGAATCTCGGCTTCAACCTGTTCTCGAATGCCATTGCGCGCGCGATCATCCACGGCACCTACGAGAACAAGGGATAGCTACCGCGTCCCCAGATCGATGACCCCGTCGCCGGCGGGATCGGCGTAGAGCGCGCCGATCTCGTCGGCGTACTTGTCGGCGATGGGCTTGCGGCGCAGCTTCATCGTCGGGGTCAGCTCGTCGCCACCGGGATCCCATGCCTGCGGCACGATGACGAACCGTTTGATCTGCTCGACCTTCGACAGCTTCGTATTGCCCTGCTTCACCGCCTGCGCGACCTCCTCTCGGATCTCGGAGCGCGCCACCAGCGCCGCCATGTCCGCCTCCGGGACACCGAGCGCCTTGGCGCGCACCGCGGCGGCGTCGGGGTCGAGAACGATCAGCGCCGCGATGTAGCGCCGGTTGTCGCCGATCGCCACCGCCTGACCGATCAGCGACGAAGCCGCCTTCATCGCGTTCTCGATGTTGGTCGGCGACATGTTCTTGCCGCCCTCGTTGATGATCAGTTCCTTCTTGCGGTCGACGATCGTCACGTAGCCCTCGGCGTCGATCTTCGCGATGTCACCGGTCGCGAGCCAGCCGTCGGCGTCGAAGGTCTCGGCCGTCTTCTCAGGCATACCGCGGTAGCCACGCATGATCACCGGACCGCGCACGAGCAGTTCGCCGTCGGCGGCGAGCCTGAGTTCGACCCCGTCGACCGCCTTGCCGACCGTGCCGAGCGCAAACTGGCCGGGCAGCGTCGTGGTGGAGGCGCCGGTGGTCTCCGACATGCCCCACACCTCGTTGATCTCGATGCCGAGGCCCAGGAAGAACTCGAGGACCTCTATCGGGGTGGCGGCGGCACCGCACGCGGCGATCTTGATCTTGTCGAAGCCCAGCGCGTGGCGCACCTTCGACAGCACGAGCGTGTCGGCTACCCGGTACTGCACCTGCAGCTGGATCGGGATTCCCTGGCCGTTCGCCTTGCGGTGCGCGTAGTCCTTCGCGACCCCGAGCGCCCAGTTCGCCAGGTTCTTCTTGACGCCGCTCTCCTCGGCCGCGAGCTTGGCCTCGATCCCGGCCTTGATCTTCTGCCACACGCGCGGGACGCCGAAGAAGATGGTCGGGCGGGCGTCGGGCAGGGCGGCGGCGATCTCGCGCGGGTCGGCGACCGAGGTGATCTGCATGCCCGTGATCAGGTTCAACCCGTGCGCCGAGGCGCGGTCCGCGATGTGGGCAGCCGGCAGGTAGGAGGTGATCCGGTCGTCGTAGTCGGCGTCGAACACCGGGTGCAGCGCAACGGCCTCGGCCAGCAGATTGCGGTGTGTCAGCTCTACGCCCTTCGGCGGGCCCGTGGTGCCCGAGGTATAGATCAGCGTCGCGAGGTCGGACGGTTCGACGGCCTGCCAGGAGGCGGCGAAATCGAAGTCCGCCTTCGGGTTCGCCTCGACGTCGGCGAGCGTCATCGCGCCGGTGGCCGGTCCGTCGACGCAGACGACGTGCTCGACCGGCGTGTCCGCCGCCTGCACCGCCCCGAGGAACGCCTGCTGGGTGATGACGACGCGATTCTGCGCGTTGCCGAACAGGTAGGCGATCTGGTCGGGGGAACTGGTGTTGTAGATCGAGAACGGCACCGCACCGAGGTGCAGCGCGGCGGTGTCGACGAGGTGGAACTCGGGACGGTTGGCGAGCATGATGCCGACGGTGTCGCCGTGGCCGACGCCGAGGGCGGCGAGTCCCGCGGCGATACGTTCGACCCGCTTCGCGTACTCGCCCCAGGTAACGGTGTGGAT
>DATDBL010000139.1:0-4038 GCA_036524855.1 Aldersonia sp. | reverse complement strand
CCTTGGTCTTGGTGAGTAGATCCCGCAGCGGATAGAACTCGAGCAGTTGCGCGATCTCGCTGGCGAAGGCCGGCGCCGCGCGGGCAGGCAACTGCTCGTCGCTGCGCAGCGCGGCCGCCGCGGCGAGGAACCGGGGCCGCTCGTCGCGCGGCACGCCCTTGGCCGCGCGTTCGAACAGGCGCGCGCCCACCTCGAGATCGTTGGCCAGCTCCGCCGCGCTCTGCCCTACGGCGAGCTTCGCCTCCACGTGGTGACGCCACGTCGCGATGGGGTCACCCCACCCCTCGACGCGATAGGTCCACACGCCCTCGACGGTCGGGGTGAACACGCCGTGGAAGACGTTGGGTTCCGCGCCGCGCACCATCGCCACCCGGTGGCTCTTCTTGCCGCTGGGTTCGCGGAAGGACAGGTTCGCGGCGACGGCGTCGTGGCCCTCTCGCCACACCACCGATTTGACCGGAAAGACCTCGCCCACCACCGCCTTTGCGGGTCGGCCACCGCTGATGTCGGGGACGGTGTCGTCGATCGCGATGCGTCCGGTCACGCGATGGCTCCGTTCGTCGAGAGGTCGTTCTCTGCGCGGGCCGTGGGCGGAGATGGTCGGCTCCGGCGTCCACCGTAATCCAGCCGGTGGAGCTTTGTCCGTCGCATGGCGAGGCGAGTGTCGATACCCGCTTGGTCCGCTCGTCATGTCGAATGCGCAGGAAGTGGGTAGTGTGCCCACTCGTGAAAGCGCTGCGTCGATTCAACGTTCGTGCCCACCTGCCGGAGCGATTGAACGCGCTCGGCCCGCTCGCGATCAACCTGCGATGGTCCTGGGACGGGCCCACCCAGGATCTGTTCGCGTCGATCGACGCACGCCTGTGGTCGGAGATCGGACCCGACCCCGTTCGCCTGCTCGGTGAGGTGCCCGCCGCCCGGCTCGACGCACTCGCCGCCGACGACGACTTCCTGGCCCGACTCGACGCCGCCGCGGCCGACCTCGACGACTATCTCGAGCGGCCCTGCTGGTTCCAGCATCAGGTGTCCTCCGGTCATGCCATGCCGGCCGGAATCGCCTACTTCTCCATGGAATTCGGTGTCACAGAGGTGCTGCCGAACTACTCCGGCGGCCTCGGCATCCTTGCGGGCGACCACCTGAAGGCCGCCTCGGATCTCGGGCTGCCGCTGATCGGGGTCGGACTGCTGTACCGATCCGGCTACTTCCGCCAGAGCCTCACCGCCGACGGCTGGCAGGCCGAGCACTACCCGTCGATCGACCCACAAGGCCTGCCGCTGCGCCTGCTCACCGAGAGGGGCGGCAACTCGCCGGTGCTCATCCACGTCGCGATGCCGGGCGAGCGGGTGCTCCGCGCGAAGGTGTGGATCGCGCAGGTCGGGCGGGTGCCGCTGCTGCTGCTCGACTCCGACATCGCCGAGAACGACCCGGAGATGCGCGGCGTGACCGACCGTCTCTACGGCGGCGATCAGGACCACCGGATCAAGCAGGAGATCCTCGCCGGTATCGGCGGCGTCCGCGCGGTGCGCGCCTACACCCGCGCCCACGACCTGCCCGACCCCGACGTCTTCCACATGAACGAGGGCCACGCGGGCTTCCTCGGCGCCGAGCGGATCCGCGAGTTCATCGCCGACGCGAAACTCGACCACGACACGGCGCTGGCGGCGGTCCGCGCGAGCACGGTGTTCACGACGCACACGCCGGTGCCCGCGGGCATCGACCGGTTCCCGGCCGATCTGGTCCGCCGCTACTTCGGCGGGGCGAACGGTGCGATCGAATCGGCGATGCTGCCCGGGCTCACCGTCGACAAGATCATCGCGCTCGGCCGCGAGGACGATCCCGCCGTGTTCAACATGGCGCACATGGGACTACGGCTCGGCCAGCGTGCCAACGGCGTGTCGAAGTTGCACGGCGTCGTCAGCCGGGGGATGTTCAGCGGGCTGTGGCCGGGCTTCGACGTGGTCGAGGTGCCGATCGGCTCGATCACCAACGGCGTGCACGCACCGACCTGGGCCGCGAGGGAGTGGTTCGACAAGGCCCGCGCGCTCGTCGGCAGCGAACTCCTCGAGGAGGCGAAGGGCTGGGAGCGGCTGCAGGACGTCGCTCCAGTGGACCTGTGGTCGACGCGAAATGCGTTGCGCGCCAAACTCGTCGGAGAGGTGCGGCGACGGGTACACGCGTCCTGGCTGGAGCGCGGCGCGTCCGAGGCCGAGTTGGGCTGGGTGGAGAACGCGTTCGACCCGGACGTGCTCACCATCGGCTTCGCCCGCCGCGTCCCCACCTACAAGCGGCTCACCCTGATGCTGCGCGACCCGGAGCGGCTGCGTGCGGCGCTGCTGCATCCTGAGCGGCCGGTGCAGTTGATCGTCGCCGGCAAGTCGCACCCCGCCGACGACGGTGGCAAGGCGCTCATCCAGCAGGTGGTGCGGTTCGCCGACGAGGCCGACGTCCGGCACCGCATCGTGTTCCTGCCGAACTACGACATGTCGATGGCGCGCTACCTGTACTGGGGCTGCGACGTCTGGCTGAACAACCCGCTGCGTCCGCTCGAGGCGTGCGGCACCTCCGGCATGAAGGCCGCGCTCAACGGTGGGCTCAACCTGTCCATCCGCGACGGATGGTGGGACGAGATGTACGACGGCGAGAACGGCTGGGCGATCCCGACCGCGGACAGCGTCGCCGACGAACACCGCCGTGACGACCTCGAGGCCGCGGCGCTCTACGAACTGATCGAGAAATCCGTGGCACCCAAGTTCTACGACCGCGGCACCGACGGCATCCCGACCCGATGGGTCGAGATGGTGCGCCACACCCTGCAGGTGCTCGGGCCCAAGGTGCTCGCGTCGCGGATGGTGCGCGACTACGCCGTCGAGTACTACGCGCCGGCCGCCGCCGCGTGCCACCGGGCGATCGACGACGACTTCGCGGGTGCGAAGTCGGTGGCCGCGTACCGCAAGAAGGTCGAGGCGGCGTGGCCGAGCGTGAAGGTCGTGCAGGTGGACAGTTCCGGGTTGCCGGACACTCCGGAAATCGGCAGCACGCTCTCGCTGCGGGCCCACGTCCAACTCGGTGGGCTCGCCGCCGACGACGTCGCGGTGCAGGCCGTGCTCGGCCGGGTGTCGGCCGACGACGACCTGTCCGAGACCACCAAGGTACCCATGACCCACGTCGGCTCCGAATCGGGTAGCGAGGCCTTCGCCGTCGACACGCCGCTGCCGCTGTCGGGCGCGGTCGGGTACACGGTGCGCGTGCTGCCGCACAACGACCTGCTCGCCTCGCCGGCGGAGTTCGGGCTGGTCAACGCGCCGTAGGTTTCGGCGTTGTGGGCCGCGACGCTCAGGGCTTGCGCAGTCGGCGTAGCGCCCCGAGGACGACCTCGGGGTCCGTTGTCGACCAGTATGGCGGCAGCGACGCGCGCAGGAAGCCCCCGTAGCGCGCGGTGGCCAGGCGGGGGTCGAGCACCGCGATGACGCCTCGGTCGTCGGTCGCGCGCAGTAGTCGGCCGGTGCCCTGCGCGAGCAGCAGTGCAGCGTGCGTCGCCGCGACCGCCATGAACCCGTTCCCGCCCCGCGCGGCGACCGCGCGCTGCCGCGCCACCAGCAACGGGTCGTCCGGTCGCGGGAACGGGATCCGATCCAGGATGACCAGGCTCAGCGACGGACCCGGCACGTCGACGCCCTGCCACAGCGACAGCGTGCCGAACAGCGACGTGTCCGGGTCCTCCGCGAACCGCGCGACCAGCGCGCCGGTGGAATCCTCACCCTGGCACAAAACCGCGGTGTCGAGGCGCTCGCTCATGGCCTCGGCCGCGGCCTTCGCCGCCCGCATCGACGAGAACAGCCCGAGGGTGCGCCCACCGGCTGCGACGATCAACCGTTCGATCTCGTCCAGATACGCCAGCGCCAACCCGTCGCGGCCCGGCGCCGGCAGGTGCTTGGCGACGTAGAGGATGCCCGCGCGGGCGTGGTCGAAGGGGGAGCCGACGTCCAGCCCGGTCCACGCCATCTCGGCCTCGTCCGACGGTGGCTCCGCACCGGTCG
>DATDBL010000138.1:0-9677 GCA_036524855.1 Aldersonia sp. | reverse complement strand
CTCCCACCACTCACGGGTGCGAAGGTGTTGCGCAGGTGGTCGATCAGCGCCTTGGCGTCGGCGACCGGACCCCGGTAACCCAGATACCCATCGGGGCGCAGGACGAACACCGACGCTCCGTTGGGTGAATATGCCTCCGCGAACCGACCGTCGACGTCGCGGACAACGGGTAGTTCCGTGTCGCCGATCTCCGCACCCGGCGACGCGATGACGTACACGCCGAGGTCGCCGTGCGTCGCACGGCGCGCGTCGTCGGCGAGGGCCTCGAGCGCAGCGACATCGACCTTCCCGTCGACGTACAGCAGCGCCGTGTGGTGCAGCCGACCCAGCAGCGAGAACAGCCGGATCGTGAAGGTCACCATGTCCCGCGACAACCCCGCCGCATCGGGGGCACGCTGGCCGGGTTGCGGTCCCGACGACGCGGACGGGGCGCCGACGATCGGGCTGTCGGCGTAGTCGATCAGCAGCTGCGCCTCGCGGCGGACGATGAAATCCGGGTCGTTGGAGTCGGTGCCGATCCCCTCGCGTGCGCTGCGCACCGTGCGGCCGACGACCTCCTCGCCGACGGGGCGACGTTCGGCGTCGTAGCTGTCGAGCAGGCCATCGGAGTCCTCGCCGCGCACCGCCAAGGCCACCTTCCAGGCGAGGTTGTGCGCGTCCTGGATGCCGGTGTTCATGCCCTGCCCGCCGGTCGGCGGATGGATGTGGGCCGCGTCCCCGGCGATGAAAACTCTTCCGTGACCGTAAGAGCCAGCGATGCGGTGGCTGATCCGGAACACCGACGACCAGCGCATGTCCGAGACGGTGGCCGGCTCGGGCGACAGTCGGTCGATCACGGCCTGGATGTGCGACAGTTCCGGTTTTCGCGGGCCCTCGAACCCGTGCGCCACGCCGTCGCCGCCCGCCGACCCGACGGCGAGTTCGTCGGGAACCAGCATCGACATCCGGTAACGGCCCCGCCCCGGGATCGGGATGCACACGAGCAGGTCGTCGGTCTTGCCGTCGGTCTGGTGCATCGAGCGCACGGCGTAGTTGTGCGGCAGCGACCAGTCCACCGCGACGTCGCCGAGCATGTACTGCTCCTCGAACACGGCACCCTCGAAGCTCAACCCGAGCGCCTTGCGCACCGCGCTGTGCGCGCCGTCGCAGCCGGCGAGGTAACCCGCCCGCACCGTCTCCTCGCCGTCGGGACCGACGAGGGTCGCGGTAACGCCGTCGGCGTCCTGCTCGAAGCCGGCCAGCGCGATGCCGCGTTCGATCGTCGTTCCGAACTCGGCGAGGCGTTCGCGCAGAATCCGTTCGGTCGCGTACTGCGGCATCAGCAGGAACCCGAACGGCACGTCCGGCGGCACCGGGACGTCGAGGCGGGCGACCTGTTCGCCGTTGACGTAGACGATCTGGCCCCGCATCTCGACGGCTGCGTCGAGCATCCGACCCAGCACTCCCATGCCCTCGTACACCTCGAGCGTGCGGGGCTGCACCCCGACGGCCTTCGCGTACTGCGGCGGCTCGAGCAACGGGTCGACGATGCGGACGTCGACGCCGCGGCGGCGCAGTTCGATCGCGGCGGTGAGACCGACAGGTCCTCCTCCGGCGACGAGCACTTCGATGTCGGGCATGGGTGATCCTTCGCCTCGGGGTGGACTGCACCGAGTATCGCCGCCGCGTCCGAATCGGCGCAGGAGGTTGCGCCGATCAGCTCAGCGCCTCACCCCTGCGGCCAGCCGGTGTAGGCCTCGGCGAGGTAGCGTGAACCGGCCTCCGACGAAATGACCGAGCGCAGCTCGCCGAGCTGGCGGTGCTCGTCGAAATCGTCTGCGCCGTCGAGCTTGTGCAGCATCGTCGTCATCCAGTACGAGAAGTGCTGCGCCTTCCAGACCCGCTCGAGCGCGCGCGGGGAGTACTCGTCGAGGGCGTCGGCGTCGTTCTTGCGGATGGCGCGTTCGAGCACCTCGGCGAGGACGCGGACGTCGGCGAGGGCGAGGTTGAGGCCCTTCGCGCCGGTCGGGGGCACGGTGTGGGCGGCGTCGCCGGCGAGCAGCAGGTTGCCGTAGCGCATCGGTTCCTGAACGAAGCTGCGGAACGGCAGGACGGTCTTCTCGAGCACCTTGCCCTCGTTGAGCCGGAAACCGTCCTCGCCGGCGAGTCGGGCCTGCAGCTGCTCCCAGATGCGATCGTCGGACCAGTCGTCGACGTTCTCGGTCGGGTCGCACTGGAAATACATCCGCTGGATCTTGTCGGTGCGCTGGCTGATCAGCGCGAAGCCGCGCTCGGAGCGGGTGTAGATCAGCTCCGGTGCGCTGATCGGGCACTCGGCGAGAATGCCGAACCACGCGAACGGGTACTCGCGGAAGTACTGGCGCCGTTCGGTTTCCGGGATCAGGAAGCGGCAGACGCTGCGGGAGCCGTCGGACCCGACCAGGTACTGGCAGCGGATCTCCTGCGCCGTGCCGTCGGCGTCGGTGAAGCGGATGACGGACTGCTCGCCGGGCCCGCCGAGGGTGACGTCGGTTTCGGTGACGCCGAAGCGGACATCGCCACCGTCGCGGTCGCGGGCGTTGGCGAGGTCGATGAAGACGTCGGTCTGCGGGTACAGCCAGGTCGACGCGCCGACGAGGCCCTGAAAATCGATGCGGTGGCTGACGCCGCCGAACCGCAGGTCGATGCCCTTGTGCTCGTGGCCGTCGGTGAGTACCCGGTCGGAGACGCCGGAATCGAGCAGCAGGCGGACGCTGTCGCGTTCGAGGATGCCGGCGCGGTGGGTGTGCTCGATCTCGTCACGGCTGCGGATGTCGACGGCGACCGAATCGACGCCGGCGAGGCCGAGCAGGTGGGAGAGCATCAGGCCGGCGGGGCCGGCCCCGACGATGCCGACGGTGGTGGTGGTCACGGTGCGAGACGACATGGCGTTGGGTTCCTTTTGGGCGGGGTAGCGGTATTGAGCACCGACTCTAGGAACCCGATGCGACGGCGTCGAGCGTCAGTTCTCACTGAGTGGAGGGAGGATCCCGCCGGATTACCCCAGGGTGATGACGATCTTGCCCGCCGCCGAGCGGTCGGCAAGGGCGCGTAGGCCGCTCGCGATATCGTCCATCGGGTAGGCGGTGGGTTCTTCGATCTGTAGTTTCCCGGATTCCAGCAGCGCTCCGACCGTTTCCCACTGGTGTGCGGGGAAGCTCGGGTCGTTGCGCATCCACTCGGCCCAACCCGCGCCGACCACCGAGATGTTGTTCAGCAGTAGGCGATTCACCTTGACTGTCGGGATGCCGCCGCCGGTGAAGCCGAGCACGACCGCGCGGCCGCCGCGGGCGAGGCTGCGCAGGCTGTCGGTGAAGCGGTCCCCACCGACGGGGTCGAGGACGATGTCGACCCCGCGGCCGTCGGTGATTTCCTGCACGCGGTCCTTGAAGTTCTCGACGCCGATGACGTGCGTGGCGCCGTTCGCGTGCGCGACTGCGGCCTTGGCCTCGTTGCTCACCACGGCGATCGTCTCGAGGTCGAGGGCGCGGGCCATCTGCAGGGCCGCGATGCCCACTCCGCCGGCCGCTCCGTGCACCAGTACGGTCTCGCCGGGACTGTAGTGGGCGCGCTTGTCGAGGGCGAAGTGGACGGTCAGGTAGTTGAGCAGGAACCCGGCACCCGCGCCGAAGGAGACGTGGTCGGGGATCGGGAAGATCGATGCGGGGTCGACCGCAACGGTCTGCTGCCAGGACCCCTGCTCGGCGAGCACCGCCACCCGGGCACCTGGTGCGAGACCCGATCCGTCGGGGGCGCTGCGGACGGTTCCGGCGCCCTCGAACCCGAGCACGGCGGGCAGTTGCTTGACCACCTGATAGCCCGCCCGGGTCTGCAGCAGGTCGGGGAATGCGACGCCTGCGGCATGGAGGTCGACGACGACTTTGCCGTCTGCGGCGGGTTCGTCGACGTCGACGACCCGCAGGCCGTCGGGCCCGGTGTGTTCGGTGAGGTGTACGGCGCGCATGGATCTTGTCTACTACACGGGAGCGGGGTCGCTGCGTTCGCGGGGCGGGCTCCTTCGGCGGCGTGCGGCGCCTGCACGCCGCGCGGGTTTTGTACGCGCCGCGCGTGCTACAGCCTGCGCGACGCGTACAAAAGGTGCGCGGCGCCTACAGGACGACGGTGACGACCTTCTCTTCGGTGTTGGCGAGGATGCCGGACCAGCCGAGTTCGCGGCCGATGCCACTGGTCTTCATGCCACCCCACGGCAGGGCAGGGTCGATCGGGGACCAGCCGTTGATACCGACCGCACCGGCGCGGACCTTGCCCGCGAGGGTCAGCGCAGTGCTGATGTCGCGGGTCCACACGGTCGCGGCGAGGCCGTAGTCGGTGTCGTTGGCGATGCGCAACGCCTCCTCGGTGCTGTCGAACGCGATCACGGTGCCGACCGGGCCGAAGATCTCCTGCCGCGCGATGGTGTGCTCGTTGGTGGCGTCGGCGAACACCGTCGGCGCCACGAAGTACCCCGCCCGATCCAACGGCTGTCCACCCGCTACGACGCGGGCGCCCTCGGCATGGCCGGTGGCCACGAAACGCTGCACCCGCTGTTGCTGGGCGGCGTTGACCAGCGGCCCCATCGTGGTGGCCGGGTCGAACGGATCCCCCAGCACGTGTCCGGCTGCGGCTGCGGCGAGGCCGTCGAGCACGTCGGCGTAGACCGAGCGATGCACCAGGATGCGGGTGCCGGCGGCGCAGACCTGGCCCTGGTTGAAGAACAGACCCATGGCGGTGCCGGCGATCGCGGCGTCGAGGTCGGCGTCGGGCAGGATGATCTGCGGCGACTTGCCACCCAATTCGAGGGTGACGCGCTTGAAGGTCTCGGCGGCGTTGCGCTGCACCAGGCGCCCGACCTCGGGGCTGCCGGTGAAGCTGACCTTGTCCACGCCGGGATGTCGCGACAGGGCGTCACCGGCGACCTCGCCAAGACCGGGGACGATGTTGACGGTGCCGGGCGGGAATCCGGCCTCCGCTATCAGGCGCCCAAGGTGCAGCAGCGACAGCGGCGCGTCCTCCGGCGGCTTCACCACCACGGTGTTGCCGGCGGCCAGGGCGGGAGCGAGCTTCCAGGCGGTGATCATCAGCGGGGTGTTCCACGGGATGATCGCGGCGATCACGCCGACCGGTTCGCGCACCGTGTAGGAGTGGGTGGGGCGCCCGAAGTAGCCGGCGGTGGGGACCGCTTCGCCGTTGATCTTGTCCGCCCAGCCGGCGAAGTGGCGGTAGGTGCCCGCGGCCATCGGCAGATCCAGCATGGTGGGCTGCCCGAGCGGGCGGCCGATGTCGGTGGCCTCCAACGCCGCCAGCAGATCGGCGTCGCGGTCGATCAGATCCGCCAATCGGTGCAGCAACGCCGCACGGGCGACGCCGGGCAGGGCGCCCCACTCGCCGTCGAGCTGGCGACGTGCCGCGGCCACGGCGGCGTCGACGTCGGCCACCGTGGCGGCGGCGACCTCACCGATCACCGACTCGCTCGCCGGGTTGATGTCGGTGAACGTGGCACCGTCCGACGCGGCACGCCACACGCCGTCGACGAACACGCCCTGGCGGGCGGACTCGATCACCGAACGCACCCGCGTATCGGCCTCTTGTACTTCCGGGGCGAGCGAAGCGACGGGAAGTGTGTCAGTCATGGTGAATTCTCCTTGTTGGATCGGCTTTTCGGGTTACGGGCAGGAAGCGAGGGACTTGATGTGTTGGGCGCGTCGACGATTCACCGTTCGGGCGACGACGACACCGCCGAGGAACACGATCGCGATGATCGCGAGGAACGTGTCCGCGAGGATGCGGGATCCGCCGATGAGGGTGGTGAAGTTGTCGACGACCAGTGCGGTGATGGCGATCAGTCCGATGCTGCCGAGGACGGGGGCGATGCGGGTGTGCCAGAGGCGGGTGTCGGCGCTGGTGCGGCGGAAGTAGACGATGATCGCGATACTGGTGAGCACCATCAGCGCGAGGATCGACACGATCGCCATGCCGGACATCCAGGTGAACAACTGCAGGACGGGGTCGGCGCCGGCGACCGCGAACGCGCCGACAAGCAGGAACGCGGTGACGGTCTGGAACAGCGACCCCGCGGACGGGGAGCCGTGCTTGGCGTGCACGTTCGCGAGCCGTCGCGGCATGTAGCCCTGGCGGGCGAGCGCGAACACGTAGCGGGAGATGGCGCTGTGGAAGGCGAGCAGCGCGGCGAAGAGGCTGGTCACGAGCATGACGGCCATGACGTCGGCGGCGATCGGGCCGAGGTAGGTGGCGGCCGCGGTGAAGACGAGCCCGGCGGTGTCCTCGTTCGCGGCGGCGGCGACGCCGTCGCTGCCGAACGCGAGGACGACGGCCCAACTGCCGACGGCGTAGAGCACGCCGATGGTGATGACGGCGACGTAGGTCGCGATCGGGACCGTGCGCTTCGGGTTTTTGGCCTCCTCGCCGTAGATCGCGGTGGCCTCGAAGCCGACGAACGACCCGATCGCGAACATCAGCGCGATCCCGGGGGAGCCGTCGAAGAACGTCGTGGGCATGAAGGAGGTGGCGTCGATGCCGTGCGCGCCGCCGTGGGCGAACACCGCCACCGACAGCGCGACGATCACGCCGATCTCGAGCACGAGCAGGACGCCGAGCACCTTCGCTCCGAGGTCGATGCTGCGGTACCCGAGGAAGCCGACGATCGCCATGAGCGCGAATGCCCAGACCCACCAGGGCAGGTCGGGTCCGCCGTAGCTGACGACGAGGTCCTGGACGGTGGCGGCGGCGAGGCCGTAGATGGCAGCCTGGATGGTGGTGTAGGCGAGCAGGGCGAGTCCGGCGCCGCCGACGCCGACCGACTTGCCGAGGCCGCGGGTGACGTAGGCGTAGAACGCGCCGGTGTCGGTGACGACGTGGCTCATCGCCGAGTAGCCGACGCTGAACACGAGCAGGACCAGCGCGGCGATGACGAACGCCGCGGGGGCGCCGGGTCCGTTGCCTATGGCGATCATGACGGGCAGGGCGCCGCCGATGGCGGTCAGCGGCGCGGCCGCGGCGATGACGAGGAACACGATGCCGGCGATGCCGATCGATCCCTGCAGGCCGTGGCGCTGCTCGGTGGAGGTGGTGGCACTTGTCATACGAGTGGACTTCCGGTGTGTGTGTGTGGTTTTTCTACGACTGTTGAGTAAAAGACTGTGATGGAGACTACAGCCGATCCGGCGCCGTGTAAAGGGGTTCATTGTTCTTGGGAATTTCGTTGCGCGGCAAGGGGTGTGAAGCGCCGATTGGGGCGGCACGCATGCGTGCCGCCCCAATCGGGTGTGCGGATACCGGTCCGCGAGCCGTCGGTGAGCGCCTGCGATCCGATCGCCGCACCGACCTCGCAGCGCCGCTCGAAACCTCGCAAGGGGTGTACCCACTGCGAAGTTTCGAGTGCGTCTGCGAAGTCAGTCCGGCGGTCGTGCGTAGTGGTCTCCGCCGCCCTATCGCTCGCAGTTCAGCACCCGTGAGTGGTTGCGGAGGCCAGGGCTCCACTCACGGGTGGAGGTGCGCCTCCAGCCAGGCCGCCGCCTGCAGCAGCGCCTGCTCGTCTCCGGGTCGTCCGATCAGCTGCAGGCCGAGCGGAAGTCCGGACTCGTCGCGGTGGCCGGGGATGGTCACGACGGGCAACCCCATCGCCTGCCACGGGCGGGACAGGATCGGGGTGCCGGTGGCGTCGAGTCCGCGCGGTGCCGCCCCGAGCGCGGCGGGGCCGAGCACGAATTCGTTCTGGTCCAGCATCGCGAGCAGGCGGCGCTGGGCGGCGTCGATCTCGGCCAGCGCCGCCCGGTATGCGGCCTCGGGAATCCGACGCCCGGTCGCGAACAACTCCGCGAGCGGCGCGCTGATCTCGTCGGTGTGCCGAGCCTCGGCCGCCCGTTCCCGCACCGCCTCGTAGGCCATCACCGTGGCGTGCTGCTCGGCGAGCGCGACGATCCGGGCGCTGGAATCCAGCTCGCGGCACGTCGTGCCCGCGTCCGCCGCGGCGTCGGCGGTGGCGCGCAGAGCGGCGGTCATCGACGGGCTCACCTCGCCGAGTTCGAAGCCGCTCCACACCTCCAGCCGGCGTGGCGAAGAGGGCACGAGCTCAGCCGGAGCTATCCCGGAATCCATTGCCGCCCAGCCGTAGTGCAGATCGTCTACGGTCCGCGCGAGCACGCCGAGCGAATCGAGACTGGGGCTCAGGCCGGTGATGCCCGTGGTGGAGAACCGACCCCTGGCGGTCACCAGCCCGGCGACACCGCAGAACGACGCGGGGCGGGTGAGCGAGCCCGCGGTCTGGGTGCCGAACGCGAGCGGCACCATCCCCGCCGCGACCGCGGCCGCCGACCCGCTCGACGACCCGCCGGGGGTGTGGTCGAGCGCGTGTGGGTTGCGGGTCGGTCCCGGCGCGAAGTAGCCGAACTCCGTGGTGACGGTCTTGCCGATCGGCACGGCACCGAGGCGGCGGGCGAGCTTGACGCAGTCGGCGTCGCGCTCGACCGGGCGGGAACTACGCAGCGTGCTGCCGCACCGGGTCGGCATGCCGGCGACGTCGATCAGGTCCTTGACCCCCAGCGGTACCCCGGCCAGCGGGCCCGACGCCGCGGCGCCGAACTCGGGATCGAGGGGTACCCGGTCGCTCGGACCCGACGCCGTCGCGCGGACCTCGGGATCGAGGTGCACCCACGCGCGGACGTCGAGCTCGAGGGCCTCGATCCGCTCCCGCGTGCGGGCCGCGACCCGGCCGGGGGTGACCCGGCCGGCCGCGATCTCGCGCAGGGTCGTATCCGTCGTGACGGTCACGACGTCACCGCCGAGCCGACCTCGGCCGGGCGCCGCCCGGTCAGCGCCTGAGTCCGCAGCGCGAAGAACTCGCGGTCCGCGGCGGCGGAGCGAGGCTTGCCCGCGAGCGCGACCAGAACCGACACCACGAGCGCGATCGGCGCGACGACCAGCGCGGGGTTGGAGAACGGGAGCGGGGCGTCGGGGCCTTGGACGACCGGGCTGAGCAGGATGACCGCGAGCGACAGGCCGAGTCCGACGAGGATGCCCCAGAGGACGGCGCGGGCGGTCATCCGCTTCCAGTACATCGTGAGCAGCAGCGCGGGCAGGTTCGCGCACGCGGCGATGGACATGCCGAACGACGCCAGGAAGGCGACGTTCTGGCCCTCGGCGACGAACGCGATCAGCATGCCGGCGACGCAGGTGGCGACGGTCGCGACCCTGGCCGCGCGATGCTGGCTCTTCGCCGACCCGCCGCCCCGACGGAACACCTGACCGTAGAGGTCGTGGGCGATGGCGCCCGAGGTCGCGATGACGAGCCCGGACAGCGCGGCGAGGATCGTGACGAACGCGACCGCGGCGACAAGCGCGAGAAGTACGGAGCCGCCGACACTTTCGGCGAGCTGGGTGACGGCGAGGTTGCCGCCGCGGTTGGCCTGTTTGATCGCGTCGATGCCGACGATCTTGGCCGCGCCGTAGCCGAGCACCGGGATGAGCAGGTAGAACGCGAAGAAGATCCAGATCGCGGTGTAGGCGGAGGTGCGGGCCTGCTTGGCGTCGGGAACGGTGAGGAATCGGATCATCACGTGCGGGAGTCCGAGCACGCCGAACACGAGGCCGATCGTCATGGAGAGCTGGTCGAAGGACGCCCAGCCACCGGACTGCTTCGGCGC
>DATDBL010000137.1:0-7674 GCA_036524855.1 Aldersonia sp. | reverse complement strand
CGCGATGGCCGATTCGGGTTACTCGCAGAAACGAGCGAACGGGCTGCGCGGTTCGAGTAGTGCACTACTCGCGACCGACCGGTCTGTACGGGCCTAGCGTCATGGTCGGAGCGTGCGGCGCCCGGGGCCCGGAGGGGAGGCCCCGGCCGGCGCATGCCCCGCTGTGTTTTCGTCAGAACCGGGTCGTCAGGACCGATGTCGTCAGATCGCCGTCCAGAACCGGGTGAGGAACGCGCCGTACTGCGCCCAGCGTGCGGGAACGCCGGACAGTTCGAAGAGCCAGTAGACGACGTCGAAGAACGCGGCGTTGACGGCCGGGACGAACAGCAACGCGACCAACGCGAGGATGCCGATGCCCTTGTACTGCTCGAGCGTCGCGCGGGTGCGGGCCGGCAGCGACGGCTCGAGCGCGCCGTAGCCGTCGAGGCCGGGGATCGGCAGCAGGTTGAGCACCGTCGCGGTGATCTGCAGGAACCCGAGGAACGCGAGGCCGTACCAGAATGCGTCGTGCCCGGGTTCGCCGAACATCCGCACGGCCGCGAGGATCACGACCGCGCAGAGCGCGTTGACCAGCGGTCCGGCCAGGCTGATCCGGCGCTGCACGGCGGGGACGAACATGCCCGAGCGCACGTACACCGCACCGCCGGGCAGCGCGAAACCGCCCAGCGCGATGAACAGCACCGGCAGCCCGATCGACAGCAGCGGGTGGCTGTAGCGCACCGGGTTGAGCGTGAGGTAGCCGCGCAGCGCGACCTCCCGGTCCCCGGCCCGCCACGCCGTGAACGCGTGCGCGAACTCGTGCAGGCACACCGTGACGATCCAGCCCGCCACCACCAGCACGAACACTCCCGCATGCGCCCACCCCGAGCGCAGGTCGCTGCGCCAGGCCAGCACCCCGCCGGCGACCGCCACCGCGACGACAGCCAGGAAGACCGGACTCGGCCGGACTGCTTTCACCCTTGTCTTTCACCCTTGTCTTTCACCCTTGTCACTGTCACTGCACGAGCAGCCACGGCACCTCGTGCCGGTAGAACGTCACGCGACGCACCGCGCGCTCGTCGGTGATCCCATCGCGGGTGACGACAGCCGCTTCGGTGCCGATCTGCACCGCGCGGCCAGGCACCCACTTCGGTGGGCGGAGTTGTCCGCGCACCGCCCACGCGCTCAGGCCGGGCCGGTGCAGGCCGGGCTCCACCTGTACCTCGCGGACCTTGCCGGAGAACAGTTGGGCGTTGTCGATGTAGGCCTCACCGACCAGCTTCTCCCCGCCGACGCCGGCGATCACCGCACGTCCGACAAGCACCGTGCCGGTCTCGTCGCGGATCAGCGGGGTCTTGGTGGGATTGCCGTCGAGCGCCAGCTTCGCCGCCTCCGCACCCGTGCCGGTCTCGAGCACCCGCGCGGCCGGCGACTTCTCCACCGGCACGTAACCGATTTCGACCTCGAGCCGCTCGGTGCGCAGCATCCTGGTCAGCACCGCGGCCAGCGCCGTGTCGTGGCCGAGCACGATGATCCGCTGCGGCAGGTCGGCCAACGCGAGCGCGAGGGCCTGGTCGATCTCGTCGTCGCCGGGTACCGCCGCGGCCACCGCCGCCAACATCGACGTCATCGCGATCGGCACGGGGACGTCGCCGCAGCGGAGCACGAGGCAACTCATCGGTCTCCTCTTCCGCTAGAGCGACTGCCGCGACCCCCCGGGTGTATCCCGCGCCGCTGCCACCATAGACGCCGCATGTATCGCCCGACGTCGATGCAGGTCGCGCGCGTGCCTCGATTCGGTATCGGTGTGTCGCTGCACTAGACTGGCCTCCCGGCCACTGCCCATCATCGGCAGCAGCTGCAGCGGCGAGCTGCACGTCGACGCGCAGGAGACACGATGCCGGCAATCGTCCTGATCGGCGCCCAGTGGGGCGACGAGGGCAAGGGCAAGGCCACCGATCTGCTCGGCGGGCGGGTGCAATGGGTGGTTCGCTACCAGGGCGGCAACAACGCCGGCCACACGGTCGTGTTGCCGAACGGCGACAACTTCGCGCTGCACCTGATCCCGTCCGGCATCCTCACCCCGGGTGTGACGAACGTGATCGGCAACGGCGTCGTCGTCGACCCGGGTGTGCTGCTCTCCGAACTCGACGGGCTCGAGAAGCGCTCCGTCGACACGAGCGGGCTGCTGCTGTCAGCGGACGCACACCTGATCATGCCGTACCACGTCGCGATCGATAAGGTCACGGAGCGGTTTCTCGGCAACAAGAAGATCGGCACCACCGGCCGCGGCATCGGTCCGTGCTACCAGGACAAGATCGCGCGCGTCGGGGTGCGCGCCGCGGACCTGCTCGACGAGAAGATCCTCACCCAGAAGGTGGAGGCGTCGCTCGAGTTCAAGAACCAGGTGCTGGTCAAGATCTACAACCGACGGGCGCTGGACCCGCAGCAGGTGGTCGACGGGGTGCTGGAGCAGGCCGAGGGCTTCAAGCACCGCATCTGCGACTCCCGGCTGAGGTTGAACCAGGCGCTGGAGCGGGGCGAGACGCTGCTGCTCGAGGGGTCGCAGGGGACGCTGCTCGACGTCGACCACGGCACCTACCCGTACGTGACGTCGTCGAACCCGACCGCGGGCGGCGCGGCGGTGGGCTCGGGCATCGGGCCGAACCGGATCACGACCGTGCTCGGCATCCTGAAGGCCTACACCACCCGGGTGGGGTCGGGGCCGTTCCCGACGGAGTTGTTCGACGAGTCCGGCGATTACCTCGCCAAGACCGGCGGCGAGGTCGGCGTCACCACCGGCCGGGCGCGGCGCTGCGGCTGGTTCGACGCGGTGATCGCGCGCTACGCGACCCGGGTCAACGGGATCACCGACTACTTCCTCACCAAGCTCGACGTGCTGTCAACGCTCGACACGGTGCCGATCTGCGTGGGCTACGAGGTCGATGGCGAGCGGGTCGACGAAATGCCCATGACGCAGACCGAGTTCCACCACGCCCGCCCCGTGTACGAGGAGCTGCCCGGCTGGTGGGAGGACCTCTCAGGGGCCCGCACCTTCGACGAATTGCCGCGCAACGCGCGCGATTACGTGCTGCGACTGGAGGACCTCGCGGGTGCGCGGATCTCGTGCATCGGCGTCGGGCCGGGGCGGGATCAGACGATCGTGCGGCACGACGTGGTGTAGGCACTTTCGCGCCTGTGAGTGGTACCGGAGTCGCCCGGGCGAGCGAAGCGACGTGAAATCGTCGCGGGCTCCATAACCACTCACGACACCAGAGCGGCGGATTCGCTCTTTCGTAGCAGGCGGACCGGCCGCTTCAGCTGCACAACCGCTGGGGCGGGGAAGTGCTTCTCGCGAGCGACGATGGTGCCCAACGTTGCATGCCTGAAGGCCGCACCCGCACTGCACCCGCCGGACTGCACTTTGGCGAGGCGGCCGCTGTCGACCACCGCGACGACGCTGCTCAGCGTCAGGTCCACCGTCAACTCGAAGTCGATCCGCCCGAGTAGTGCGTCGAGGCAACGCAACTCGAGCCATGGTCGGTGGACGGCGCGGCTGCGGTGATCGCGGTGCGCGATGCGTCGTGATCGACGAAGAACGCCTCCAGCTTCGCCTCGTCCGAGCTGGACGCGGCCAGGAGGGATCGCGCGGTGATGCCGATGGTCTTCATGGTTGCTCCCGGTGCAGTGTCATGGCAGTCGGTCCGGCGTGCGCATCGACGCGGACACTCAGTGCGGTGCCGTCGTCGCCCGACACGCGGATATGCGGGTCGGAATCGAGATGGCCAACGACGTCGATGTCGGAACTGGGTGCGGCCGGCGGTCGGGCGCGATGCAGCACGCGGCGTATCGCGGCCAGCAGGCCGGCCCCGAGGAGCAGATAAAGCCAGAGCGGGACGTGCCACGACGTCGGCTGCGGGGCCGGGACGGGGACCGCGGTCGGGGTTGGCGAAGCGGTGGGCGGTGCGATCGACGTGGTGGCAACAGGCCCGATGATCGGCTGGACGGTCGCCGTCGGTTGCACGACGACTGCGCTGGTGGTGGTCGGTGGTGGTGGTGGTGGTGGTTCGGTGGTTACCGCCCGGGAGCACCACGACCCCGGCGCTCCTGCTGAGGTCACACTCGCCCTGCTGCGTCGCCGTCACGCCGTGTTCGCCGAGCGCGACGGCGTCGCCGACGGCGATGGTCGCCGCGAACGAGCCCTCGGCCGCGACGGCGACGACCGGCTCGCTCAACCAATCCGCGGCGATCTCGACGATTCGGCACGGCCACCCGTCCCCGCTGACCGTGAGCGAGGAACCTCGCTCCACCGCGTCCGGCACCACGAGCCTGGGCTCGGCGTAACAGGAATAGTCCTCACACGGGCCCGTCGGGCACACCGATGCCGCTGGGTCGCAGGGTTCGGTCGGGCATGTCGACGCGTCGGCGTCGCACGGGTTCGTCGGACAAACGGACGCGCCCTCGTTGCAGGGTTCGTCTGGAGTCGGCTCGGTGGGGTCGACCGTTGTCTCGGGGACGGTGCTGGTCGGGGTCTGCGTGGCGGTTTCCGTCGCGGCCGTGCCATTGGGCTGTGCCACCGCCGCCGGCGAGACTGCGAGCAGCGCGGCGACGACCACGGCCGCCCACAAGCCCTGCCTCGTGCGCATCGACTTCACCCCCCACGACGATGGTCACCCGAGCCGCGGAGAATCGTGCGCGTAGCGCACTACCCCAACCTGGGGTCGTGAGTGGAGATGGCGGCGGGTATCGATTTCCCGTCGCTTCGCTCGCCCTCGAGCAGACTCCACAAGCACTCACGGGCAGCGGAGCCGCCTAAACTCCCGACCATGCCACTGCAGTGGGGGAGTTCGGTGCGACAGCACCAGGTACAGACGGTGGCCGCAGAGTTGCGTCGGCGGGGAAGCCACGCCGGTGTCGTCGTCGTCGGCGGCGCCGGCGTGGGCAAAACGACGTTGGCCCGGCGTGCGTTGCGGGCGGCACGGGGCCCCGTGCGATGGGTGGCGGCGTCGGAGACCGCGCGCGGCATCCCGCTCGGCGCGTTCGCGCACCTCGTCGACGCCGGCGGGGAGAGCGAGCCGCACACGATCCTGCGCGCCGCCCGCGAGCGCCTGCTCAGCGAGCCGAACGTCGTCATCGGCGTCGACGACGCGCACATGCTCGACGAACTGTCCGCCACCGTCGTGCACCAACTCGCGATCGAGCAGGCGGCGAGCTTCGTCGTCACCGTTCGCACCGGAACCGACGTGCCCGACGCGGTCACGGCCCTGTGGAAGGACGACCTGCTCGCCCGGGTCGAGCTCACCGCGTTCACCCGCGACGAGGTCGCCGCCGTGGTGGAGGCGGCGCTCGGCGGACCGGTCGAGTCCGTGAGCGTCGACCGGCTCTACCAGACATCCCAGGGCAATCCGCTGTACCTGCGCCATCTAGTCGAGGGGGCGGTCGCGGCCGAGCACCTACGTCGCGTCGCTGGCGTGTGGCAACTGCGCGGGGCCACCGTGATCACCCAGCAACTGTCTGCGCTGGTCTCCGCGCGACTGGCCGACCTGCCTGCACCCGCCCTCGACGTGGGTGCGCTGCTCGCATTCGGCGGCACCCTCGACGTCGACACGCTGGCCGCGATGCGGGATCGCAAAGCGATCGAGGAGGCCGAGCGCGCCGGGATCGCCCGCGTCGGCGGACCGCCCGACCGGTTGACGGCCGCGCTGAGCCACCCGATCTATGGCGAGGTGATCCGCGACCGTACCGGCGTGCTCGATGCGCAGCGGATCCGCGGCGAGTTGGTCCGCACCCTCTCTGCGGCGCCGCTCGCCCATGTCAGCGACCGGATCCGGCTGGTCACCCTCGCCATCGACAGTGACGAGCCGCCGACCTTCGACGTCCTGATCGACGCGGCCGCGGACGCGTTACGTCTGGGTGACGTCGTCGTCGCCGCCCGATTCGCCCGCCGCGCGACCGAACTCGGCGGCGACGTGCGCGCGGTGACGCTGCTCGCGGCGGCGCTGGCCTGGCAGGGGCAGGGCGAGGCGGCCGAGGCCGAACTCGCCGCCGTCGACGACAGCAACCTCGGCGAGCTGGAGTTGCTGGTGTGGGCGATCCCGCGGGCGGCGAATCTGTACTGGATGCTGGGTGATTCGGCGGCGGCGAGCGCGTTGGTCGAGGACGTGCGTAAGCGGGTGAGCGTGCCGCTGGGGCTCGAGTTCCTGGAGATGTTCCACGCGACGTTCACCGACCGCCTGCCGGGCGCGCTGCGCGCGGCGCGGGAGGTGTTGGAGTCGCCGCTGGTGATCCCGCTGGTGCACGGGTGGGCGGCGTTGACAGCGGCGTCGGCGTTGAGTCAGACGGGGCGCCTCGACGACGTCGCGGAACTGGTCGAGGCGGGTCTGGACGACGTCACCCGCTCCACTTCGGGGCTGCTGCGGTTCAACCTGGGGCTCGCGGAGATCCCGGCGCTGCTGGCGGCGGGCCCGGTCGCGGACGCGGCCGCGGCGGCGCGGCGCTACCTGGAGTTCGCGGTCGGGCAGCAGCCCGCGCGGGGCAAGGCCGGGGTGCTGCTGGGCACGGTGTATCTGCGGGCGGGGCGCTTGGCCGCGGCACGCAGCGAGTTCACCGAGGCGATCGCCGCGCTGCGCGGGGTCGGATACGTGTGGGAGTTCCTCGCGACCGCGTCGCTGTGCGAGACGTGCGCGGCGCTGGGCGAGAGGGCTGCCGCGCAGGAGGCGTTGTCTCGGGCCGAGCGCCTGGTGGCGGGCACGCACACGCTCTTCGACGCGGAACTGCGCACGGCGCGGGGCTGGGTGGCGGCGGCGCAGGGGCTCACGTCGGATGCGATCGTCGAATGGTCGGCGGCCGCGGATGCGGCGATCCGGTCGTCGCGCAACGCGGTCGCCGCGGATGCGTTGTATGCGGCGGTGCGTCTGGGGGACGTGACGGCGGCGCCGCGGTTGGCGCAGTTGGCCGGCGACGTCGACGGGGAGACCGTGCAGGTGCAGTCGCGGCAGGCGGTGGCACTGGCCGCCGGCGCCGGGGCCGGGCTGCTGACGGTGGCGGTGCGGTGGGAGGAACTCGGCGCCGAGTTGTTCGCCGCCGACGCGGCAGCGAGCGCGGCCGCGGCGTACACGAAGGCGGGCGACCGGCGCGGGAAGGTCGAGGCGGCGGGGATGGCGGCGCGGTTGGCGCAGCAGTGCGACGACGCGAAGACACCGGCACTGGCGGCGGAGGCGAACCCGCTACCGCTCACTGCGCGGGAACGCGAGACGGCGTCGATGGTCGCGCTCGGGCTGTCGAACAAGGAGATCGCCGACCGGCTCACCGTCTCGGTGCGTACCGTCGAGGGCCACATCTACCGCGCCTGCACCAAGCTCAACGTCCCCGACCGCGAAGCCCTCGCGAGCGCGATCACTCGGGCCGCTGGCGGAGGTGGCGACACAAGCAGGTAGTCGACTACGCGTGCCGTGCCGGGCCCGCTGCGGGACGCTTGAGGGATGGTTCGGACTACTCGCGATTGGACTGAATCTCGATGATCCGCATACTAAAATCAGAGGATATGGCGCGGAAGTGGCCGCTGGTCGAACGACGGGGCGAATACGATCTCATTCGTTCCGCGATCTCGGCCGGGACCGATCACTGCGGGGTGATCCTCACCGGTGCCGCGGGCGTCGGGAAGACGACGTTGGCGCGCCACGCCACGAAGTCGAT
>DATDBL010000136.1:0-13173 GCA_036524855.1 Aldersonia sp. | reverse complement strand
TAGCGATACCAGGTGCCGTTCGGGTGCTTCCATTCGATCCGCTCGTCGACCCACTCGACCCTCCCGTCCAGCGCCGCCTCGGCCTCGTCGAGGTTGTCCACCTCGAACGCGAACGAGTCGTAGCCGGGCGCGTTTTCGGCGTTGACGGCGGTGCGGCGCGGCTCGTGCTCGCCGACGCGCGACTCGAAGATATAGAGGGTGACGTTGCCGAGATCGATGGCGGCCCAGCGCTCGTCGCGCTCGTAGGGCAGGAAGAAGCCGAGCCCCAGGGTGCCGTGGTAGAACTCGACGAGCCGATCGACGTCGTGGGTGAGGATGTCCATGTTGTCGATGCGCTTGAGGCGCAACCCGGTTGCGGTGGTCATATCTTGTTCCTTCGGTGTGGTGGTGGGCAAGCCGTAGCTGCAGGGACCGCCCCGATGGGCGTGCAGCGTGCCGTATTCGACGTCGAGTACGACGGTGGCCAGGGTTTCGAAACGGGCGGTCTCGGGGAGATCGGTGTCGGCGTGGCAGCAGGTCGCCCCGCCGCCGAGCAGATGCGAGTTCAGGGCGGCGACGGCCGACGCTCGGGTGACCGCGCCGCGCAGCCGGCGCCGGATGCCGTCGAGGCGTAGCACGGTGTCGGGCCCGTTGCGCAGTTCGGTGTCGTGCAGCGCGGCGGGCGCGGACAGGAAGTGGTTGGTGTGCACCAGCACTCCGTCGGCGTCGGGAAGCGCGTAGCCAACCCCGCCGGGGTTCAGCTCGACGCTGCACGCGGCGGACTCGCCACCGGCGCAGGCGACGAGGGTCAGCGACGACGATGCCGACACGGGCGCCTGCGCCAACCGCAGCAGCGCCTGGTTCAGGTCGCGTGCCTCGTCGAGCACGGCCCGCGCGAGCACGTGGACCGGCGCGCCGATCCCGTGCCGTCCTGCCGATGATGCAGGATGTTGAACAGGATCCCGAGTCCGCGGTCGTTGACGCCGATCTTGCCGACGATGCCGTACTCGGTGACCGTGGTGGTGCGCCGGCCGTCGGCGTGCGCTATCTCCCAGACCAGCCACAGGTCGGCGAGGTCGGCGTACCAGTCCCAGGCCTGCACGGCCACCGGCGCGGCGTCCTCACGAAGCGCCACGACGGTCGAGCATTCGTTGACGCCGACGGCGCCGAGAGCCGCGAGAATCTCGGTGCGCGCGTTGATCGCCGCGACGTGATTGCGGGGCAGGCCGGCCCCCGCTGCGATGCCGATTACCTCGTCGGCGAGCGCGGGCGAGACGGCGGCGATGGCGTCGTAGGCCTGCGCTCCCCAGTGGTCGAGGTCGACCGCGGTGCCGGCGGCCCGGTCGAATAGGCGCTGGTAGGCGGCGACGGTCGCGGCGACCTGGCGGAGGTGCGCGGCACCGAATTCGTGGCCGCGGGCGAGCGGATCGGTCGCCGTCGAGCGGAAGCGGTAGGCGTTCACGCCGCCCCCACCGGGCTGACCACTTCGGCCACCTCATCGAGGCGGGCGAACCACACGTCGCCGGAGGCGGCCATGTGCTCCACCACGCGCTCGAACTGCGCGAGCCGGTACGGGCGGCCGATGACCTCGGGATGCATCGTGAAGCTGGTGTGCCGGCGCTCGATTCGCGCGGACTCGAACTCCGCGATCCAGCAGCGCGTCAGTTCCTCGGGGTCCGCCACGTTGCCGCCGCCGTCGATGTTCCAGCCGAACCGCGGCCAGTCGTCCAGCGACCAGTGCACCGGCAGTTCGAGGATCTCGCGGTCGCCCCACCGCTCGAGGTAGGGACGGTCGTCGCCCATGCAGCTCGAGTCGTAGGCGAAGCCACGGTCGACGAGCAACTCGAAGGTCTCCGGCGTGAGCTCCCACGACGTGGAGCGGTAGCCGCGCGGGCGCGGTGCCCCCGCGCGCTCCAGCGCGTCGAGGCCCCTGTCGATCTCGTCGATCTGCTCCTGGTGGCTGACCTTGTCGCTGCGCAGGTGCAGGTAGCCGTGGTGGGCGACCTCGTGACCGGCGCCGAGCAGCGTCTCGACGAGGCGCGGATGGTGGTCGGCGGTGTGTCCGGGGACGAAGAACGTCGCGGGAATCTGGTAGCGGGCGAGCAGGTCGAGGATGCGGGGCACGCCGCGGACGACGCCGTAGCGGCCCTCGGACAGGATGGTCAGCCGGCGGGCGTACTCGTCGCCCTCGCCGAGCCAGCCGGCTTCGGCGTCGACGTCGAAGGTCAGCGAGACCGCGGCGGATGCGCCGTTCGGCCAACGGATGTCGGTGTTCATGCCTGCTCCCCTATGGTGACGGTGGTCGATTCCGACGCGAATTCCTGCGGGTGTTCGGTCGTGTGCCGCCACTGAAACCGCTTGCCCTCCTGGACGACCTGTCGGTAGAAGTACAGGACCACGGAGATCGACAGCACCAGCACGCCGATGATCAGTTCCCGCGTGCCGCCGTAGCCGGTGATCTCGGCGGAGAGCGCTCCCACGACGAGCACCACGGTGTCGATGGCGGCGAGGACGGCGGCGATGTAGACCCACTGCCGCCCGAGCCTGATCGGCCGGGGTGCGTCGGGCCGGTCGCGGCGCAGGTTGATGAAGCCGGTCAGCGAGAGGATGTGGCAGATGAGGTAGCCCATGATGCCGGCGACGATCACCGCCATCGCCTCACCGACGAAGAGGATGAGCACCACGTTGACGATCAGGTCCAGCGACATCGCGCGACCGGGCATCTTGAAGCGGTTGAGGGCGCCGAGCTGGCGCACCGTCAGGCCCTCGAGCGCGCTGCCGTGCAACACGCGACCGCCTGCGGCGGTGGTCATGATCATCATCAGCATCAGGCCGGCGATGAGGCAGATCGTCATCAGCCAGGCGCTGCCCGGGATGAGGGTGTCGAATGCCTGCAGGTAGAACGTGACGGGGTTCTCGGCGATCGTCGCCTCGGTGGTCAGGCCCCCGACGCCCAGCGGCACCAGGAAGTACACGCCGATGACGAAGAAGCCGGCCAGGCGCAGTGCGATGCGCGAGTCGCGGATGGTGTCACGGAACTCGGGAACGAACGCGGCGACCGCCTCGATGCCGTAGACGGACCAGGCCATGACGAACATCCACGCCAGCACCGTCTGCCACGCCGGGAAGCCGCTCGCGGACAGGTTCCAGGTCAGGTTGTGGATCGACCAGTCGTCGCTGAACAGCGGCGCCGCGGCGAACACCACGATCGGGATGAGGATGAGGACGCCGGTGACGTACATGATGCCCATGGCCGGTTTCATGCCGAGCACGTTGAGCGCCCAGCCGAGCACTAGCACACCCAGCGCGACGACGTGCGGGAACCCGATGGTGGCCAGGCCGGTCGAGATGGTCCAGGTCTGGTTCGGGAACCACTCCGCCTGTACCAGGGTTCCGATCTGCAGTCCGTAGATCGCCAGCGAACTCGACCAGCTGAACCAGTAGCCGAAGGTGGCGACCGGGCCGACCAGGGTGGTTCGGGAGCGCCATCCCTGGTTGGCGTACATCGAGATGCCGCCGACCTTGTCGCCGAACATGCCGGCCATCTCGGAATAGACGAAGTTCTGCAGCGACGCCAGGATCGCGACGACCGAGACCAGCGCGATCGCGGTCCAGGCGCCGATGGATCCCATCGCGTAGCCGATGACGATGAACAGGGCGGCGGGGATCGACAGGCTGATCGTAAAGCCGTCCCACCACCGCAGGTTCTTTTCGTAGGCGTGGTCGCCTGCGATGTCGTCGTGAATGCTCACAGTGGAGCTCCTCCAGTATTTCGCGCGCAGCGCGTGGTGATTCCATGGTCGGGGATGCGCAACGCCATAACAAGGGCCGGTTGTCGGTGCGCTTTCGGTGTAGAAATGACGCTAGCACCACGTAATGCGCATCACAAGAGGTTCTTGCGTTGGAATTCGCAAGAAACACGTAAGTAGTCAACGCAATGCGCAGAAGACAGGGGATCGAACCACCCGAAACGTACCCGACAATGCGATTATGGTGACCGCATGACGGAGTACACACTCGACGATCTCGACCGCGCGATCCTGCGCGAACTCGAGGAGGACGGCCGGCGCGCGCTGCGCGAGATCGGGCGCACGCTGGGTGCGTCGGAGGCGACGATCCGGGCGCGCGTGAAGCGGCTGCAGGACCTCGACATCCTGCGCATCGTCGCGTTCGCCGACCCCGCGAAGCTCGGCACCACCCAGCTCGGCCTGGTGTTCCTCGACGTCGAGCCCGGCCATCACGAATCGGTGGTCGAGGCGATCGCCGAGCTGCCCGAGGTCACCTACGTCTCGACCGTCCTCGGCCGCGCCGATCTCTGCGTGGAGATCCTCACCCGCGACAACGCGGAACTGTGGACCGTCCTCAACGACAAGATCGGCCGTTTGCCCGGCGTACGCAACATGGAGACGATGTCGATCCTCAAGGTGCACAAGCTGCGGTACGCCTCACCCGTGTAGGCGGCTGCGCCACCCGTGAGTGGTTGATGAGTGTATGGACTCGTCAACCACTCACGGGTGCTGACCTGCACTTATGCCTTGCGTGAGAATCGCGGCGAGTTCGCGGTAGGCGTGGGCATCGTCGAGACCCGTCGCCGCCCGCACGGCGCCCTGCTGGATGCGGGCCATCGTGGCGGCGGCGAGGTCGGCGGCGAAGGCGGCGTGGACGGACCGGAACGCGCCGGCGTCGACCCCCTCCGTGATCAGTTCCTGCACCCGCGCGGCCGCGAACCGGGTGTTCTGCTCGTAGACCTCGCGCGCGGGCGCGAACGCGTCGAGATCGGCCATGAACTGCTCGGACGCAGTCGCGAGCATCGCCCCGACAGCCTCGAGGTAGGCGGTGATCCGCGCACGCGGGCCGTCGACCTCGGCGATGCGTGCCTCGACGTCGGCGGCGGCGTTGCGGAAGTAGTGCACGGTCACGGCGCGCACGAGTTCGTCCTTGCTGCCGGCGAGCGTGTACAGCGTCGACTTGGAGCACCGCAGCCGCGCCGCGATCTCGTCGAGCGTCAGGTGCGCGAAGCCATCGCGCAGGAGCAGATCCAGCAGCTCGTCGAACAGTTCGGTGCGGCGTCGGGTCGCGAAGCCGGTGCGAGACATATTCGGGATAGTACTCAAGCCGAGCCTGTAGTACTATCAGTACTCAACCAAGCTTCCCAGTATCATTCTTAAGGAGACTGTTCGTGGCCGTCGACCGCCTGCTGCCCACCGACGAGGCGCGTGAGCTCATCGAGCTCACCCGCACCATCGCCGACAAGGTCCTCGACCCGATCGTCGACGCCCATGAGAAGGCCGAGACCTACCCGGACGGCGTCTTCGCCACCCTCGGCGAAGCCGGGCTGCTGAGCCTGCCCTACCCCGAGGAGTGGGGCGGCGGCGGCCAGCCCTACGAGGTCTACCTGCAGGTGCTCGAGGAGATCGCCGCCCGCTGGGCGGCGGTCGCGGTCGCGGTGAGCGTGCACAGCCTCGCCTGCCACCCGCTCGTCGCCTTCGGTACCGACGAGCAGAAACAACAGTGGCTGCCGGAGATGCTCGGCGGCAACACGATCGGGGCCTACAGCCTGTCGGAGCCGCAGGCCGGCTCGGACGCCGCGGCCCTGGCCTGCAAGGCGAACGTCACCGACGGCGGCTACCGGATCAACGGCGCGAAGGCGTGGATCACCCACGGTGGCGTCGCCGACTTCTACAACCTGTTCGCCCGCACCGGCGAGGGGTCGCGCGGGATCTCGTGCTTCATCGTCCCCCGCGACACCGAGGGCCTGTCGTTCGGCAAGCCCGAGGAGAAGATGGGTCTGCACGCGGTGCCCACCACCTCCGCCCACTACGACGACGCTTTCGTCCCCGCGGAACGCCGGATCGGCACCGAGGGACAGGGCCTGCAGATCGCGTTCAGCGCACTCGATTCCGGCAGGCTTGGGATCGCCGCGGTGGCGGTCGGGCTGGCGCAGGCGGCACTCGACGAGGCCGTCTCTTACGCGCAGGAGCGAACCGCGTTCGGCAAGAAGATCATCGACCATCAGGGCCTCGGCTTCCTGCTCGCCGACATGGCCGCCGCGGTCGATTCCGCGCGTGCCACCTACCTCGACGCCGCCCGCCGCCGCGACGCGGGACTGCCGTACTCGCGCCAGGCCTCGGTCGCCAAACTCGTCGCCACCGACGCCGCGATGAAGGTGACCACCGACGCCGTCCAGGTGCTCGGCGGCTACGGCTACACCCGCGACTTCCGCGTCGAGCGCTACATGCGCGAGGCCAAGATCACCCAGATCTTCGAGGGCACCAACCAGATTCAGCGTCTCGTCATCGCCCGCTCGCTCGCCAACTGACCCGTCGAAAGGACCGCCATGCCCACCTCTGTCATCGTCGCCGGCGCCCGCACCCCGATCGGGAGGCTGCAGGGCAGCCTCGCCGGGTTCAGCGCCGCCGATCTCGGCGCCGTCGCCATCGAGGCCGCGCTGACCAAGGCCGGCGTCTCCCCCGAGAACGTGCAGTACGTGATCATGGGCCAGGTCCTCACCGCCGGCGCCGGGCAGATGCCCGCCCGCCAGGCGGCGGCGAAGGCCGGGATCCCGATGACCACGCCGTCGCTCAACATCAACAAGGTCTGCCTGTCGGGCGTCGAATCGATCATCCTCGCCGATCAGTTCGTCCGCTCCGGCGCCTTCGACGTCGTCGTCGCCGGCGGAATGGAGTCGATGAGCCAGTCGCCACATCTGCTGCCGGGATCGCGCGGCGGCTACAAGTACGGCGACGTTACCCTGGTGGACCACATGGCCCTCGACGGCCTGCACGACGCGTTCACCGACCAGCCGATGGGCCTGCTCACCGAGGCCGGCAACGACGCCGACGTCATCGCCCGCACCGAGCAGGACGCCTTCGCCGCCCGCTCGCACCAACTCGCCGCAAAGGCCTGGGACACCGGCGTGTTCGACGACGAGGTGGTTCCGGTGGAGATCCGCGGCCGCAAGGGCGAGAGCACCTGGCTGCGCCAGGATGAAGGTATCCGGCCCGCCACCACCGCCGACAGCCTCGCCACGCTGCGACCTGCGTTCCGAGCCGACGGCACCGTCACCGCCGGGAACGCGTCGACGATCAACGACGGCGCGTGCGCGGTGGTCGTGATGAGCAAGGAGCGTGCGCAGGCCGAGGGCCTGAGCTGGATCGCGGAGATCGGCGAGCACGGCATGGTCGCGGGCCCGGATTCGGGACTGCAGCACCAGCCCAGCAACGCGATCGCCGCCGCCTGCGCCGCCGCCGGGATCGCACCGACGGCCCTGGACCTCGTCGAGATCAACGAGGCATTCGCGGCGGTCGGGATCGCGTCGACCCGCGCCCTCGGCATCGACCCGGAACGGGTCAACGTCAACGGCGGCGCGATCGCCCTCGGGCACCCGATCGGGATGTCCGGCGCGCGGATCACCCTGCACCTCGCGCTCGAACTGCAGCGCCGCGGCGGCGGCACCGGCGCCGTCGCGCTGTGCGGGGGCGGCGGTCAGGGCGACGCACTCATCCTGCACGTGCCGGCGCGATAGCCCGGGTAGTCTCCGGTCCGGACGCCCGCGAAGGACCGGATGGTGAGCGCCGCGCCGACGATCGACAACTACCGTGTCGTCATGTTCGACCTCGACGGCACGCTGGCGCCGTCGAAGAGCACGATCGATCCGGAGATGGCGACGGCGCTGCGCGCGTTGCTGGAGCGGGTGCAGGTCTGCATCATCTCCGGCGGACGGTTCGAGCAGTTCGAGGCGCAGGTGCTCGCGCACGTCGGCGACTTCGCCGAACTGACCGGTTGCACCTGATGCCCACCAATGGGACGCGTTATCTGCGCCGCGGCAAGTCCGGTTGGGACGAAGTCTATTTCGAGACGCTCAGCGACGAGAAGACCCGCGCGTTCGACGTAGGGCGAAGGAGCTCGGCGTGTGGGCCGAGAACACCTGGGGCCCGGCGCTCGAGGACCGCGGCAGCCAGGTCACCTACTCCGCAATGGGCCGAGCGGCGCCGGTCGACGCGAAGCTGGAGTGGGTTCCGGACAACTCGAATGAAGGAGGCGTTGCGTGCCTTCGCCGCGCAGCGCCTGCCCGACCTCGAGGTGCGCAGCGGCGGGTCGGTCCGTCGACATCACCAAACGCGGAAGCGCGCTGCTGGGGCGTAGCCCGCGCCATCCGGTCGGGCAGCACCGCGGCCACCTCGCAGCGCGTGTCTCAACCTCGCAAGGGAAACAGCTATTGCGAGGTTTCGACGACGTCTGCGAGGTCGACATCGCGGATGCCGTTCGGCGGCACCAAACGCAGCGGCTACCCGTGAACTCGCGTCCGCCGGCATCCGGGAATTCGTCAACGTCCGAACCTGGTGGGCGATGGACGAACCCGCCGCGCACGCTCCCGCCTCCGAATAGACTGTTGGGAAGACCATGACCCCCAACCGATCACCACCGCCCGCGTCGTCACCGCCTCCGCCGGAGACGACGGACGTCCCGCCGTCATCCAGCACTCCGCCGCGATCACGCCGCGGCGGCGCCCGCGCCATCCCCCTGGTTCGCGCCAGGTCGGCGCGCAGGATTTCCTCAACGGCATCACCATGTTCGAACCCGGTGCCGCCATTCCCGAGCACATCCACAACTGCGACGAGAGCGTGCAGATCCTGCGCGGGTCCGCCGTCGCGCACATCGACGGCGTCGAGTACTCGGTGAGCGCCGGCGACAACTCGTTCATCCCGGCCGGAATCCCGCACTTCTTCCACAACACGTCCGAGACCGAGGAACTGCACATCTTCTGGACCTGCGCCTCCGTCGACGCCACCCGTACCGTCCTCGCGACCGGGGTCACCACCCGCATCGACGAGGAACACGGCACGGCCTGAGAGGAATTCCGATGGTCTGGGAGATCGCCAAGATCGAGATCGACCCTTCGAACAGCGAGGCCTTCGAAAACGCACTGCGCGAGGCAGTTCCGTTGTTCCGGCGGGCACCCGGGTGCCGCGCCATGCAGGTGCGGCACTCGCTCAAACACCCCCACCGCTATTTCCTGGTCGTCGACTGGGACACCGTCGACGACCATCTCGTCGGCTTCCGCAACTCCCCCGACTTCGCCCGCTGGCGCGAACTGGTCGGCGGATTCTTCGCCCGCCCACCGGAAGTCGAGCACGCCGCCCGGCTGGATCTCGGGTAGGCGCCTGCCGGGCAGCCGCCTCGACGAGCGCCTCGTACGGCTGCCAGCCGGGCGCGTCGAGGCCGACGTTGACGTAGGTCTGCACGGAGAGCACGACGCGGGTGTCGTCGATGACCGGCGCGTGCCGGCCGTCGACCACGAGCGTGCGAATCCCGGCGTCGTTGATGATGAACGCGAGTTCGGACCGGCGAGGCGGAAGTTGAGCGGCACGAATACGGCACCGAGGCGCGCCGCCGCGAGCAGGGTCTCGAACACGCCGGCTGGTTCGCGCCGAGGAACCCGACCCGGTCGCCGCGGCTCACACCGTCGGCACGCAGCGCGGCGGCGAGACGGTCGACTCGGTCACTTGCGAGTCGATTCGCGTCGAAACCCCAAGTCCAACAGCCGTCACGACGGGCCGCGAACCGTGCTGTGCGACCGCCAGCCGCAACAGGGACAGGGGCCGCGGAAGGTCGAGGCGGTTTCGCGGACGCGGCGGCAGCCACGTGCGGGACCAGCTCGCCCGGCGTCACGCCGCGCGCCTTTTGTACGCGCCGCGCGGGCAGCACGCGCGCGACGCGCACAAAACCTGCGCGGCGTCAGGACCCAGGCGCGGAGCGCGGCGTCCGCGAACCGCCTTGTGCCACCGCGAGCCCAATCGGGCGCGAACGCTGCAGACGGATCGCGGAAAGTCGCGCGCCGACCGGGAGACCAGCACGCCCGCCCCGCCAAACGGCAGCCGACGAGATCGGGTGCCGCCCGACCAGCGCCTGTTCAGTCCGCCTTGCTCCCGCTCGTGACCCGCGCCGACACGCGATCGAGCAGCGTCTTGAGTTGGGTGCGTTCCTCGGGCGTGAGGCAGTCGAACCACTCGGACTCGAGTCGGTTCTGTTCGGTGAACACGTCCCCGATCATCGCGGCGCCCTCGGGCGTAAGCCGCACTGCGACCAGGCGGCGGTCGGTCTCCGAGGTGCGTTCGCGGTGCACGAATCCGTTGCTCTCGAGGTTGGCGAGCACGGTCGAGGTGGTCTGACGACTCACGCCGGCAAGGCGCGCCAGGTCACGGGCCTCGATCTCCTTGAACAGCCAGATCATGTACAGGATGCGAAAGCCGCTGAAGCTCAGCCCGCGCGGCCGGTGCACCCGGCGCTCGATCTCCTGCATGTGCGCGGAGCCGGTGCGCACGAGCGCGAACCCGAGCGCCATGGCCATCTGGTCCATGCCCGGCAGGCGCTGACGGGTCAGTTCTGCCGCGACGTCGCCGAACTCGGACCCCGACACGTCCGACGGCGAGTGAGACTCCGCAGCAGGAGTGCGTTTGGCCACCGGTCCTCCCCTGCTTCTCGATCCTCTGGTGCGCTGTCGCACTCGCAGAGTATCCGCTGACCGGTTCTCCGGCTCGATGGTGGCGGTCATGTCGGCACGACCTCGAGGCCTGAATGGTCGCTCGCAGAGGCCGGCGCTCGCCTCGCGAAGTATTCCGGTGGGGCTCGGTCTGCGCGACGCCTCGGTCAGGCGCTACCTATCTCGAGGCGAGTAGCTGAGCCGCGCGTGTCTTGGACACCTGCAGTACGGCTGCCGTGTCCGCGATCGACAGACCTCGACGGTGTACCTTTGCCGCCACCACGCGCGCCCTCTCACTGGCTTCTCGTTGAAGGTGGGCCGCCTCAGCGGCGAGTCTGCGCACTTCGGCGATCTCGGCATCGAGCGCCTTGGTCGTCTCGACCTCGATCGTGACGTCGACATCGAAGTCGTCGAGGTCGTACATCGTCGCTAGATAGTCCCGCACCTGACGTTCGGCACTGGAGAGAGACCTGGATTGGGTAACGCCACCCATTTCGCCATTCGCGTCTCTGATGTGAAGTTCCCAGCCGCCGCCCCACCGCTTTGCGACGGCGTACACCGCCGTGGCCTTCGTCATTCCGCCCATCCTTTCGGCAGACATTCATCGAAGCCTCACCGTTGTGCACGACAACGCCCTGAGACACGTTCGTTTGGCGGACGATCACCGCCTGATCGCGACCACAAGGGCAGTAGACCTTGACGTGGTCTCCTCTGCCGGGTTTGAACGTGCATCCCAGCGCTTCGAGCCTCGCGCGCAACACGCGATACTTCATTCCCTTCGGCAGGAGGATAACCGTACAGCAGAGTGTACGTAAAGTGCAGGAGAGTGTACGAGTTGGGCTGACCGGCGGTCTCGCCTGGAATTGACGCTGGCACAGGCGCCGTCGTCGGAGGTGTGAATAGTGTGCCTACCTGTGTTTGTAGGGGTGTGGCGCGGCTTGACGAAGGTGCCTACCGGCGGCACGGTCGACTGCCGCCGGCTCCGCCACGATCTCGATGGCACTCCACTTGACCATCAATCGACCGAGGGTGTCGCGCCAAACCCGAACTGACACGTCGCACGGCCGTTACGCTGCGAGGAGGAATCCTGTCTGTACGGTCCTGTATGGCTGCTGACTCATCCCCGCCCCTGCCCGATTTGCGTCGGTTCAGAGTACAGATGGGCCACGCTCTGCGACAGGCGAACCGCGCAAGACCCGACCTCGCCTCGCCGTGAAGTTGCCGGTCGGGAGGAGCGTGCGGAACCCGCGCGTCGAGACGATGGTGGCAAGCTGATCGACTGTGACCGCCGCACGACGAGTCCGTGCCCGATTGGCTGCGTGACCTCGGGCATCGTAGACAGGTCGTCAGGGATCGAGCGCGCACAGGCCGCGAAGCGCCGGATCGAGCAGGCTGGACGACACATTACTTGGCGTGGCACCGACCCTCACCACGCGGCACGTCGTGTTCTGCGGCCTTCTGGCTCGCGCGACTGGCCTGCATGACGGCGCGGTGCAGTCGATCGAGTCCGGAACCCTGTCGAAGCCGCGGCAATTTCCGCGGATGGTGCTGCGACCTAGATTGCGGAGATGGAGGACACGCGAGTCTGAGATCCGGGATTCAGGTCGGTGCTGACTGCTACGGTTCAGCCTCCAACAGTGACGTTTGCCGGTTACCGTGATTGGTGAGGGAGGTGCGATGCCGGGGGTAAGCGAGGAAGAGCAGCGCCTGATGCTGACCCGCCAATCCGTTGCGCGCATCGCAGACGTGTCCCTCGCACGGTTGGATTACTGGGCGCGCACGGAGCTGATCTGGCCGCGCGTCGACCGCACACTCTCGCCGCGCAACCGCGTTCGTCTGTACGACTTCACGGACGCGTTAGCTGTGACCGTTGCGGCAGAGCTCAACAGGCGCGGTGTGAGCCTGCAACATGTCCGCCGGATTGTCTCGAGACTCAGGGAACGCGGCTATGACCGTCCGCTCACGCAGATCACGTACGCGACGGTCGGGAAACAGTTGTACTTTCAGCACGAAGATGGGACCGGGGAAGGCGGCTTGCACCCCGACCAAATCGTCATCCATGAGGTGCTGAACCTGATGCCGCTGAGGGAGCGCATCGCGGACTCGGCGGCACGGGATAGCCAGAATGCCGGGAGGTTCGAGAGGCGGCGTGGTGCACTCGGCAGCAAGCCTGTGTTCGCGGGAACGCGAATCCCCGTCGCCACTATTCGCCGATACCTCGCTGCGGGACGATCAGTCGAAGACGTCACGTCGGCCTATCCCGACCTCACCGAGGCCGATGTTGAGGCAGTGCAGCGGGAGATGGTGGGTTAGCCAGTGCGGTTCGTCCTCGACCAGGACGTAGACGCCGCGGTCGGGGCATGGCTCCGGAGCGAAGGGCACGAAGCTTGGACTGCGGGTGAAGCCGGCTTGGCGACTGCCCGTGACGACGACCTGACGGTGTACACGACCGATCTGAACGCGATCTTGTTGACCCATGACGCGGAATTTTCGAGACGGAGAAGGCGGAATGTGAGAGGCCGTCACATCCTGATGCGCTGTGCCGAATGGAGGGCAGTCGAGCTGCTTGACTCGCTTTCCGCACTTCTCGAACCCGTTTTAGCTCCCCCATCCCTCGGCGTTTTCGACGGCCCGGACGGTGAGGGTCTCGAGTTCGTGGACGAGGCGGCGTAGCCGGCTGGCGTTGTCGAGCCAGGGTCGGTAGCGGTCGA
>DATDBL010000135.1:0-10132 GCA_036524855.1 Aldersonia sp. | reverse complement strand
TCGCTGTGCACGCGCACCAGCGGCGCCTGCGCGGACGACGCGGGGTTGCCCATCACGAGGGCGAGGTGCTCGACGCCGTCCACGGGTGATCCGAAGGCGATCGCCTCGAAGGTGCCGACCTCGGTGGGCAGGGTGCTCTGCCCGGAGCGCGTGACGCTGGGCTTGCTGCGGCGCGCGAGTCGGCCGACGGCCCGTTCGGTGTGGGCCCGCCAGGCGCGCAGGTCGGCGATCGACACGATGGGGATGTCGTGTGCGGCGGCGAGGGCTTCGAGTTCGGGGCGGCGCATCATGTCTCGCCGGTCGGGCGTGACCACCTCGCACAGCAGCGCGGCGCCGCTGAGACCGGCCAGCTTACACAGGTCGACGCCGGCCTCCGTGTGGCCGGGGCGTTCGAGGACGCCGCCGGGTTTGGCCAGCAACGGCAGCACGTGTCCGGGGCGGGCGAGATCGGTGGGAACGGTCTCGGGTGCGGCCAACGCCCGGATGGTGGCGGCCCGGTCTCCGGCACTGATCCCGGTGCTGGTGCCGTGGGTGTAGTCGACGCTGACCAGGAACGCGGTGCGGTGGCGATCGGTGTTGTCGCGCACCATCAACTCCAGGCCGAGGGTCTCGGCGCGGGGTTCGTCGAGCGCGACGCAGAGGAACCCGGAGGTGTGTTCGAGGAAGAACGCCACCGAGTCGGTGGTGGCGTGCTCGGCGGCCATGATCAGGTCGCCTTCGTTCTCGCGGTCCTCGTTGTCGACGACGAGGATCAACTTGCCCTTCGCCAGCGCGGCGACGGCGTCGGTGATGGTCGACATGGCGCGTGTCCTTTCGGGTGGGTGCCGCACGGGCGGACCGGGTCGATCCCGGGGGTTTGGAAGCGAGGCGCCCGGGCGCAGGCGGTGGATGCCACGCCCGGGCGCTTCGCGGCTTGGGGAGGCGGTCAGGAAACGTGCGGAGCCGACGTCTCGCTGAGGTTGCGCCCCTTGGTTTCCGGCGCGAGGATCTGGGAGACGCCCGCACCGACGATGCAGATGCCGGCGGCGATGATCATCGTGGTGCCCGCACCGAGGTTGGCCATCGACCAAGGCAGCGCGAAGGTGCCCAGTCCGGCGCCGACGCGGCTGACCGCGCAGGCGAATCCGGTTCCGATGCCGCGGATCTCGGTGGGGAAGATCTCGCCCGGGAAGACTCCGGTCAGCGCGGTGTACATGGCGTTGGCGAACGCGAAGACCAGGAAGCAGGCCAGCACCACCATCGGCGGCGCGGACGACCACAGCCCGATGATCAGCAGCGCCACGGCGCATACCCACTGCTGCGGGATGATCAGCTTGCGGCGGCCGATTCGTTCGATGAGTACGACCGCGACCATCACGCCGGCCAGTGCCAGACCGTTCAACGCGATGGCGCCGACGAGGCCGTCGCCGAGACCGTACTGCGACAACACGCTGGCCGCGAAGGTGGCGATCGCGAAATACGGTGCGACCGCGCAGAACCAGAACAGCGAGATGAACGTGGTGGCGCGCCGGTACTGCGGGGAGAACAGCATCCCGAAGGTGCCCTTGCGTGTCGGCTCGTTGGTGATGTCGACGACGTCTGCGGGGTTCTCGAGATAGGTGTGGGCGATCTCGTGCGCTTCCTCGGTGCGGCCGCGGTTCATCAGCCAGCGTGGCGATTCGGGCATTCCGAGGCGGGCCAGCAGCAGGATCACCGCGGGCAGGGTGCTGGTACCCAGGATGATGCGCCAATCCGAGGAGAACGACGTGAACGCGGTGGTCATGATGTAGCCGACGACGAACGCGACGACGAAACCGACGTACCAGGCGACCTCACAGAACGCCAGCAATTTGCCGCGCACCCGGGCCGGCGAGAACTCCGCCATCAGCGGCCAGCCGACGGAGTAGTCGGCGCCGATCGCTATGCCCATCAGCATGCGCACGACGAACAACTGCCAGGCCTCGTCGACGAAGAACTGCAGCACCGAACCGGCAAGGAAGATCAACAGGTCGATGGTGAACAGCGGCTTGCGACCCAACTTGTCCGACAGCCAGCCGCCGAGTGGGCCGCCGACGAAGATGCCGACCAGCGCGGAGGCCGCGATCAGGCCCTGCCAGGCGACGGACATGTCCAGGTCGAGGGTGATGGTACCGATGACGGTGCCGATGATGCCGAGAATGTAGCCGTCGATGAACATGCCGCCGGCGATGACGCCGGTCAGCCGGTAGAGGAACCGTTGCTTGTCGACCGGACCGGCGTTCGTTCCGACGCTTTCACGTTCGATTGCGGTCATCGTGTGACTCCTTGCCGGGATGCGCGGTCGGTTCGATCGGCGGGATCGACGGGCGGGCGGGTGAGTGGAGGGCGCATGAGAGCAATCACCTTGGGAGAGCGGCTACGCCGGACGAACGCGACGGTCGTCGAAGGAGCGGCGAGCCTGACGGGCAGGACACGGGCTGGTCGTATCGGGGGGCACTGCGTTCATTTGTTGAACGCTGCGGTCAAAAGTGTGACACGTCGCTCACCGGATCGTCAAGACCTGGGGACGACAAAAAGGGTCGGCCCTGGTGGCGAGCCCGAGCCAGCCCACTCGGATTGCGATGTCCGCGGACCGCCGACCGCCCCGGCGGCCGCCCGGTGGCGAGCTGTAGCGGACACGGCCCGGTCGTGCCGAAAGCTCCCCCACCAGCGTCGATGCGAGACTTGCCGGCCATCGACCGGCCATGAAGAGCCCCCGGACCGAGCCACACCCTTGACAAGGAGTGATCGAGGTCGCACGATATGACCAAGCAAGTTGAACACTACGTTCACTTTCTGAACGTTTCTTCGCCCGCCCGCAACGACCAGGAGCGACCAATGACATCGACCGTCGGCATCATCGATCAGACCCACTACCGCAGCGTGATGGGTCATCTGCCCACCGGGGTGGTGGCATTGTCGGGAATCAGCGACAGCTACCCGCATCCGTGCGGACTGGTGGTCGGCACCTTTGCGTCCCTGTCGCTGGATCCGCCGCTCGTGACCTTCAGCGTCGCCACGACCTCGACCAGCTGGCCGAAGGTGCGGGCCGCGGGGCGGCTGTGCGCGAGTGTGCTCGCGGCCGGTCAGGAGGGCGTGACGAGGGCGTTGTCCAGCAGGCAGCCCGACAAGTTCGCCGCGATCGAGTGGTCGCTGTCGGAGTTCGGTTCGCCCCGGATCGACGGAGCCCACGCGTGGATCGACTGCGAGATCTCCCACGAGCTCGACGGCGGTGACCACCTCATCGTCATCGCCCGCGTGCTGCACATGCAGGTCGGCGACGGAGAGCCCCTCGTCTTCCACAAGGGTCGCCTGAGCGGCCACCGCGAACTCGTCGCCGCCTGATCGCGACCACCCTCATCCGCACCACACCACTACACATCCCCACATCGAGGACGTCATGACCGCCACCGCTTCCCTGCCCGACACCACCGACGAGCAACTCGAGCATGCCCTCGCCGCCGCCGCGGCGGCTGCACCGCTGTGGGAGGAGTACACCCCCGACCAGCGTGCCGACGTCCTCGTCGCGCTCGCGGACGCCCTCGACGCCGAGTCTGTCGCCCTGGTGGCGGTCGCGACCGCCGAAACCGGCCTGCCGCAGGCCCGGCTGACCGGCGAGGTGACCCGCACCAGCGTGCAGCTGCGGATGTTCGCCCACGATCTGCGCGCGGGCTCCCACCTCGACGTCGTCGTCGACCGCCGCGACCCCGACTTCGTGCTCGGACCGCGCCCCGAGTTGCGTCGCTATCAGATCCCGGTCGGACCGGTTCTCGTGTTCGCCGCAAGCAACTTCCCCTTCGCGTTCTCCGTCGCCGGCACCGACACCGCGTCGGCGCTGGCCGCCGGATGCCCCGTCGTGCTCAAGACGCATCCGGGCCACCCCCGCACCTCCACCGCGACCGCGACGGTCGTCGAACGGGCACTGGCCGCGGCCGGTGTGCCCGCCGGTGTGTTCACCGTGATCTCCGGCGTGCACGCCGGCACCCGCGCCCTGACCGACCCGCGGATCACCGCGGCCGCGTTCACCGGCTCCGTCGCCGGCGGTCGCGCGCTCTTCGACATCGCCGCCGCGCGCCGTAGCCCGATCCCGTTCTACGGCGAACTGGGCAGCATCAACCCGGCCGTGGTCACCCCAGGCGCGCTCGACGAGCGCGCCGACGACATCGCCGCCGGGTTCGTCGGTTCGTTCACCCTTGGCGCCGGCCAGTTCTGCACCAAACCCGGCATCCTGCTCGTGCCCGCCGGTTCGACCGCGATCGACCGCATCGCCGACCTGACCCGCCAGGTTCCCCCGGCGCGGATGCTCACTACGAGGATCGCCGAGGGCTACCGCGACCGTCTCGTCGAGACCTCGAGCATCCCCGGCGTCGAGATCCTGGTCAAGGGAACCGAATCCACCGACCCGAGTGGGGTTCCCGCGGTCACCCCGACCCTGCTGCATACCACCGCGGAGAACCTGACCACCCACGCCGCCGTGCTGCTCGAGGAGAGCTTCGGGCCCACCGCGATCATCGCCGAGTACCGCGGCGAGCACGACCTGCACGACGTCCTCGCCAATGTCGAGGGGACCCTCACGGTCACCGTGCACACCCGCACCGAACCGACCGCCGACGAACGCGACCACCTGCGCAGGCTGGTCCGCCTCGCCGCCGTGCGCACCGGGCGCCTCGTGTTCAACGGGTGGCCCACCGGCGTCGCGGTCACCCCCGCCCAACACCACAGCGGGCCCTATCCCGCGTCCACTTCGGTCGCACACACCTCGGTCGGCAGCGCCGCCATCCGCCGTTTCCTGCGTCCCCTCACCTACCAGGATGCCCCCGAATCGCTACTCCCCCAGGCGCTTCAGGACCACAACCCCCACGGGATCCCCCGCGCCACCAACCCCGCGGGTGAATCCGTGGCCTGGGGGCGGCCGCGTTCCTGACCAGCATCTCAGCACTCCTGCCAGCGTTCACTATTTGAACGATGTTCCGCTATGGTGGACGCAACGTGCTGTCGCGGCGTTGCGACAAGCACCGAAGCGAGGGAGAGCCGGGATGACCGAGGCCGACGAGTCGACCGAGATCACCAGCCAGACCGAGATGACCAACAAGTCGGTCACCAAGGCGGTCCGGCTGCTGCGCGAACTGGGCGCACGGCCGCGGTCCGGCGCCACGGTGACCACGCTGGCGAAGGCGGTGGGGATGTCGCGGCCCACCGCCTTCCGGCTACTGCTGAGCCTGGAACGCACCGGCCTCGTCGACCGCGTCGACAACAACTACATCCTCGGCTGGGAACTGGCGCGGCTCGGGCGCCTCGCCGACCCCCATGCGGGCCTGGTCGCACACGCACAGCCGCTGCTGCAGGAACTGGCCGACAAGTTCAACGAAACCGTGACGCTGTCCGTGCCGAACTCGAACGACGGGCTCGACCTGATCGCCGAGGCCAGCGGATCGCACATGGTCGGAATGATGGCACGCAACATGATCGGGCGGCGGTACCCGCTGCACGCCAGCTCGTCGGGCAAGGTCCTGCTCGCCGAAATGCCGGAGGACAAGGTGAAGCTGCTGCTGCCCGAGAAGCTCGAAGCCTACGCATCGCAGACCATCACCGACCGCAGGATCCTGCTCAAGGAACTCGGCCAGGTCCGCGAGCAGGGCTTCGCCATCATCGACAACGAACTCGAGGAAGAACTCCTCTCGCTGTCGCGCCCGATCCGGGACTCCTCCGGAACCATGGTCGCGGTCATGAGCCTCAACGGCCCCCGCTACCGCTTCACCCGCGACCGTATCCCCGGCGCGCTCGAACAGATGCAACTCGTCGTCGACCGACTCGCCGACGTGTTCTGGCAGGACTCGGCCCACGACTGAACCGCTGTCCCTGGCACTTTCGCACACCGAGTCGCGGCCGCTGTCGCGCGGGGTCGCACCGGCTGCCCCACTGGCTATGTCACCCGAGTGGTCTGCATCGCGGCGAGGAAATCGTGCGGGACTGCGGGCCACTTAGCGGGCCACCGGTTCTGACGATGACGCTCGACGAGCGCCTCGACGATCGCGGTGATCGGGGGCCCGGCGTCGACGAGGTAGCGGCTCATCCCGTGCTCGGCGCACTGGGCGGCGAGGGTTGCGAGCAGGGCCTGTGACTGGTCGGTGCGGCGGTCGGCGTCGAGGCATCCGACGAGGAGGCGGCGGGCCTGCAGCAGCGCCCGGTCACGGCCGCTGCCGATGAGCCGGTCGACCGCGTCCTGCGCCCGGGTACACGCCGATGCGGTGTTGGCCGGCGTGGGGTCGGCGAGCAGATGCATGACGGCGGTGGATTCGTCGAATTCGGCGACGATCTCGGCGATACCGTCCGGTGGCTGCGATCGGGTCTGGGCGAGGCGCAGGGCAGGCGGCATCGGGAAGGTCGGGTCGTGCAGGTGCAGGCGGATGCGTTCGTTGTCGATACGGGCACGCAGCCGCGGAAGGGCGAGCGTGCGGGCGATGGTGGTGCCCTCGTCGAGGCGACTGGCGGCGCCCTCCCGATCGCCGGTGCGCGCCTTGATGCGAGCGCCGACCACGAACGGGCCGAGCATGAAATCGACGCCACCGGTGGAACCGAGCGCGACGCTCTCCTCGAGCAGCCGGCCGGCCTCGTGCAGTTCGCCGCGTTCGTAGAGCAGCTCACCCAGCACGGCGCTGGCGAGGCGAGCGACATGCGAATGCGGACCGGCTGCGTCGACGGCGATGCGCAGTCCTTCCCGGAAGCGGGCTTCGGCAGTCGCGAGATCGAGTTGCTCGTTGGCGGCGATGCCCGTGATGCAGTGCCCCCACACGACGCTGTAGGGGCCGCCGGCGCGGTCGTGGTAGGGCGCGGCCCAGTCCTCGAGCCTGCGGGCGGCGTCGAAGTCGAAGCTGTAGACCGCGGCGAACGCGGCGATGCCGGCGGCCGCCGACACGACCCAGGGCCGCAGATTCTCGGGCCTGGCCACGCAGTCCGCGACCAGATCGGTGATGCCCTTGACCCGATCGGCGAACAGCAGAGCTTCCGCGGCGACAACTCCGATCTCGGCGCGCACGTCGTCGATCTCCGATTCCGGTATCCGGCCCAGCGTCAGCAGCGCGCGGGTGCGGTCGAGGGCGGCGCGTGCGGGTCGGGGGCGGAGCAGTTCGTTGTTCGCCCACGCGAGGATCAGCTGCAACCGCACACTCGTCGACACCAGTCGGGCCGGTAGTTTTTCGATCAGTCCGAGCACCGTGGACATCCGAGCGTGCTCGATCAGGTCCATACCGTTGTTCTCGACCAAGGTGACCGCGCCGGCCGAATCGCCGGCGGCGAGTGCGTGGTCGACTGCCTCGTTGAGAAAGTGGTGATCGGCGAACCATCGGCTGGCCACACGGTGCAGTTCGGTGATCCTCTCCGGTTGGTCACGTTCGAGTCGGTGTTGCAGGAACTGGGCGAACAGGTGGTGATAGCGGAACCACCGGCCGTCCTCGTCCGTGCGCCGCAGGAACAGATCCTGCTCTTCGATCCGCTCGAGCATCGCCTGCCCGTGTGGATCTCCGGTCAGAGTGGCGGCCAGTGCGCCGCACAGCCGCTCGCAGATCGAGGTCGCCAACAGGAAGTCGAGTATCGAGAGATCGAGACTGTCCAGGACGTTTTCGGCGAGGAACTCGCCGATCGCCTGGGTGCGGCCGGTGATCCGCTCGATGAGGGTGGTGGAATCCTCCCTACCGCGCAGCGACAACGACGCGAGTTGCAGCCCGGCCACCCAGCCGTCGGTGGTTTCGGTCAGCGCGGCGACATCACGACCGCTCAGGTTCAGACCGCCGACGTCGACGAGAAACGACTTCGACTCGGTTGTGTCGAAACGCAAAGTATCGGAGCCGATCTCGACGAGTTCGTCGTGCATCCGCATCCGGCTCAGCGGCAGCCCGGTGCGAGAGCGGCTGGTGACGAGGATCTGCAAGTGGTGACAGCCGTCCTCGAGCAGCGTGCGCAGCACACCGAGCGTGTCAGCCGAGGTGACTCGGTGCCAGTCGTCGAGGACGATCACGATGCGCTCGCCGTGCTCGTGGATCCGGTCGATCAGCGTGCTCTGCACGTGCCGCTGCGCGTCGCCGCCGTGTTCTTCCAACTGCTGGCGCAGGTTCCCGGTCACGGCCGGTCGCACTCGTTCGATCGCTTCGACCAGATGGGCCAGGAACCACACCACGTTGTTGTCGTCCCGGTCGACGGTGAGCCAGGCGACCGCGATGCCCTCGTCCGCGAGTGCTTGACGCCACTGGGCAGCGAGGATGCTCTTGCCGTATCCGGTGGGAGCGTGGATGACGATCAACCGCCGCTGCCCACCCAGGCGGAGCAGGTCGAGCAGGCGATCGCGCAGGACCAACGTCCGTGCGGTTTCCGGGGGGCGGAACTTCGTCGCCGGTGACGGCGGCGGTGTCAGCGACCCGGAATAGGCCACCGGCGCGGTTCCGTAGGAGGTGACACCGGGGGTGCGCGACCCGCTCGTGGTGGGCCGCGGGTGGGGGCCGGCGGCGCCGGGCAGCGGCAGCGGATCGACCGGCGCACCGGTGAGCGCTTGAACCTCGCGCAGCTCCTCGCCGAACGCCGCCGCGGTGGTGGGCCGGTCGGCGGCGGCTGCGGCCATGGCGTGTTCGATGGCCGCGCACACCGGGTCGGGAATCGTTTCTCCGCGTAGATCCGGGATCGGATGCGAGCTGATCCGCAGGAACTGGGCGACGAGGCGTTCACCCGTGTGCCGCTCGAAGGCTGCGTGGCCGGTCAACGCGCAGAACAACGTTGCGCCGACGCTGTAGATGTCCGCGGCGGGTTGGGGCATGTCGCCGCGGAGCACTTCGGGCGCGGTGAACGCCGGCGATCCGGTCACGGTGCCGACGGTGGTTTCGAAGCCGCCGGGGATACGCGCGATCCCGAAGTCGGTCAGCAGGGGTTCCCCGTAGTCGGTGACCAGGACGTTCCCCGGCTTGACGTCGCGATGCACGATGCCGGTCCGGTGTGCCACCTCGAGCGCCCCGCACAACTTCACGCCCAGTTGCAGCACCGACTGCCAGTCCCGCGGGCCCTCGTCTCGGATCAGTGACTCGAGCGAGCCGCGCGAGTGCAACTGCATCACCAGGTACGGGTGCCCGCTCCCGGTGGTGCCGACCTGCAGGATCGTGACGATGTTCGGATGCCCGGAGAGTTTGCCCATCGCGCGCTGCTCGCGCAGGAAACGCTCCAGATTGTCGGGATCGAGATCCGCGGTAAGCACCTTGACCGCAACGGTTCGATCCAGCGACCGTTGGACGCAGCGGTAGACGACCCCGAACCCACCGCGACCGATCTCCCGGGCGTCCTCGAATCCCTCGGCGTTCAGCTCATCGGGAAACCCCGGCGCCGGACCACGTTGGGTGGCAAAAGGATCGACCTCGGACATGGCCGCCGACTCGTCTCACGCGCGCGCCTGCCGGGTCCACACCGACCGGCCCCGCGAATGAGGCGAGCCGGCACATGCCCAGGCGTACGGGTGTTCTCGTTTCGTCACCATGGTCCTTCTCCAGATACCTCAGGATAGGCGTTCGACTCGCCCCGCGAACTCGATCGCCCAAGGCTTACCCGTCCATCGTCGGCGGGGCAATCGAGTGTGCGTCGGGCGAGGTCACCGGTCGTGGTGTTCGGATCGCGGTGGGAGGCCGTGTGGGGCGGTGAAGGCGGCGCGTTGCGCTCGGCGGCGTGTGCGGGCGGCGTCGAAGCGTTGCCTGTCGAGGTCGGTGCGCAGCGGCAGGGGCGGGATGGGGACGGGGGTGCCGTCGGCGTCGACGGCGACCATGGTGAAGTAGGAGCTGGTGGTGTGGCGTTTGGTCTGGTGCTGGATGTTTTCGGTGTCGACGCGGATGCCGATTTCCAGCGAGGTGCGGCCTGTGTAGTTGACCGATGCGGAGAAGGTGACGAGTTCGCCGACATGGATGGCCTCGCGGAACTGCACGCGGTCGACGGAGAGAGTGACGACGTAGGTGCCGGCGTAGCGGCTGGCGCAGCTGTAGGCGACCTGGTCGAGGAGTTTGAGCAGGCTGCCCCCGTGGACGTTTCCGGAGAAGTTCGCGAGGTCGGGGGTCATGAGGACGGTCATCGACAGCGTGGTCGGGCGATCGGTGGCGGTGGCGGTGGCGGT
>DATDBL010000134.1:0-7675 GCA_036524855.1 Aldersonia sp. | reverse complement strand
TCTGTACGCGTCGCGCACGTTGCAACGTCCGCGCCGCGCGTGAACGGCGCGCGACGTCGAGCGGAGCCGTCGGCGTCCGCTCTGATCCGCGAAGCAGTCGTCAGCGAGCGTGGTTGTGCATGACGTGCTTCGTGCGGGAGTAGTCGTCGAGGGCGTAGATGGACAGGTCGCGACCGTAGCCCGAGCCTTTGAACCCGCCCCACGGGACCTCGTTGGCGAGCACGAGATGCGAGTTCACCCAGACTGTTCCGGCGTCGATGCGGGCGGCGACGTCGTGGCTGCGGCGGGCGTTTTCGGTCCACACCGACGCCGACAACCCGACAGGGACGTCGTTGGCGCGCCGGATCGCCTCGTCCTCGTCGGTGAACGTCTCCACCGTCACCACCGGGCCGAAGATTTCCTCGCGGGAGCATTCGGCGCCGTCGGGGACGTCGACGAGGACGGTCGGTGCCACGAAGTAGCCGGGACCGTCGAGCGCCGCGCCGCCGACCGCGACGCGGATGCCGTCGCGCTCGGCGCGGTCGAGGTAGCCGAGGACGCGGTCGAAGTGCGCCTTGGACACCATCGGGCCGATCTCGACGTCGTCGCCGGAGGTCGGGTCGCCGACGACCAGTCCACGCACCTGCTCGACCAACAACTCGACGAACCGCTCGGCCACCGACTCGTGCACCAGCACACGGCATGCCGCCCCGCACTCCTGCCCGGAGTTCCAGAAGCTGGCCACGCGCAACGACTCTGCCGCGGCAGCGAGGTCGGCGTCGGCGAAGATCACCACCGGCGCCTTGCCGCCCAGCTCCAGGTGCACGCGCTTGAGGGATTCGGCAGCCCCGCGGGCGACCGCGCGGCCGCTGTTCACGGACCCGGTGACCGCGATCATCGCGATGTCGGGGTGCTCGGCCAATCGGGCCCCGACGACCGACCCGGTGCCGGTGACCACGTTGACGACACCGGGCGGCAGCAGGTCCGCGACGAGTTCGGCGAATTTCAGTGTGGTCAACGGCGTCTGCTCGGACGGCTTGATCACCAGCGTGTTGCCGGCGGCGAGGATCGGCGCGATCTTCCATGCCGCCATCAGCAGTGGATAGTTCCACGGCGTGATCACCCCGACCACCCCGAGCGGCTCGCGCAGGATCACCGAGAGGTGGTTCTCCGCGTAGTCACCGGCCGCCATCGAGGTGGTGGCACGCAGGGCGCCGGCCATGAATCGGAACGTGTCGACGGTGCCGTCCACGTCGTCGCGCGACACCGCGAGCGGTTTGCCGGTGTTGGCGGATTCGAGCCGGGCGAGCAGGTCGGCGTGCTCGGCGACGCGGTCGGCGACCTGGTGCAGGATCTCGGACCGCTGCCTCGGCAGCACCCGCGCCCAATCCTGCGCGGCCGCAACGGCTGCCGCGACCGCCCGGTCCACGTCCTCGACGCGGCCCCGGGGGATCTGTGCGATGGCGTTCTCGGTGCACGGGTCGATCACGTCGATCACCTGACCCGCGGAGCCGGTGTCGAACCGGCCGCCGACGAAGTGACCGGTCGGGGGCAGGTCGGCGGCGGTGATCAACGGCGTCGCTGCCCGGCGGACCGTCGCGTCGGCGACCGGCGTGGTGATGGTCATGGCAGGTTCCTCCAGAGGAATCGGGGTCAGCGGGCCGGGCTGAGTTGCGGCAGCGCGGTGGCGAGTGCGGTGATGGTGGCGGCGGTGTCGGGGTCGAGGTCGAGGAGGGGCTTGCGGGGGCTTCCGGCGGGGAACCCGACGGCGGTGAGCGCGGTCTTGATGGCGGGGATGAACGGTGCGGTCATGATCGCGTCCATCAGGGGGTAGATCCGGGCCCATTCGCGTCGCGCCCGGTCCAGGTCGCCGGCCTGCAGTGCGCGGTGGATGGAGACGAGGTGGGCGGGGAACACGTTCGCGGTGCCGGCCATCACGCCGGCGGCGCCTTCGGTGAGCGCGGCGAGCAGCAGGCTGTCCCAGCCGACGAAGGTGGAGATGACGTCGGCGTGGTTGTGGATCAGCTGTCCGGCCTGGGCCATGTCGGCGCTGGTGTCTTTGATGTAGCGGATGTTGTCGACCTCGCGGGCCAGCGCCCCGACGATGTCGGGGGTGAGGTTGACCCCGGTGGCGGCGGGCAGGTTGTAGAGCATGATCGGGATGGTGACGGCGTCGGCGACGGTGCGCAGGTAGGTGAGGGTTTCGTCGAGGGTGAGGGTTTCGTAGTAGGGGGTGACGACCATCAGCACCGACGCGCCGGCGGCCTCGGCGTGCCGCGACAGTTCGACCGCTTCGGTGGTGGACACGGCGCCGGTCTGGGCGACGACGGGGACGCGGCCGGCGGCCTGGTCGACGACGGTTTCGACGAGTTGGCGGCGTTCGGTGCCGGTCAGGGCGGCGAACTCGCCGGTGGAGCCGCAGGCGACGACGCCGTCGACGCCGCCGTCGATGGAGCGCTCGACCAGGCGGCGCAGCGCGGTGTGGTCGATGGACCCGTCGGCGGCGAAGGGGGTGGCGAGGGCGGTGAGGACACCGTGGAGCTGGGACACGAGGGGGTTCTCCTTCGAGAGTGTGGGTTTCGAGGGGGCGTGGTTACCGGGCGGCGGCGAGCGGGGTCAGGGCGCGGGGGCGGGTTTGGCGGTCGGTGGCGAGCAGGCTTTGGGCCTCTTGGGCGGCGGACAGGCCGGTGCCGATGGCGGTTTCGGTGTAGAGGGTGCCGAGGTAGTCCCCGGCGAGGAACACCCGCCCGCCGCCCTTGGTGCGGGTGGGTTGCAGTTTGGCGCGGCCGGGGAAGCAGTACGGGGCGCCGGTGGGCCAGCGCTGCACCTGGGCCTCGACGACGGTGTGGGAGAAGCCGTGGAACAGGTCGTCGAGGTCGTTCAGGTAGGTGTCGAGGATGGCGTCGTCGTCGAGTTCGAGCAACCGGCGGGCCAGGCTGGCGGGGGAGAAGGTCATGATGCTGCTGCCGGGCCGCCGCTGCTGCTCGTAGCCGCGCACGATGTTGGAGTGGTTGAGCAGCACGTTGAACGAGCGTTTCGGGGTGGCGATGGCATACGAGTCGTCCCACACCTGGGGTTCGGTCTCGTCGGTGAGGAACGCGGCGCTGGCGTAGGGGCCGTAGACGATCTTGCCCAGGGCGTCGCGCACGTCGGGGTCGAGGTCGACGGCGATGCGGTGGCTGACGGTGGCGGGGGTGGCGAGCACGACGGTGCGGGCCTCGACCTCCCGGTCGATGCCGTCCTGGGTGTACCGGACGATCACCGAGTTGGTCTTGTGCACGATCTCGGCGACGGTGGCGCCGCGCTGGACGCGGTCGCCGAGGGCGGCGGCGATGGCTTCGGTGAGCGTGGACGCGCCGCCCGCGATGCTCTGGGTCAGGCCGCCGCCGATGCCCCAGACCAGGCTGAAGTAGCCGACGCCGGCGCCGGCGGAGATCTCGTGCAGGTCGGCGGCGGAGCGGGTGACGGTGGGTTTGAACAGCGCCTCGACGTCTTCGGGCACCTCGCCCAGGAAGTCGGCGAAGCTGCGGTCGTTCATGAAGTTGTACACCCGCTGCTGGCGGGCGGCTTCGCTCTCGCCGGGCCGCAGGTTCACGATGCGGGCGTACTTGGCGACCGCGAGCCCGACCTTCGCACCGGCCTTCAGCACCCCGATGCGCGACGACATCGACATCGGCACCCGCAACGGGTAGGTCTCCACCCGCCCGCGCAGCAGCAGTTTGCCGTTCATCGCGAGCCCGGCCAGCGATCCGGGCACCGCGACGGAGTCGACACCGGTGTCGTCGAGCAGCCACGCCGTCGCCGAGTTGCCGCCGGCGTAGACGTGCCCGCCCCAGTTCAACCAGTACGGTCCGCGCCGCTCGGAGCGGACCCGGCCACCGACCCGGTCGTCGGACTCCAGCAGCAGCGTGTCCCGGTGCCGCAGCCGCCACCCCGCCGCCAACCCGGCGATCCCGCCACCGACGATCACAACATCCTTCATGGGAGTACCTCTCCAAATCCTTCGATGACCAACCGGTCCGGCGAGCGTGCGGTTTCGCGGATCCCACCGCTCGGTGCGATGTGGTCTGCGTCTCACACCATCCTAGGATGAGATCACAAATCACACAAGAGTGGATTTTGGATCCGGGATCGTGGATCCCCGGACAAGCGCGCCCCTCGTCGAGTCGGCGACGCAGTCCGGGCTGCGGATCAGCGGGGCGTGCCTCGCCCGACCCAGCCCTCTTGGCCAGGTAGTTCTGAGCGGTCTATCCGCGTGGGCCTCCTCGACGGGAGCGACTGGTGGCGTCGCCGACGTTGGCGTCGAATTACCCATGATCGGACGGTCCGTTCGCTGCTGACATCAGTTTTGCTCAAGGGTTGTGTGATTTGTGATTACATCGTAGGGTCTGAATAGATGAGATTCACATCACACCGCCGGGCAAGAAGAGCGCGCACTCGGGCGTTCGCGATGGCCCTCACCAACGTGTGATTGCCGGTGATCCCCGCATTCCCGGCCCGACTCGACGCATCCACCCGAACGCAAGGAGAGAACAATGACATCGAACCGGACCGTGAGGAGTGACCGGTGGCAGCGATAGGGAACCCTCGTGCCGAGTCGGGGTCGACATCGGTGGCGTTCAAGAGGCGGTTCATGAGGAGACTCGTCGCCGTCCTCGTCGGCGGAATGTTCCTCGACGGCTACATCCTCGGCATCATCGGTCCGGTCACCGATGACATGACGACCGATCTCGGCCTGTCCACGCTCGCGGTCGGGTTGATCGCCGCAGCCCCCTTGTTCGGCATCTTCATCGGCTCCCCGCTCGGCGGCTGGGCATCGGACAGGTTCGGCCGACGGCCGATGTTCCTGGTCGACATGGGCCTGTTCGTCGTCGCGTCGGGCATGCAGTTCTTCGTCTCGTCAATGCAGCTGTTCGTCGGGACTGCTGTACAGCTGTTCGTGGTGCGTCTGCTGATGGGCATCGCGATCGGCGGCGAGTACTCCATCGGCTGGCCACTGATGTCCGAGTTCGCCCCCGCCCGGCTGCGTGGCCGCCTGCTGGGCGTGACCGTTATCGCCTGGTACGTCGGGTTCATGGTCGCGTTCATCGTCGGACACGTGCTGGTGGAGGCGACCGATCTGAGTTGGCGCGCCATCCTGGGCACCAGCACTCTGCTCGCGGTAGTCCTGTTCCTCGCTCGGCTCGGCCTGCCCGAGTCACCACGGTGGCTGTGGAACCGGGGCCGCAAGGTGGAAGCTCTCGCGGTCGCCGACCGGTACATGGACAGCGCGGACGACATGAGCGATGTCCAGCACGAGCACGCCCGTGCCCCCAAGGGCACCTTCGCAATGCTGTTCTCCCGGCAGAATTGGCGGGCGACGCTGTTCACGTCGGGTTTCTGGTTCTGCGCCGTCACGCCCTACTTCGCCATCGCTACGTTCGCCGACGACGTGCTCGAGAAGTACGGCCTCAGTGGCGGGCTGGCCGGCGGGGTCGGACTGTCCGCGCTCGCCGCCGCAGGGGTGGTGCTCACGGTCCTGTTGATCGATCGGGTCGGCCGACGGGTCCTCACCGTGCCGCCGCAGTGGTTGTGCACCGGACTGCTCGCGATCATCGGCCTGTGGGCGGGAGCGCCGCCGATCGTCGTCCTGCTGTTGTTCCTCACCTTCTCGTTCTTCAACGCGATGTACAACACGCTGACCAGCATCTACCCGGGCGAGGTCTTCCCGACCGAGGTCCGCGGCATCGGGACGGGCTTCGCCGCCGCCGTCAGCCGGATCGGGGCGGGGCTGGGCACGTTCCTGCTGCCGTGGTCGATGACGAACCTCGGAACCTCGGTTTCCATGCTGATCGCGGCGGGGATCGCCGGCGTCGGCGCCGGGCTGTCACAGCGGCTGGCGCCCGAGACGAAGGGCAAGAGCCTCAGCGAGACCGCCGCCGTGTACTCGCACTAGCCGGAATCTAGCGCGGCCCAAGGGAAGTGACTCACGGCGCCACGCCACTACGTGGATTCGGAGCAGGCGGCCAGGAGTCGCTCGTGCAGGATGGTGTCGAGGCGGAGGGAGTCGGGCGGTACCTCGTGGCGCATGCCCAGCATCGAGACCTCGTGGGCGGAGTGCAACCTGTCGAGGAAGCCGCTCACCCGCTCCGCTCCGCCGCCGAACCTGTCGAGGTCGATGCACAGCACGAAGACGCCGATGCCCGGAGTTGCGTCGCCACGGTCGAACGGCGGCGCGTCGACCGAGAACTACGCCCCCGCAAGGGTCGCGAGGAGTTCGACGAGCAGCGCGATGTTCCCGCCCCGTAGCCGCCGAACGGGAGCAGTGCACCGTGCAGCGCCTGGCGGCGTCCGTGGCGGGTGCACCTTCGGGGTCGACGGCCCACCCGAGTCGGATGGGCTCGCCCGATTGCGCGGCATCGCGCACCTTGACATAGGCGGTCTCGGCCGTCGCCTGGTCGACGACGAACGGCGTCCGGCCCGGACGGGGCACCGCGCATGCCAGTGGGTTCGTCCCCAGGACAGGTTCTTCGGAACCGCCCAGTGCCATCAGTACCGGACTGTTCGCGCACGCGAAGGCCAGGAAGCCGAGCTGGGCGAGTTGGCGCGGATAGTGGCCGAGTTCTCCGCACGTGTAGGACCTGCGTATCGACAAGGCGGCGGTGCCGCACTGCTTGGTGGCGGTGAGAAGGGTTGGGAGGGCGGCGTCGAACGCCAGCTGGGCGAGGCCGTTGTGGGCGTCGGCGACCACCGTCGCCGGCGCAGGCTGCGTGATCTCAGGGGTCGCGCCGGAGGTGATGCGGCCCTCGCGGTATGCGTCCAGACAGTTGAACAGGTGCGCGATCCCGACGGCGCGCTTTCCCGAGCACCTACATTCGTGTCGCACACCCGGTGCGATTTCTGGCCGCGGTTCGTGTCGGTGGGCGCTGGTAGTGTGTCGCGGCCGCTTCGCGTGTGGCCGAAAAACGTTGGGAGCCTTCGGAAGAACCTCTTGTCGAAACGGTGTTCGAGCCGATAGAGTGTCTGGTGTGTACGACGCGATCCCACCCCAGCCGCCCACCGCGGGCGAGGTCGCCGCCGACACCCCGGCCCTGACCGACCTGTGCGAGGCCGCCCGCGCCGAGAACCGGGCCGCCTTCCGCAAGGTCGACACCGCCGGCGTGTTCTACACCCGCTGGATGGCTCGCCGCGACTGTGTCACCGAACGCCACACCAACACCTGGGCCCACGCCGGACTGGTGGAGATCACCACCCGCCTCGCATGCTCGACCACCACCGCCGAGCACTACGCCGAACTCGGTACCGCCCTGCGCGAACACCTGCCCAGACGCGGGCCGCGTTCGCCGCCGGCGAGATCGACTACCCGAAAGCCTGGCGCATCGCCACCGCCACCACCGGCTTCTCCGACGCGGTGGTCGCCGCAGTCGAAGCGACAGCCGTCGAGATCGCGGGGCGGTACGCACCCGCCCGGTTCGCCACCGAACTCGACGCCCTGTTGATCCGCACCGCCCCCGACGAACACGCCGAACTGCGCAAGGACGCCGAGAAATGGCAACGCCGGATCCGCCGCCGCAATCTCGGCCCCCTGCACCGCGTCGAGGCCGACCTGTCCCCCGAGGAAGCCGCCGCCGTGTGGCAACGCGTCGGCGAGGTCGCCGCCACCGTCTGCGAACACGACCCCCGCGCCAAACAGCACCGCCTCGTCGACGCCTACCTC
>DATDBL010000133.1:0-68553 GCA_036524855.1 Aldersonia sp. | reverse complement strand
GCTCGAGCTGCTCGGCCTCGGCCCGCTCACCGGCGCGATCTCGGCCTTCGCCACCACCCGCGAACTCGGACCACTGTTCGCGACGATCGCCTTCGCCGCCCAGGCCGGCTGCCGCTTCACCGCCCAACTCGGCACGATGCGTATCTCCGAGGAGATCGACGCGCTCGAATCGATCGCGATCCGGCCGCTGCCCTACCTGGTGAGCACCCGGATCATCGCGGCGATGGTCGCGATCGTCCCGCTGTACTGCCTGGGCCTCGCGATGGCCTACATCTCGGCCAGGTTCACCGTGGCGCTGCTCGGCGGCTCGTCGGGCGGCACCTACACGCACTACTTCCATCAGTTCCTGATCAGCGGCGACGTCTTCTATTCACTGCTGAAGGCGATCATCTTCGTGGCGCTGACTACGTTCATCCAGTGCTATTACGGCTTCTTCGCCTCCGGTGGGCCCGAGGGTGTGGGTGTCGCGGCCGGCCGCGCGATCAAGGTCTGCATCATCGTCGTCGTCTTCGCCAACCTGTTCATGACGCTGGCCATCTGGGGTGTCAACCCCGGCGTTCGGCTTGCGGGGTGAGCGCACGATGATTCTCGATCCCAGCGGCCGCGGCCCGACCATTCGCCAACTCATCGTGGCGGGTCTCGCCATGGTCGCGGTCCTGATCGTGCTGCTGGCGCTGCTGATGATGCGCTACACCGGCAAGTTCGACAGCAACGCGAAGGTGACGGCGGTGCTCGCCACCACCGGCGACGGCCTACCCGCCAACGCCGACGTCAAGTTCCGCGGCGTGCTGGTCGGCACGGTCGACAGCGTCGACGTCGCCGCGCAGGGCGTACAGCAGCGGGTGAACATCGAGATGGATCCCGACCACATCCGCGGGGTCCCCGACACCGTGACCGCACGGGTGGTGCCGAGCAACCTTTTCGCGATCACCTCGATCGAACTCGTCGACAACGGCCCGAGCGCGCCGCTGCAGGCCGGCGACGAGATCGCCGAGGACACCAGCAAGGGCACGATCGCGCTGCAGACGACCCTCACCTCGCTGCGCAGCATCGCCGACCGGATCGACCCCGTACAGCTGGGCACCGTCCTCGGCTCGCTGTCCGCCGCGCTCGACGGTCAGGACCGGGCGCCGGGCTCGACGATCGTCCGCCTCGACCGCTGGGTGACCGCCGTCGACGCGGCGTTCCCCGACCTCGGCGCGGACCTGCAGAACTTCGCCGCCGCCGCCAACGGGATCAACGCGTCCGCGCCCGAGCTGATCGGCGTGCTGAACGAGTCGATCGTCACCGCGAACACCATCACCGAGAAGCGCGCCGAACTGGTCACGCTGCTCGCCAGTGCGGGCGGCACCGTCGACACCGTCAACACGCTGTTCGCCCGCAACCCCGATTCGGCCAAGGTCGCGGTGTCCGGCATGGACGACGTGTTCGGCGCCCTCGTCACCGAGCCGGCGGCGATCCCGGAGACCATCGCGAACCTGAATCAGTCGCTGCGCCGGCTGTACACCGTCTTCCACTGGGGTCCGTCGCAGCAGATGGTGTGGTCCGCCGACATCTCCTTCACCCCGTTCAAGGTCTACACCCGCGCCGACTGCCCGCGCTACGGCGATCTGGCCGGGCCGAGTTGCTACACCGCGCCGACGCAGGGCAATCCCGGATTCCTGCCACCCGAGCTGGTGCCACGCCGACTCGATTCCGCAGGGCCGGCCCCTGCTGCCGTCACTGCCGACGCCGATCCGAGCCGGCTCATCCCGCAGCTTCCCGGCCTGCCGCTGCCGGAACTGCCCCCGCTTCCGCAACTGCCCCAGATCACCCTGCCCCCAGTGCCCGCGCCGGCCCAACCCGCGGCGGCCCTGCGCGGCCCGGCGGCGATTTCGGCGCTGCTCGGCCGTACACCGAACGCCACCCAACTCATGTTGCTCGGGGCGGCGGTGCAGGGCGGCACGGTAACGGTCCAGGGTGGTGAGCCCTCGTGAACTACCGCAGGCCGCTGATCGGGTTCAGCATCTTCGTCGTCGCGTCACTGCTCGTCACGTGGGTCATCTGGTCGACGCTGCAGCGGCCGGTGGACGGCGACACCAAGTCCTACTCGGCCACGTTCACCGATGTGCTGGGTCTGAAGGCGGGCGACGACGTGCGCATCTCCGGGGTTCGGGTCGGGCGCGTCGAGGCGATCGACCTCGACGAGAACAACGATGCCCGAATCGATTTCATCGTCGAAGGTGACCAGACCCTGTACGGCAACACCAAGGCGCTGGTGCGGTACCAGAACCTGATCGGGCAGCGCTACGTCGCCCTCGCCCCCGGCGACCAGGGCGATCCGACACCACTAGAGGACGGTGCCGAGATCCCGCTCGAGCGCACCGAGCCGTCGTTCGACATCTCCGCGCTGCTCAACGGGTTCGAGCCGTTGTTCGCGGTGCTGTCGCCCGAGCAGGTCAACGACCTGTCCAACACCCTCGTGCAGGTGCTGCAGGGCGACCAGGTGTCGTTGAGCGCGTTGATCACTCAGGCGGCCGGCTTGGCATCGACGTTCGAACAGCGTGACGTCATCCTCGGCGACATCATCATGAACCTGAACGGCGTGCTCGCCGGATTGGCCAATCGCAGCAACGAACTCGACACCCTGATCGCGCAGACCCGTGCCCTGATGAGCGGCCTTTACGCGCAGGGTCAGTCGCTGGTCGCGTCCACCGAGCAGATCGCCGACGCCTCCGGCGCGCTGGTCGGCATGGTCGCCGGGGTCCAGCCGGAACTGCAGGCCGCGCAGAACTCCACGACGTCCGCGCTGAACCTACTCGTCGGCAACGGCGCCGCGCTGGATCAGGCCGCGATCGACCTGCCGCCGGTGCTGACCGCGTTGGCGCGCTCCACCTCCTACGGCACCTGGACCAACACCTACGTCTGCAGCCTCGACGTGTCGCTGTGGGGTGTGCTGTTCCCCCGCGGGCTCCTCACCCGGATCGGCAGCAAATCGCATTCGGAGGTGTGTCGCTGATGGCTCGCTCCCGTCCGAACCTGCGGGCCAAAAACCTCTGGATCGGCGTCCTCGGTGCGGTCGTGATCGTCGGACTGCTGCTGGGCACCAGCGCGTTCGAGTCGATGGGGGTCGGGCAGCGGTCGATCGACGTCGAGTTCGTCCAGGCCGCCGGCATCCGCAACGGGGACAAGGTGAAGGTCGCCGGCATCGACGTCGGGCAGGTGAAGTCCGTCGAACTCGAGGGCGGGCACGTGCTGGCCGTCGTCGACGTGGAGAAGAGCGTGACCCTCGGGCCGGACGCGCAGGCGACGATCAAGATGTCGACGCTGCTCGGCGCGCACTACGTCGAACTCGATCCCGGCGACGGCACCGGCCTGCCCGGCGACCGGATCCCGGTCGCCAACACCAACGTTCCCTACGACCTCGCCGACATCGTGCAGGTGGGCACCCCGAAGTTCGAGGCCATCGACGCCGACAAGATCGCCGAATCGCTCGCCCTGCTGGACCGTCAACTCGGGGACAGTCCCGCGCTGACGGCCCAGGCCCTCAACAGCGTCGGCGCGCTCGCGAAGGTGATCGACACCCGCCGCGCGGAGGTGGACGCGCTGCTCGAGAACCTCGACCAGGTCACCACCGTCCTGGACGACAACCGCAACAGCATCCTGTCGATCATCGCCCAGGGCGAGGCGATCACGAACCGCGTCGTGGAACGTCAGGTCCTCGTGACCCAACTGCTCGACGACGTCGCGACGCTCTCGCGGCAACTCGAGGAGATCGGCGCCCAGAACCAGGACCAGTTCGGCCCGACCATCCAGACCTTGAACACGATGTCGGAGGGGTTGGAGAAGAACAGGGAGAACCTCGACCACCTGCTCGAGATCATGCCGGTCACCGCGCGCCAGTTCAATAACGCCTTCGCTGACGGCCCGTACGGCAACATCGCGATGCCGTGGCTGTTCCCGGACAACTGGTTGTGCCTCGCGCGCGTCGTGGAGGGGTGCGTGCCGTGAGACTCCGACCGATCCTGGCCGCGGGCGCGCTCGCCCTGCTCACCGCGTCGTGCGCGGCGGTACCCGGCGGTGGCGCAACGATACGGGTGACCGCCGATTTCGAGAACGTCGCCGGTGTCTACGAGGGCAACGAGGTGTCGGTGCTCGGCATCCCGATCGGCACCGTCGACAAGATCACCCCGCGCGGCACCTACGTCGAGGTGGTGATGTCGCTGGACGCGGACACCAAGGTGCCCGCCGACGCGATCGCGGCGGGCGTGTCGCCGTCCGTCGTCACCGACCGGCACGTCGAACTCACCCCGGTCTATTCGGGCGACGGCCCGGCGCTCGCCGACGGCGACCACATCCCCCTCGGGCGAACGCGCACCCCGGTCGAACTCGACACGATGATCAAAACGATCGACGAGTTCGCGGCGGCGCTCTCGCCCGATCCCGCCACCGGCGAACCCGGGCCGCTGTCCGGGGACATCCTGTACCGCTCGCTCAACGGTCAGGGCGCCGAGATCCACGAGACCCTCGTCGCACTGTCGAGCGCGCTGCAGACCGGGCTGAACAATCAGGACGCGATCTCGATGACGATCGTGAAACTCAACGACCTCACCCAGATGATCGCCGAGAACGACCAGACGGTTCGCGATTTCAGCAACCGGCTGACGCAGACCTCCCAGCTGCTGGCGCAGCAGGCGCCCGGCTTGCAGGCCACACTCGACCAACTCGACGACTTCCTGACCAACACCAGCATCGTGCTCGCGGAGAACCAGGAGCAACTCGGCGGCGCGCTCACTCGCCTCACCGGCACCACCGACCAGTTGCGCCGCAACGCACACCAACTCACCGAGGTAGTCGACGTCGCGCCGCTGCTGTTCCAGAACCTCGACAACGCCGTCAGCCGCGAGCATCAGGCGTTGCGACTGCATCTGTTGACCGACCGGGCGCTGTTCGACAACGAGACGCTCGCGCTGTTCTGTGAACGCATCCAGATGCGCTCCGACGGGTGTCGCACCGGCAAGCTCAAGGACTTCGGCCCCGACCTAGGGTTGACCGCCGCGCTGCTGGGGATGACCGAATGACGGCCCGCGGGCGGTTGTGGCGGCGGGGCGTGGGCGCCGCGATCGCCGCCTCGGCCGTGTCCGTCACCGCCGCCTGCGGCGTGACGGTGGAGAACCTACCGCTGCCCAAACCGGGGGTGCAGGGCGACACCTACCGGGTACACGCGATCTTCGAGGACGCCCTGAACCTGCCGGCGCAGGCGAAGGTCAAGATCGGCGGCTCCGATATCGGGCAGGTCACCGACATCAATACCAGCAACTTCACCGCCGACGTCGAGATGCAGATCCGCAGCGACATCGCGCTGCCCACCAACGCGACCGCGGAACTGCGCCAGGCCACGCCACTCGGTGACGTGTTCGTCGCGTTGACGATCCCGCCCGACCACGCCGGGCAGCCCAGGATCGCCGACGGCGGCACCATCGCACTCCCACAGACCTCGGCCGGCGCGACCGTCGAGGAGTTGCTCGCGTCGTTGTCGATGCTGCTCAACGGTGGTGGCCTCAACGAACTCGCGACAATCGCGAACGAACTCGACTCGATCGTCAGCGGGCACGGCCCCGAACTCGAGCACCTGCTCGTAGAGATGACCAACGTGATCGGCAGCCTGAACCAGCGCACCGTCGAGATCGACGCCACCCTGCAGGGTTTCGACGCCACGCTGGCCATCGTGAATCAGAACAGCGCCGAACTGGGTGCGGTCGCGGATGCGCTGCCGCCGATGATCGGCACCATCGCCGAGAACACCACCACCATCGGCGACCTGATGGCGCAGATCTCCGTGACCAGCGCCGCCCTCGGGGATTTCGCGAAGACGACCGGCACCGATCTCACCGAACTGGTGCACAACACCGACGTGCTGATGACGAGCACTTCGCAGATGGGCGACAACCTCGGCCAGGCCCTGGACGCGCTGCACCAGATCGCGCCGCGGGTGAACGCGTCGTTCCAGGGCGAGACGCTTGCCGTCGGGGCCACCATCTCCTTCCTGAGCATCGGCGCGCTCTCCGACCCTTCGGGCAGTCGCTGGCCGCTGTCGGATCAGACCGGCACCCGCTGGCCCGACGGATACGACGTCGACGCGTTCATCGGCAGCCTGATCGACGTGCTGCAACGCGTGTACGCCCGGATCACCGGGGGGTACTGATGAGCTGGGTCCGCATGCACAAAGTGCTGCTCGCGAATCTCGCGCTGGTGCTGGTGTTTCTCCTCGGCGCGGGTTACCTGCTGGTGTCGATCATGCGGGTCGACCCGCTGGAGCGCACCTACCAGGTCACGGTGATCATGGGGACCTCCGGTGGCCTGCAACCGAACAACGACGTCACCCTGCGCGGCTACCGGGTGGGCAGCGTCGAGTCGATCACCCTGACCGGGACCGGCGTCGCGGCGGTCGCGAAGATCGACTCCGACGTGCAGATCCCGGCGGGCGGAACCGTTGCGGTCCAAGCGCTCTCGGCGGCGGGCGAGCAGTACATGGACTTCCGGCCCAACAGCGACGAGGAGCCCTATCTCACCGACGGGGCTACCGTCGACTCGAACCAGGTGCAGACACCGGTGCCGTTGTCGACCGCACTCGACAACACGAGCGCGTTGATCAGCCAGGTGGATCCGGAGAAGTTCGCGGTGATCCTCGACGAACTCGACACCGCCCTCGGTGGCGGCCCGGACCAGCTGAAGAGCGTGATCGACGGGGTGAGCCTGACGATGGCGGGCCTGGATTCGCTCCTGCCACAGACCACGAGCCTGATCACGAACCTGCGCACGATCGCGGCGACCACCGCTCAGATCCAGCCCGATCTGCAGACGCTGACGAGCAGTTCGGGGGTGCTGTTCGATCAGTTCGCGGCCGCCGACGCGGAGGTCCGCCGCTTCCTCGACCTCGGTCCGGGGCAGTTGGCCACGCTCGGTGGGGTGGTGAACGACACCGCCGACCCGATCACCAACCTGCTCACCAACTTCGTCGTGATCGCGGAATCGGCTCGGCTGCGGACCAGCGCGCTCGCGGTATTCTTCCCGTCCGTGCGCGACGGCATCGTCGCGACCGGTATTCCGGCCTGGGACAACGAGTTCCATACCCTCCTCGACATCGTGCCGCGCCCGGTCTGCGACTACGACACCATCCCGGTGTCCCCCGCCCACGTCGGCGACGGCACCACGCGGCTGTGGAACTACTGCACCACTGACGACCCGACCCAGCAGGTCCGAGGCTCCGCCAACGCCCCCCGCCCCGACGTCCCCAACAACGGCGCCACCATCCCGCCCGGCGTCGACCCCAACGAGCGCTCCACCCCGCTCCCGCCGCCGTAGCCCGCCGTCGCGCGGCCGTGGTCGACGCCGCACGCCTTTCGTCGCCCCGCTCGCGCTGGAACGTGCGCGGTATGTGCAGAACGCGTGCCGCGTCAGCGCGACAGCACCGCCGCCACGGCCTCACCCAGCGACCCCGTCGTCCCCACACCGCCGAGATCCGGCGTCAGCACCGCCCGCTCACCGGCAAGCGTCGCCCCGACGGCCCGCATGATCGCGGCGGCGGCCGCGGCCTCGCCGAGGTGGTCGAGCATCAGCGAACCGCTCCAGATCTGGCCGATCGGATTGGCCACTCCGTGTCCCGCGATGTCGGGCGCCGACCCGTGCACCGGTTCGAACAGGCTCGGGAACCGGCGCTCCGGGTTGATGTTCGCGCTCGGCGCGATGCCGATGGTGCCCGTGCACGCGGGGCCGAGGTCGGACAGGATGTCGCCGAACAGGTTGCTCGCGACCACCACGTCGAAGCGGTCGGGGTGCAGCACGAAGTTCGCCGCGAGAATGTCGATGTGGTACTTGTCCACTCGCACGTCCGGGTGCTGCGCTGCCATCGCCTCGACGCGTTCGTCCCAGTACGGCATGATGATCGAGATGCCGTTGCTCTTCGTTGCCGACGTCACGTGCCGTTCCGGCCGACCCGACGCAATCTCGAAGGCGTACTTCAGAATCCGGTCGACGCCGACGCACGTCATCACCGTCTCCTGCAGCACGACCTCCCGGTCGGTGCCCTCGAACAGCCGCCCGCCGGCGTCGGAGTACTCACCCTCGGTGTTCTCACGAACCACGACGAAGTCGACGTCACCCGGCTTGCGTTCGGCCAGTGGGCTTTTCACGCCTGCCATCAGCTTCACCGGCCGCAGGTTGACGTACTGGTCGAAGCCGCGCCGGAATTGCAGCAGGCTACCCCAGAGCGAGACGTGGTCGGGTACGACGTCGGGCCATCCGACCGCCCCGAAGAAGATCGCGTCGAACCCCTCGAGCACGCCGAACCAGTCCTGCGGCAGCATCGACCCGTGCCGCACGTAGTACTGCGCGGACGGGAACTCGAAGTGCTCACAGGAGACCCGAAAGCCGAACGCCACGGCGGCCGCCTCGAGCACACGCAAGCCCTCGGGGACGACCTCGGTGCCGATGCCGTCGCCGGGAACAACAGCGATGCGATAGGTCCGTGTCACACAGAACACCCGTCTCGTCGGCTGGATGGTGGCCGGCCCGCGCCGACCGGCCATATATGCTAGCCGCCGTCGTAGCCCGAGACCCCAGCACCGGCGAGGCGCCGGCTGTTCCCTCGGTAACGAAAAGAGGTCCGATCCTGACGTTCGTGCAGGCAACGAGGGGAGTCACAGGATGAACAGAGTCCGCGTCGTGGTCGGGATAGCCGCGGTGGTGTCGGTCGGGTTTGCAGCGCCGGCGACCGCCGACACTCCGCCGCTGGACAACGCGACGACGCTGCAGGTGCCCGGGACCATCGTCGGGTGGCCGTTGACCCGTGGTGCCGCGGTATTCAACTCCGTCGTCCAGCACGGACACGGTCGGATTGCGGCGCCACCGACCGGATACGGCGACGTCCGGTGGGTCAACCTCTCGACCGGCTCGTCCGGCGTCGTCAACGACACTTCACCCGATCGACACGCGGTCATTACCGGTGCCGGCCAGGTGGTCGTCGTCGTGACCCCGCGCCCGCGCGACCTGGTCGACGTCTTCGGCACCCCCAGCGTTGGCACGTTCTACGTCACCCCGTAGCGAACCACACAACGAACCGGCGCTGCCCCGGCGTCTCCACCGCACGCCGTCCGTAGTTCTGCCGCACGTACTCGACGCTGTCGCCGGGAGAGAGTCCGTCGAGCACGGCCAGGCACGCCAGCGCGGTGCCGGTCCGGCCGATCCCGCCGCGGCACGCGATCTCGACGCGCTCGGTTTCCGATCGCTTCCACGCCTCGCGCAACGCCGTCGCCGCGAACGGCCGGTCGCGCGGCACCCAGAAGTCGGGCCAGCGGACCCAGGTGCTCTCCCACGCGACCGGCGGCGGCGTATGCGACATCAGATACAGCCCGAACTCGGGCGACGGGCCGTCCGGCACGCCGCGGCGCAACCCGCGACCACGCACCGACCGTCCCGACGGCAGGCGCAGTTCCCCCGGTGTTCCCTGCGGCCAGCCCGAATTCGGCACAACCCGACTGTACGTGCCAAAGTGACCACGCCGCGGACCGTCGTCCACGCGATCCCCCGCAGGCCCACTCGTCGCTACCGGCCAGTGCGCACTTCTTGGCGCTGCTACTCGCGATTTGCGACAACAACTGCGCTCTCGGCACGGTCCGGGGGTGGCTGACGGCGCCGAGGCGGGCATACTCGCGGGTAGACGCACAGAACGAAGAGTAGGTACATGGCAGATCACGACGAGCCGACCAAGAAGTTCGACAAGAAGGTCCCGAACCCGGCGGAGGCCCCCGAGGACGCCCCCGCCGACGACACCCCCGCCGACGACGCCGAAACGCCGGCTGAAGAACCTGCCTACGACGCCGGCGACGACGAACCGCTCGAACGGAAGCGCTCGCCGTGGCTGGTCGCCACCTCGATCGTCGCGATCGCTCTGCTGGTGCTGCTGTTCGTCGCCGTCCCGTTGACGCTGCTGTACCAGCGCTACGCCGACAAACGCGACGTCCTCGACGCCCAGAACGCGGCCCGCACGGAGATGTGCAGGTACGCGGCGGTGCTCGTCGACTACGACTACACCGACCTCGACACCTTCTTCGGCAAGGTTCTCGACGGCGCCACCGGCGACTGGCACACGGAGTTCGAGGCGAACAGCGCCGCCCTGCGCGACCCCCTGGTCGCCGGGCAGGTCCACTCCCAGGGCAACGACTTCCAGTGCGGCATCATCTCCGGCGACGAGAATCACGCCGTGGTCGTGGTGACCATCACGCAGACGATCACCAGCCTCGGAACGCAGAATCAGCCGCAGAAGGGCCAGATCGCGGTGGTTGCGACCATGGAGAACGTCGACGGCCGCTGGCTGGTCAGCAAGATGGACGCGCCGGTCCTGTCCCCGTGACCTCGTCCGTGTCGTCGTCGGCGATGTTGCGCAGCAGTGCCGGATCGGCGCCGAGCACCCAGTCCGGTGCCAGCGCCACAGCGTAGCGCTCGAAATATCCGAGTTGCTTGCCGAGCAGGATCAGCTCCTCCGGCCCGACGGCACCCCACTCACGGCCCATCTCCAGCATCGCGTCGATCAGCTCCGAAAGATTCATCTCCGCCAGCCGCATCGAGAGCAGCGGCGCGAGCACCATGCCCAGCTGCGCACCCATCGTCTCGTCGGACACGTCGAGCTGCGCACCGAACCCGACGGCCCGCAGCGACCGCGCCATTCGGGTGAAGTCGCCGTCGATCGCGCTGGCGCAGAACAGGTCCCGGATCGCAACTCGCCAGTCCGGGGGCAGTTCCCCGACGATCCCGAAGTCCAGCAGTGCCATCCGGCCGTCGTCGAGCACCCACAGGTTTCCGGCGTGCACGTCGCCGTGGAACAGACCGTGCACCGTCACCGCCTCGAGCCACACCTTGACGACGCTGCGCACCAACTCGATCCGGCCGTCGACGTCGAACCGCACGGGACCGAGCCGGTCGATCGGGCCGCCGTACACGCGTTCCATGCAGATCACCCGTGGGCCGCAGTAGCGCCAGTAGATCTCCGGCACCATCACGTTCTCGTTGTCGCCGAACGTGTGCACATTCTCCCGCATCCGCGCCTGGTTGCGCGCCTCGGCGAGCGAGTCGAGTTCGACGAGCGTGACGGCGTGCAGGTCACGCACCACGCCGGTCGCGTTCGCGGTGCGCACCCGGGGCTGTACCCGTTCCGCGATGCCCGCGGTCCGGTACGCCAACCGCAGATCGGTCAGCATCGCCTCCCGGATGCCGGGGCGCTGGACCTTCAGCACGGCCTCACGACCGTCGGGCAGCACGCACGCGTGCACCTGCGCAACCGACCCCGACGCGAGCGGGCGATCCTCGAACGAGGCAAACAACTTCGACACCGGCGCCCCGAGATCGGCCTCCACGACCGCGCGGATCCGCTCCGTCGGGACCGATGCGACGTCGTCGAGCAGACGCAGGCACGCCGCCGCGAGTGGTCGCGGAAATGCCTCGGCGGTCGACGCCATCAACTGCCCGACCTTGACGAACGCCGGTCCCAACCGTTCGAACCCCGACGCCACCGCCCCCGCGGCGGCGTCCGACCACGCCCCCTCGCGGCGCAGTACCCACCGCAGCGACGCCGCGCCGACCTCGGCCGACAGCACCGCGCCGACCTGCCCGGCGCGCAACACCTCCCGTACACCGAAGCTGCCGAGACCGCTCATCGCCCGGCCTCCGCGAATCGCGCCGCCACCCGGCGGCGCCACTGGACGTACGGCGGTGGCCCGGGATCCGGCGGCACCTCGGCCGCCTCGTCCGCGATCTGAGCCGCCTTCTCCACCGTTGTCCCGCACAGCAGTTCGACGCCCACCCGCGCCGTCTCCGGCACATGGCCCGCGTACACCCGCGCCTTCGCCGCGCTCACCGCGCCGACTGCCAGCTCCGGCCGGTAGCCGCGCGCGGCGTCGAGCAGCCGTTCCAGATCCGCTGCGTCGGGTCCGCCGACGTAGGTGATCGCCGCGCCGATCCCACTCCACAGGTCCGCCCGCCGCGACGGCGCGAACGCGGCGATGGTGCGCGGCAACGGTTCGGCGTTGCCGCCGAACACGAACCACAGCGCCCGCCCGACCCCCTGATCGAACACCGGCCCGAAGTGCTCGGGCGCCCCGTCGAACGGGTACGGCCGCGGCACGGCGGTGCCGAACACCCAGCGTGCCGGGTCGAAATACGCCTTGTCGAAACCATATCCGTCGACGGCGAGCCAACGCAGCCACGGCAGCAGCGGATCCGAGTCGAAAACCGGCACGGCCCGACGCCACAGCGTCCGCGGCAGTCGCGAGAGCACCAAGCCGCACCCGACGTAGGCCATCATCGCGTGCGGCGCACCGGGCCCACGGACGAACTCCACCGCCCGGTGGGATTTCCGGCCGCGCAGCAGGTCCCGCACGATCAGCGCCCCCACCGCGCCCTCGTAGGCGAGGCTGCGCCATTCCGGGTCCACCCAGTCCAGCCGGCGGGCGATCGCAGCCGGATCGACATGATCGGCGCCGTAGCCGAAACCCTCGACCACCGCACGCGGCACCTCCTCGACGCGGCGGCTGACCGCGTTCGCGGCGACTGGAAAACCGCGGCGCGCGAACGTGATGTCGTCGGCGGTCGGTGCCGGCGGCAACCGCCTCAGCACTCCGATCACAGTGTTCATAGTGGGTACACCCACTCTCCTCTCATTCGGATCGCCGGCGCAGCGTGACCGCGCCGAGCACGAGCAAAACGACGACGAAACCCACGATCACACCGAAATCGCGCCACATCGTGTTCGTCGGCAGCGGATACGTACCGACCTCGGCGAGCGCCTCGGCGGCGTACCGCATCGGCACCACGTCGCTCAGCGCCTGCAGCGCCCCCGCCATCTCTTCGCGCGGCCAGATCAGCCCACACAGCAACAACTGCGGAATGATCACGGCCGGCGCGAATTGCAGTGCCTGGAACTCGGTTCGAGCGAATGCGCTGGTGAGCAGGCCCGTGGACGAGCCGAGCACCGCCGTCGACACGACGATCAGCAGCACGGCCCAAACCTGGCCCTGGACCTGTAGATCCAGCAGTTGGTAGGCGACGGCGGCGGCGACCGACGCCTGCACCACCGCAACGGCGCCGAAGGCGAGGCCGTAGCCGAGCAGGAGGTCGAGTTTGTGCAGTGGCATGCTCAACAGCCGCTCCAGCGTCCCGCTTTCGCGCTCGCGCAGCATCGCCACGCTGGTCACCAGGAACATCGAGGTGTACGGGAAGATGCCCAGCAACAACAGGCCGAGCTGGTTGAAGACGTCGGAGCGGCCGTCGAAGACGAACTTGAGCAGCGTCAGCAACACGCTGGGCACGACCAGCATCAGACCCATGGTGCGCCGGTCGTGGCGCAGCTGCATCAGCACCCGCCCCGCCGTGCGCAGGGTCAATCGAAACGACATCATCGCGCCACCTCCTCCTCGGCGCTGAGCACCATCCGCAGAAACGCCTCGTCGAGGCTGTCGGTACCCATCGACTCCGCCACGTTCGCCGGCGTGTCGTCGCAGAGCAGTTCGCCCTCGCGCAACAAAAGCAGCCGGTCGCAGCGCCGCGCCTCGTCCATGACGTGACTCGAGACGATCAGCGTGGTGCCGCCCGCGGCGAGCGTGTGGAACCGCTGCCACAGGTCGCGCCGCAGCACCGGGTCGAGTCCGACGGTCGGTTCGTCGAGCACGAGCATGGTGGGGTCGCCGACCAGCGCGCAGGCCAGCGACACCCGCGCCCGCTGGCCACCGGAGAGCCGGCCAACGAGTGCGGTCGACAGCTCGGCCAGTCCAACCGCCTCGATCGTCGCGTCGGCGGCGCGCGCGGTTGCGCCGTAGACCGCGCCGAAGTATCGCACGTTCTGCCGGATCGTCAGGTCCTCGTACACCGACGGCGACTGCGTGACATAGCCGACCTCGCGCCGCAGCCGGGGCGACCCGGCGGGTTCGCCGAGCACCGTCACGGTGCCCGAGCGGATCCGTTGCACACCCACGATCGATCGGATCAGCGTTGTCTTGCCGCAGCCACTCGGGCCCAGCAAGCCGGTCACGCTGCCCGGTTCGACGCGGAAGGTCAACCCACGCAGTACGGGTTGTCGGCCCCGATGCACTACGAGGTCTTCGACGACGGCGGCGCTGTATTTGTCTTCCCCCGGCATGTCTTCCCCCGATTCTCGGCGCAAGTGCAGCGGTCGGCCGCCTGCTCATCCGACGCGGTACATGCGGTAGTGCAGACCGAACCCGTCGATGAAACGGCCCTCACCGACGAACACGGTTTGGTTGACCCAACTGTAGTTCGCATCACCGGTCTCGAGGTGGGGAGTCACGCGGAAGTACTGATCGTCGAACTCGGTCGCGCGTCCGAGTGCGAACGCCGACTGCACCTGCTCGGTCATCTCGATCAGCCCGGGGAACCGCGCATAGATCGTCGCGCCGTCCGAGGTCTCGAACAGGGTGCGCACGTCGAGCCGACACCAGCCGTCGGCGCCGAGCAACGCCCAGTCGCCGCCGCCGGGCAGCACCTTGCCGCTGATCGAGCGCAGTTCCGTCGCACCATCGAGTTCGCTCTCGAGCACGCCGTCGGACACTTCGACGAACACCCGCACCCCGTACGGGCCGGGCCCCACCATCACCGGCGGCTTCAGATTCACCGTCACCGTCGCAATCGGTTGTAGCTGCATGGTCTACCTCCTGGAGTCGGGACGACGAAACGCCAACGAGACGTTGTGGCCGCCGAACGCGATCGAGTTCGACAGCGCCGCGCGCACCTGTCCGGCGCGCGCGACGTTGGGCACGACATCGAGGTCGCAGCCGGGGTCGGGCACGTGGTGGTTGATGGTCGGCGGGATCCAACCGCTTTCGATGGCCAGTGCGCAGGCCGCGGCCTCGACCGCCCCGGTGGCGCCGAGCATGTGGCCGGTCATCGCCTTCGTGGAGCTGACCGCCACCCGCGGTCGGTCCGAACCGAAGGCCCGCTTGATCGCGGCGGTTTCGGCGGGATCGGACAGCGCGGTACCCGTGCCGTGTGCGTTGACGTAGTCGACGTCGTCGGGACCGAGGCCGGCCTCGGCCATCGCCCGCGTCATCGCCTCGGCGGCATGCAGGCCGTCCTCCCGCGGAGCGGTGACATGGTGGGTGTCGTTGGTCTGGCCGTAGCCGCAGATCTCGGCGTAGACGTGCGCGCCCCGCGCCGTCGCGACCGAGAGCGGCTCCAGCACGAGCACCGCCGCACCCTCTCCGAGCACGAACCCGTCCCGATCCGCAGCGAACGGCCGGCACGCGCCGGCTGGATCGTCGTTGCGCCGCGAGAGTGCCCGCATGGCGGCAAAACCCGCGAGCACGATCGAGGTCACCGATGCCTCCGCACCGCCCGCGAGGCACACCGAGGCATAGCCGTCGCGAACCATTCGATAGCCCTGCCCGATCGCGTCCGCCGACGACGCGCAAGCGCTCTGCGGTGAGTAGCTCGGACCGCCGAACCCGTACCTGCGGGCAATCGCCGAGACCGCGAAGTTCGCCATCGACATCGGAATGAACAGTGGCGACACCGAGTTTCCGCCCAAATGCGCCACCATCGCCTGCTCCAGGGTCTGTGGCCCGCCGAGCCCGGTGCTGACGATCGTGGCCACCGACGCGAGGTCGAGATCGTCCGTGCCGCCGCGGTCCTCGAGCGCGAGGTCGGCGGCCGCGATCCCGAGGTGGCCCACCCGGTCGAACCTGCGCACGTCGCGGAAGGGCAGCCACCGATCGGGTTCGAAATCGGTGACCTCCGCGGCGATCTGCACCCGCTGCTGCGACGCGTCGAAGGCGGTGATCGGCCCAACCCCCGACACCCCGTCGAGCAGACCCTGCCAGAATGCCTTCTTGCCGATCCCTACCGGCGTGACGGCACCGATCCCGGTGATCGCCACCCGCTCCCGCGCGCTCACCGGTTCGCTCCCGCCGGCGCCAGGCCGAAGTAGGCCTCCATCCTGATCGCGATCTGCACGTTGCCCTGCACCTTGAGATCCCCCCGCATCAACAGTTCCATGCCGCGCGTGGTGCCGGTCGCAGCCTCCACGAAGCTCAGCGCATCCATCGTCACCGCCAGATCCGGCGTGCGGTTCGAATCGACCGCGAGGACCACACAATCCGTCGGCCCGAACGTGACGTCGCGTTCGACGGCACTCGCGGAGTCGCGCTCGACGCGGTAGCGAACCAGCACCGGGCTGTCGAAGCGGCCCGCCGTGTAGTAGCCCGGCATGAGCTCGAACGCGTGCGCGAGCGCCGCTTCGCCGGCCTCGGTGCTCAACGCCCAGCTCAGCTCCGCGCGCGGCACCCGGTCGAATGCTCGTTTGACACGGGCGCGGTCGCCGGAGAGCAGGTCATCGATCTCGGCCTGGGTGGCGCCCCGGAATCGTTCCGTGGTCATGGTAGATGTACCTCCTCCGCCGCGAACCCGCGGCTGGTGAATGCGGCGACCGCGCTGATCAGTTCGCCGTGCGGGTCGATTCCGGGCAACACCGCACAGGTGTGGCCGTCGGGGCGCACCAGTACCGCCGTCGCCCCCGAGAGCCCGTATGCCCGCGTCATCGCGCCGGTGCGATCCCGCAGTTCGGCGCCGACCGGGGAGTCGACGGTAACCGCATACAAACCGATCGGCGCGCCGCCCCCGACGTGGACGTAGCCGACGGCGTCGGACCAATCCCGTTCCGCCACGGCACCGGTGAACAGTGCGTAACCGCGGACGCTGCAGTCCAAGGTGGAGATTCGCCGACCGGCCGAGTCTTCGAGCCAGAAATGCGGTGCCCGCTCCCCCGGGGCGACTCGCGGGGTGTAGTCGACGACGTCGGAGATCACCGACGGCGAACCGTAGCGAAAGCCGAGCGCCTGTCCCGCAAAGTCGAAATGGGGTCGCTGGCGCTCGATGGCCGAGCCGAGCAGTCGTGGCGCGGCCGAATCACCGACGAGTGGCTCGGCCTGTGCGAGCAGCGCCCACATCTCGCGGGCGTTCTCCTCGCTCTGCCGGGCATTCACCTGCGCGACCGGTCGCCGCTCGCCCGTGTAACTCTCCAGCAGCGCGGAATTCGCCCATCCGCCGAGCACACCGGCGATCTTCCAGGCCAGATTGTGCGCGTCCTGTATCCCGGTGTTCATCCCGAAGCCACCGGTCGGCGGGAAGGTATGTGCGCAATCTCCCACGGCGAAAACGTGACTCGTCGGGTCGGACCAGCTCTGCGCGAGCGTCGACCCCATCGTCCAGGTGCGTACACCGCGCGGCGTGATCGCGACGTCGGCGCCGACAGCACGCCGCAGCAGCGCCAGCGCGTCCTGCCCGACCCGGTCTGCCTCGACACCGGACGGGAGCGGGATCTCCAGCAGCCAGTCGCCGTCGTCGGGCGACACCGTGATCAGCACGCCGCGCACCGCGGGATCGAGGACCCAATACAGCACGCTCGACCGCTTGCGAGTGAGGGCTTGCAGGTCGGCCGTGAAGTGGATGTCGAGCAGGCGGCCCAGCGGTGGGTCCACCCGGGTTTCGATGCCGACCTGATCGCGCAGCGCACTGTGCATTCCGTCGGCGAGAATCACGTACCGCGGCTCGATCCGCCGCGACCGTCCGGCCTCCATGTAGTCCACGCATACCCGGTCCCCGGTCGTGCGCACCGCGGTGACCTCGCACGCGGTCCGCAGGTCCGCGGACGGGCCGAGCGTGGCCGCCAGCAGTTGCTGCAGCCGCCGCTGGGGGCAGATCACCGGCAGCGTCGGACTCTGTGCCGCCAGGCGCATCAGCTTCTCGCTGGTCGGCACGATCTCGATCCGGCCGAGTTCGCTGCCCGCGAGTGCGGTGAGAAATGTTACTCGCGCGGATGATTCGAGCGTCGTGCTCTGTTCCATCACCAGCTCGGTCAGCCCGAGAAAGCGCAGGATCTCCAACGTCCGGACATTTACCATGGTTGCCTGCGGGTGCACCGGCGCGTGGGTGCGTCGTTCCAACACCAGCACCTCGACGCCCCACGCAGCGAGGCAGTGCGCCGCAGCGAGGCCGGCCGGCCCGGCACCGACGACGACCACCGCCGGTCCGGCCGTCATGTGATCACCCGCTCGCGCACGGCCGCGGCGAAGCGCGCGCCGCCCAGCGCCGATGCGACCGCGATGGCCGGCAGCCCGACGACGATGCCGGCACCGAGGCCGGCCACGAACGTCACCAGGCTCGCCGCCCGCGCCGCCGCGCCGTGCCGCTCGGCCCCTCGAACGACCCTCGACCACGTCCGAAATGCCGAACCGGCAAGCAGATCTGCTGCCGCCAGGGGTGCCACGACAGGCGCCGCATCCGCGCCGCACACCCCGGTGGCGGCGAACCGGGCACCGACGGCGGCGACGCGATCGAGTTCCGTAGCGCCGATCCCGGCGCGGCCGAACCAGGCGAACGGCTCCCGTCGGCCCGTGAGCAGCCACCCCAGCGTGGTCACGAAGGTTACGGCCTGCGCGCGGGTGTCGGTGGCGGCGACCACCGAGACACTGCGGGCACCGGCCGCCGCGAGCAGGCCGCGCATCTCCCGTGCCGCCGAGTACCACATGTTGCGGCACCCGATCACGGTGACCACATCGCGATCGCGCACCGAGCCCGGATGCCGCGCGAGCAGCGAGCGAACCGGCAGCGCCGGCGCCAGGTACCACACCTGATACGCGAGAATCACCAGTTCGTCGGGCGCCGAGGCGAATCCGTCGGCGGGCTCGACGAGGTCGACGGTAGCGCGCGGGTTCACCGCGTCCGGGAAGACCCCGAAGAACCGACGGACCGACCACGGGAACGGGAACGGTACCCGCGGGGTCACCACCACCCAGCGGATCTGCCAGTCACGATCGTGCAGAGGCCGAACGAATGCCTCGGCGACCTCGCGCAGCTGCCCGGTCTGGGTGTACAGGTACACCACCGCCCGGCGCCGGTCGGTACTCACCCCGACGCCCCCACTGCGGTCAGGTGCATGAACGACACCACGAACCGGCCGGATTCGGGGACCATGCACAGCAGCGTGTCGCCGACAGTGATCAATCCCTGCGTCATCATCTCGTCGAGGATCACGAAAATCGAGGCGCTGCCGATGTTCCCGACCCGGGTCAGGTTGCTGTACCACTTCTCCGGTCCACCTGTCGCAACCTTGCGCCGCGCCAGTTCGCCCAGGACCATGGTCTTCATCCGCTCGCTGGAATAGTGCGCCGGGAACCAGGTCAGCGTTGCGGGATCGAATTTGCCCTGGCCCAGCAGGCGCTCGTACTCGTCGATGCCGACCCGCACCAGATGCGGCAGCAGCGAGAGCTTCTGGCGCGGCGCCAGTGCACCGTCGGCGGCCGCCGCGGACGCGGAAGGGTAATCACCCCAGGTCTTTTCGCAAGAGTTGTCGTTGCTCCCGAAGTACATGCAGGCCTGCTCGGTGTGTGCGTAGGAAGTCAGGGAGATCCAGTCGATGCGCAGGCTCACCCCTGTGCGCGCGGGCGTGTCGGCAACCACGGCAGCCCCGGCGCCGTCGGAGAGCATGTAGCGCAGGAAAGCCGTCTCCATCGGCAACGAACCGTCCTCGGCGACCGCCTTCATCTCGGCGTACCGACTGCTCTTGAACCCGCGCGAGGCGAACTCGCTGGCCACACAGATCGCGGTACGCTTCTCGCCGATCGCGACCTGCAGGTAGGCGTTCTTCAGCGCCATCATGCCCGAGCTGCAGATGCCGTGCGCGGTGGCGATCTCGAGCGGTCCATACCCCAGCTCGCCGTGCACCATGCTCGCGTGTCCGGGCCCGAACACGTCGGGCATCGTCGTTGCGGCCGAGAGGAACTCGACGTCATCGGGTCCGAGCCCGCCCCGGTCGGCGGCATGGCGCACCGCGGCCGCGGCCATCGCGGCGTTCGACACGACGGTGCGCTGCTGCTTGTCGATCGCGTAGTGGCGGGTCTTGATTCCGCAGTTGGCGAGGATCAGGTCGCGCAGGTCCGACGATGCACGCCCCGCCTTCCCGATGTAGTCCTCGATCTCGTCGTTGGGTATCGGCTCACCGGGCAGGAATCGACCGGTGGCCGTGATGTACGCAGTCATGCCGCTTCGGCGCGCTTACGGACGATGAGTTCGGTCAGGTCCGCGAACGTGTGCACGCTCGCGATCCGCTCGTCGTCCAGCGACACCCCGTACTTGTTCTCGACGAGGTCCGCGATCGCGAGTACGCCGAGCGAGTCGACCCCGAGATCGTCGAGGGTCGACGCCTCGGTGATCTCCTCCCGTTCCACGCCGTAATGCGCCACCAGATAGTCGACGATGTCGCGTTCGATATCCGCCTCGATAGACATTGCTGTCCCTTTCTCGCCTCGAGTTCTGCGACGGTCACCCGTCCCCCGACCGCTTCGCTCCGATGCGAATCGGCGTCCCCAATCGTCGCGTGGCGCCCCCACCGTGAACACGAGTAGTCCACTACTCGTTTTCTGTGCGCGGTCGTCACGGCGGGGCCTTTTGCCTGATCGGGTACCGTCGGGCGGACCGCGACCGCACGCACCGGTGCTACCATCGCCGCGTGCGGCACAGCTGGCGTTGGGGCGTCGTGCTGGCTGCGGCGGCGATCTGCGTGGCCTGTACCGGCGACGGATCCGGTGGCCTGCCCGACCCGGATTTCCTGCTCCACGACGCGGTGGCGGCGAGTACCGGAGTACGCACCGCGCACGTCGACCTACAGACGAGCGGTCAGGTCCCCGGTCTCGCCGTGCGCAGCCTCGACGCCAATGTGGTGGCGCCGCGCGACGACAGTCCCGGTGCGGCCGAGGGGACCGCGACCGTGACGCTCGGCGGCGGGCCCGTGACGGTGCGCTTCGTTGAGACCGACGGGCGGATCCTGGTGGACACGGGCGGCGGGCACTATGTGCCACCACCGACGGCGACGGAGCAGCTGCCGCGCCCGTCGGTGCTGCTCGACCCGGACGCGGGTCTGGGCGCGACCCTGGCGAGCCTCCAGGGTGCGCAGACGGTGGTTCGCGAAGATGTCGATGGCACAACCGCATTCAAGGTGACCGGGTCGGTCCCCGGTGACGTGGTGGCGCGGCTGCTGCCCGGCGTCGCACCCGAGGAGACGCCCATGGCGGTGTGGTTCGACGTCAAGGGCCGCCACGCGCCGGTGAAGTCCGAACTGACCGTCGCGGACGGATCCGGCGGAACATCGACGTTGACCCTTCGGATGTCGGATGCGAATCGTCCGGTGGAGATATCAGCGCCGCCGACGTAACCCGCGTCGCGCGCCGCCCCCGGTGTCGGTGACGAACAGGTCCTCCACCTGCCGCGCGAACGCCATACTGCCGGCAAGGCGCAACTTGCCGGTGAGAATCAGCCCCATGCCACTGGCCTGTCCCGAAATCAGCCGCAGAAACGCGACGTTGCCGATGTCGAAGCGCACCGTCGGGGTCCCGGCGAGACCCTCGGTGACCGTGCAGCGGCCATCGGTGATGCGGACGGTCCAGACGTCCGGGCGGCGCCCGACCTGCCAGTGCACCACCGCGTCGACCCCGACCGCGCGCTCGCGATGCAGGCGGTCCGGCATCTGCCCGAAGACACCGTGCAGCACGAGCGCGCGCGTGCCGTCGTCGGCCATGGCACGTTCCAGGGTGGCGTCGTCGATCCGCGCGACGATCTCGGCGAACTCGCGCGCGGTGGTGGCCTGCTCGTCTCGAACGCTGTGCGACATGACGCTCCCCTCGGTGTCACACCCGGAATCCAGTGATGGTAGCGAAGTTTCGCGACGCTGACCAGTGCCTGCAGCAAAACCGTTGTGTGCCATCGCGAGTGTTAGGCGGCCAGCAGTCGCTCCGCGACGATCTGGGCGATCGGCAACGCCGACGTCGCGGCCGGCGAGGGCGCGTTGAGTACGTGCACCGACCGCGGAGTCTGCTCGATGAGGAAGTCGTGCACCAGGGTGCCGTCGCGCAGCACCGCCTGCGCGCGGATGCCGGCCTCGCGGGGACGCAGGTCGTCGAGGGTCAGCGACGGGCAGTACCTTCGGCACTCGGCGAGGTAACCGCGTTTGAACAGGGAGTTCCGCATCTCCCGCACGCCGGTGCGCAGGTTCGCCCGCGCCACCTGGTACATGCCGGGGAAGGTGGCGATGTCTCGGACATCGCGCAACCGAACGCTGCCCTTGCGGTAGCCCTCCCGCGCGAACCCCAGCACCGCGTTCGGCCCGACGGTCAGCGACCCGTCGATCATCGGGCTCAGGTGTACCCCGAGGAACGGCAGGTCGGGATCGGGAATTGGGTAGATCAGGGTCTGCACCAGGCCCTTTCGCTCCGGCGGCAGCTGGTAGTACTCGCCCCGGAACGGGACGATCCGGAAGTCGGTCTCGATCCCGGCGAGACGTGCGAGCCGGTCGGCCTGCAGGCCGCCGCACACGACGAGCCGGCCCGCGGTCCACGTCCCCGCCGGCCCGCTCACGGTCACCGCGTCGCCGGTCTCGGCGATCGCCGCGATCTCCGCGCCGAGCACGATCTGTCCGCCCGCCGCGCGTACCAGGTCCGCGAGGGTCGCGGTGATCCGGCGGTAGTCGATGATCCCGGTGCTCGGCACGAACAACGCCCCGAGCCCCGTCACGGCGGGTTCGCGACGCACCAGTTCGGCCGCGTCGATCTCCTCCACCTCGAGCTGGTTGACCTTCGACCGCTCGAACAGCGCATGCATGCGCTGCATTTCCACCGGGGTGGTGGCGACGAGCAGCTTGCCGCACTCCTCGAATTCGATGTCGTGCTCGGCGGCGAACTCCTTGGTCACCGCGGCGCCGCGGCGGCACAGTTCGGCCTTGAGGCTGCCGGGCTGGTAGTAGATGCCCGAGTGGATGACGCCGCTGTTGTGCCCCGTCTGGTGCAGCGCGAGCGCGTCGGCCTTCTCGAGCAGGACCAGGCTTGAACCGGGACGCTCGGACAGGATCCGATGTGCGGTCGCCACCCCGACGATTCCCCCGCCGATCACGCAGTAGTCATACACGCTCGAGTCATACACGCGCGTCATCCTGCCAGTGGCGCCCCACCCGTGCCCGTCGACGTGACCCGACACACCCCCGGGTCAGGACGCGGCCACCTCCACCAGATCGAACCGCACACGTAGCTCGTCCCACGTGAGGTAGCGACGACCGCTCCGGTACACCGCCCCACGCTCGGGCCGCCAGGTGCGCATCTGATCGTCACGGACGGTCGGGGCGTCGACCGGTTCGGCGCACCCGCACCCGACGGCCGCGAGCCATACCCGCGCAGTGTTCATGACGTCGACCTCCTCCTGCACCTGCCGCGAGAACAATTGCGGCAAAGGCGTTGTCACCCCCAATGGTGAGTGACGGAGGTCACATCGACCGTCTCAAAAAGAGTCAGACGTCGATCCCGAACTCCCGGATCTTCCGGTAGATGGTCGCACGGGAAATACCGAGGGCCGCCGCGGCGGCCTTCTTGTTGCCGCCGTTGTCCTCGAGGCTACGGACGATCGCGTCGCGCTCGAGCGCCTCGAGCTGCGTCAGGGTGTGCCGACTCAGCGCCCGGACCACGGGCGGAAGCTGCGCGACGTCGACGAAACCGCTGCGTTGCCGCTGCACCACATCCCGCAGCACCTGACGCAACTGCGCGACATTGCCCGGCCAGCTGTACTTGCACAACTGCCGCATCGCCGCGGGCGAGAGCGTCGGCCCGGCGCCGCGGCCGACCTGCCGGATCAGCAGCGGCACCAGATCGTGCAGGTCCTCGATGCGGTGCCGCAGCGCCGGCACGTCCACCGTGGCCTCGAACAGCATCACGAGGGCGGCGGTGGGGCTGTCGTCGACCGTGTTCTCGTCGACCGTGTTCTCGTCGACGCAACCCACCGTCGCGCCGACCCACCCCGAGCCTCGACGGCCGTGCAGGATAGCCGCGATCACCGCCTGCTCGGTCTCGCTCAACGTGTCGAGGTCGCGGATGACGACGTTGAAGCCCTCGCGTGCGACCTCGTCCCGCAACACTCCGCGCCCCGGCGAGTCGTCGCGCAGGTCGGCCGCCGCGAACACCCGCGGCTCCCGGCCCGGATACTGTTGCCCGAACGCGGCTTTCAACAGCGCGCGACGGCCTGACCCGACCTCACCGGCGACCACCACCCAGCGCCCCTTGCGCACGCACTCCATCACCTCGGCGCAACATCGACGCCACGGCGCGCTGGTGCCCGCCAACCCGGGCAGCGAATCCGGCACAGACCGCGAGCCCGACGCCACCGCCGGCGCGTCGAGTGACTGCTTCTCCTGGTGCACCTGGAATACCGCCATGCCCGGTCCGAGTTCTGACAGCGAGTCGTCGGTGCGGCGCATCCGCACCACCACCCCACTGGGCAGCACGACGTCGACGCGGCGAATCGATGATCCGGCCGTTTCGTCCATGGCGTGTTCGAGCAGCGCCGCCTGATCGGCGGCGTCGAGGCCACGCCGTAACCGCTGGTTCATCAGCACGAAGTCGTCGCCGATGGCGAGCACCCCCGCCTGCGGGGAGCGGCGGCACACCCGCAGGTACACGTTGAGCAGGGCGTTCTGCGCGGTGCCGGACTGCTCGAGCAACCGGGTCTGGATCTGGTTGGTGGCCGAACGGGCCAGCGTGGCGAGCATCGGACCGCCGGCGGTATGCCAGCCGGTGAGGTCGAGCGCCCCCATGAGCACGCCCGAGATCGGGTGGATGATCGGCACCCCGGCGCACGCGAACTCGCCGAGCCAGTCGGCATAGTGCTCCGCGCCGGTCACGAGCGTCGGCATCCGGGTCTCGAGCGCGGTGCCGATCCCGTTGGTGCCGACCGACTCCTCCGAATAGCTGTAGCCGGGGGCGAGCAGCACCGAGTCGAGCGCGTTGTTGAGCCGACTGCTCGACGACATCCGGGTCAGCACCACCCCGTCCGCGGAGGTCAGGATGACGCTGACCGTCTCGTCGCCGAGACCGTCGGTGAGTTCGCGCAGCACCGGCCCCGCGGCCGTCACCAGCGGGCTGTCCAGGTTCGGCTCACGCACGAACTGCAGGTCGGCCCGATCGGCCTGGACCTGCAGCGCCTTGGACCGACGCCACGAGACAGTGATCTGCTCGCGAACGACGATCTGCTCGCGAACGACGCCGCTCGGGTCGTCGTCGTCGATAAACCGCTCCCGCGCACGTCGTACCTCGTCGGCGCTGTGTTGACCCGACGCGCTGAGTCGATGCATGCAGGTCCGTCCTTCGCCCGTTTGCGATCGTCCGTACCGCGCCCCTCCACGGCCGACATCGAGGGTACGCGGCGGGGGTGTGATGCACGTCTCACATTGACACACGCCCGCCGCGGCCGCCCGTCAGTAGGTAATCGACGGCCCGCCGTCAGTAGATGTTCGACGGCCGGACCATCCCCTCCGCGAGGTCACCGAAGCCGGGCGCCAAGATCGCGCCGGGATTGCCGACGACCTCCTCCACCACCGCAGTCTCGGTGGTGATCAGCAGCGCCGCGATCGAGGCCGCAGACTCCAGCGCAGCTCGGGTGACCTTCAGCGGATCGATCACGCCCTCGTCGAACATGTCGCCGTAGGCGCCGGTCAGCGCGTTGAAGCCGTGCCCGATCGGCAGCCCGGAAACGATCTCGACCACCTCGTCACCCTCGTAACCGGCGTTGATCGCGATCCACCGCAGCGGCTCGGCGAGGCCACGTCGCACCACCTCGACGCCGACCGCCCCGTCACCGGTCAACTCCAACTCGGCCAGTGCGCGGTGCGCCTGCGCGAGCGCGGTGCCGCCGCCGGAGACGATGCCAGCCTCCACCGCCGCCCGGGTCGCGGCCAGCGCGTCCTCGACCCGCAGCATCCGTTCCTTCAACTCGACGCTGGTCGCACCGCCCACCCGGATGACCGCCACCCGCCCGGTCAGCCGCGCGATCCGCAGCTCGAGGCTGTCGCGATCGGCGTCGATGCGGGCCCGGTCGAGCTGCGCCTGCAACTGCGCGATCCGCGCGTCGAGCAGGCTCTGATCGCCCCGACCGCCGACGATCGTCGTGGAGTCCTCCGTGACGGTGATCCGGTCGCACGACCCGAGGTGCGCCCCGGTGACCTCCGACAACTCGATGCCCGTGTCCTTCGCGATCACGTGGCCACCGAGCGCCACCGCGAGGTCCTGCAGTTCGGCCACCCGCCGATGGCCGAAGCCCGGCGCGCGCACCACCACGGACTGCATCGTCTTATGCATGTTCCCGCCGACCAGCAACTGCAACGCGGCACCGTCGACGTCCTCGGCCAGCACCACCAGCGGCCGGTCCGCGCGCTTGGCGGCCTCGATGCTGGGCATGATGTCCTGCACGGCCGTGATCTTCTTGTTCGTCAGCAGGATCAGCGGGTCCTCGTGCACGGCTTCCATCCGCTCCGGGTTGGTCACCATGTACCCGGAGATGTAGCCGTGGTCGAACTCGATGCCGTCGACGATATTCACCGACATGCCGAGCGTCTCGCTCTCCTCGGTGGTGACGATGCCGGACTTGCCGACGTAGTCGACGGCCTGGGCGATGACGGCGCCGATCGCGTCGTCGTCGCTGGCGGCCAGCGACGCGATGCGTTCGAGGTCGCCGTGCCCGCCGATCTGCACGGCCTGGCGTTCCAGCGAGGCGACCACCGTCGTGACCGCGCGTTCGATCCCGCGGCGCACCCGCATCGGGTTGGCACCCTCGTCGACCGCCCGCAGGCCCTCCCGCACCATCGCCTGCGCCAGCACCGTCGCGGTGGTGGTGCCGTCGCCGACGACACCGTTCGTCTTCATCGCGACCTCCTTGACCAGCTGCGCGCCCATGTTCGCGAACGGGTCGCGCAGCTGGATTTCACGCGCAATGGTCACGCCGTCGTTGGTGATGGTTGGCGGGCCGGTGAGCTTCTCCAGCACCGCGTTTCGGCCCTTCGGCCCGAGCGTCACCTTCACCGCGTCGGCGAGGGCGTTGACGCCCAGTTCGAGACGCGAGCGCGCCTCGGTGTTGTACCGCAGCTCCTTTGCCATGGCTGTTCCTCCTCGAGGTCTAGGAATTGCTCGGATGGTGCATGATGCGTGACGCCAACTCGTCGAGCGGGATCGTCTGACCGTCCTCGTCGACGACGACGCGACTGTGCCGGCACAGGCTCAGCCCGATCGACCGGCGCCGCTGCAACAGCGCGTTGCGGTTCGCGTCCGCCGGCAGCTCGCGCAGGGTGAGCCGTTGGGCGGATTCGAGATCCATTCCGGTGCCGGCCATCACCGCGGTGACGCACCGCGCCATCGCCACCGCGTGCGCCCGGCAGGCCACGTCGTGCCGGACGTCGAGAGCCGCGTGCTCAGCGATCACAGTCATGACGCACCTACCGTGCCGTGAGGTCGAAGCCGATGTACTCGGCCGCGTCCTCGGGGCTGGCGAACAGGATGGTCTTCTCGTCGAGATGCACCATGCGGCCGTAGTGGGTCGAGCTGATCTCCTCGAAGATGGAGCCGTCGAACTCCTCGCCGAGCGCCTCGGTGAGTTCCGCGTAGTCGAAGGCGAGCAGCTTCTGCCCGTCGACACGGATCATCGAGGGGTACTCGGTGAGCTCGACGCCGTCCTTGGCGCCCATGACCTCCGCGACGACCCGCCCAATGGGCGTGTTCATCAGCGTGACCCCGCACATGTTCGAGAACTCGGTGGCCGATCCGAATTGCATGCTCACTTGTCCAACTCCTTGGGAATGTCGAGCCCGAGGTCCTCGAGCAGGGAACGGAATTTCGCGGTCGCGGCCTCGAAGCTGGACGCGAACGTGACGGCCTTGTCGGCCGGCTGCGACCAGATCGGTTGCAGGGCACGGGCCGCGTCGAGGCAGCGGGGAACCCAGATCGAAAGCCACTCGCCGAAGAGTTCCTTGTTGGCCTCGCCGCACTCCGGGTCGCGGGTGAGCAGGCGGTACAGGTTGCGGGTGTAGGCGAGGTCGCGGTCGTAGTCGTGCTCGCCGGTGCCGACGATGGTGGGCGTGATGTAGTCGCCGTTGCGCGCCGAGATCTGCATGACGAGTTCGCTACGGAACAGCGCCCCGACGAGTTGTTCGAAGACGATGTTCGACGCGAACAGCAGCTCGCACCAATCGCCCACGGCGGTCAGGCGTTCGGTGACCTCCCGGGTGGCCTGCCACTCCGGTGCGGACTGCCAGACGTCCTTGTGCGCGGACCCGTCGAACGATTCGACGGCCTCGGACAGGTCGAGGTTGAACAGCGCGAGGTCCTGCGCGAAACGCATCTTGTGCGCCGCGTTCACCGCGACCGCCGTGTTGATCATGTTCGTCGGGCAGGAGCGCTGGATCGAGGTGAACACGTGCAGCGCCAGGCCGTTCTCCGCGTGCATCCACGCCCCGAGGTTGCGCTCGATGAACTTGAGCCACGGTGTGTTCCAGCCGTCGTAGGCGTGCGCCCGCTTGGCGTTGCGCAGGCACAGGTCCACCTGGTGCACCACCGCGGAGTTGTTGCGGTAGATCGTCTGGTCCCACTCCTCGTTGGGATCGAGGAACGCGTGCCAGTTCGACGACTGCGCCTTCGTCCACTCCTTCGGGTAACCGCCCGGGCCATCGGCGAACCCGTAGATCCAGCCCTGGGTGAGGTGGCGTTCGGGGTCGGGCTGGACGTCGACGGTGACGTCCTCGTACATCGTCGACCGCAGCTTGGCCGGCTTGTAGTAGGTGAACTTCCTACTCTTCGAACTCGGGAAGTCGATCGCGCCGGCCTCGGAGTCGGTGAACTCGATGGTCGGGAAGCTGCGTTCCTTGGGCGGTGTGGATGCCGTCATCTGTTCGTTCCTGTCGGGTGAAATGGGTTGGGCTGCCGACGAGTCAATCGAAGCCGGGGCTAGTGAACTTATCGTAGAAGACCTGATCCTTGGGCACGGTGTGTGATTCGAGCAGCGCGAGCGCGGCGTCGACCATCGGCGGTGGTCCGCACATGTAGACCTCCACCTTCGCGAGATCTGCCTCGCTCACCTCGACGATGTCGGTGACGTTGCCCTGCTCGATGCGCATCGCCCCGCCGGGTGGATCGTCCATCGACTCGGACAGGCACGCGACAAACTCGAAGTCCGTCAATGCCGCACCGAGGGTGAGGATCTCGTCGAGGTAGAACAGGTCCGACGGCGTGCGTGCGCCGTAGTAGAAGCGCACGGGCCGTGCACTTTCCGTCTCGCTCAGGTGCCGTAGCAGCGAGAGGACCGGCGCCATGCCAGCGCCGCCGCCGATGCACACGACCGGGAGGATGTGCCCCTCCTTGAGCGTGAACGATCCGTACGGTCCGGTGAGTGCGATCTCGTCGCCGACGGAGAGGCCGTCCTCGAGCAGGCCGGCGAACTTCCCACCCGGGTACTTCTTGATCAGGAATTCCACCTTGCCCGGGGTGGACTGGGTGGTCGCCATCGAGAACGAGCGGTGTTCTTCCGTGCCGGGGATGTGCACGTCCGCGTATTGCCCCGGCTTGAACTCGAACACGCTCGGCTCGACGGCCTCGAGCCGCAGCGAGACGATGTCGCCGGTCATCGGTTCCAGCGCGGTCACCCGAGTGCGCACGTCCTGGATCGGGAACCCGCCCAGCAACTCGTCCTCGTCGAAGTTCAGCAGTTCGATTGTGCAGTCGCTGAACGCGTGCGACTTGCAGAGCAGCACGTAGCCCTCTTCGACCTCCGCGTCGTTACAGGCGAACGTCGAGTAGTCGTCCATCTGGATCTCGCCGTCGAGGACGTAGGACTTGCACGCCGAGCAGCGGCCCTCGCGGCAGCCGTGCATGAGGTGAATGCCCTGCCGGAAGGCGGCGTCGAGGACGTTCTCGTCCTCACCGACCTCCATCTCGAGGTCGACGGGCTCGAAGTTGATGCGGTGGTGGTCTGCCACGACGGATCTCCTGAATTCTACTGACGGGCAAAGTGGTCGGGCGGGTGGCGGTGGCTCGTTGGAGTTCCAGCGCCACCCACCCGCCGGGTCAGGCCGGCACGGCTCCCGCCCGGTATGCGGCCACGTGGGCCTCGCGGTCCTCGTCGGACATCTGGTTCAGCAACACGTTCGGGCTCTGGAACACGTTGCCGCGGACGTCGTCGAGGGTCCACAGCTTCTTCGGATCGTCGAGGTGCAGGTGCGGCTGCCCCACGAGGGTCTTACCGTCGTCGCGCACGTAGCCGAGATCCGACACGATGTCGGCGAGGTCCTTGCCGTGGTGCAGCGTCTCCCACTCGCGGAAGCCGGTGAGCCGACCCATGTTCGGCGTCGGGCGGCCGTCGTACTCACTCCGGAACGCGACCGCGTCGGTCCAGTAGCAGGTCTCCGAGCAGTAGGTGCGCCACTGGTCGTCCACCTTCTCCACCACCATGTCCTCGCGGATGAGGGCCGGCACCATGCAGGTCCAGCAGCGGTGCGGGTACTGGTACCCGACCTCCTCGAACGCGATCGGCTTGTTGCGGCCGGGGTAGGCGAGCCGGTTGTACTCCTCCCACCACTTGCCGTACTTCGAGTACCACCCCGGGTACTTGTGCTCGAACCACTCGAAATCCTTGTCGGTCATCGTGTCGATCCGCCAGTAGTTCACCGGCCAGCCGGTGGCGAAGAACCGTGCCACCTCGTGGACGTAGCCCTTTTCGGTGATGCGCTTCCACGCCTCTTCGACGAGGTCGTGCGGGATCGTCAGGCCGTACTTCTCGAGCGGGATGAGGTAGCTGCGGTAGTAGTCGTCGTAGATCCACCGCCGCCACATCTCCGCGTAGCTTTCGCGGTTCTTGCGGCGGTCCTTGGTTCCGTACTCGATGAACGTCCCGATCGCGGCATCGACCACGCAGTGGTTGTTCCACCACGCGTAGCGCAGATCCCGTTCCAGCAGTGGGCGATTGCGCTCGTCGGCCAGGGCCATAAGCAGGATGGAGTAGCCGTTGGAGATGTGCCGGGACTCGTCGGACTGCACCGAGTGGAACACCGTCGGCAGCAGGTAGTCGCCGTTGGCGGCGGCCTCGTCCGGCATCGCCACGAACAACGTGTTCGTGAAGGCGGTTTCGGCGACGACGGTGAGGTAGATGTTCGCGGACGTGATCGCGTCGCCGGTGATGAAGCCCTCGCCGAACTGCCGGCCGATGGTGCCCGCGTAGTTGTTCGCGAACGCCTTCTCGGTCATGTCGAACCCGGCCGGGTCGATGTAGTTGTTCATGTAGAGCTTCTTGAGGTTCATCTGGATCGTGGAGTGACGGACCTCGTCGATCATCTGCACCGCAAGCCCGTTGTGGATCTCGGGGTTCGGCACCGCGTCGATCGCCATGGGCATCGCGCGGGCCGCGGAGATCTCCGGGAACGGGATGATCGACAGGAAGAGCTTCTGCCATTCCAGCCAGCGCTGCTGCACCTGGCGGAACATGTTGCCGCGGATCGCGCCGTCCATCGCGCCGTACACGCGGTTGTCCTTCTCCTCCTCCATGGGGAAATAGGACCGCATGATCTGCTTGAGCGGATCCTTTTTCGGCGCCTTCTCGAAGGTGTAGTCGGTGCCGAACCGGGTTGCGGGAGTGGCGAAGGTGGGATCCCACGACAACTCCGTGATCTTCGCATGTGCCTTGGTAAGGCTCTGCCTGCTCAAATTGCGCCTCCTGTATCGAGCGCCGGCCGGTTGCCGACGGCTGGGGGACGGTGTGCCCAGAATTCAACCCACTCTGAAGGCCTCTGCCCGTCTCACTGTGAGACGCACGTCACAGGGCGGCGGCGCCACCCGTGAGTGGTTGTGGAGTCCATAGACTCCAGAACCACTCACGACCCTGGTAGCGAGGTGCCCCCCGCATCCGTGATCGTTTGGAGGGTCAAACGGTTCGCGGATCGACGTCGGGTGGGCGCCGGTCTCGGGCGAGATTCTTGTCAGACGTGCTCGCTAGCATTCAAACTTGCTAGCGATTTTGAGGTCGGAACGCGACTACCGGGCGACACGGTTTACGTACTACAAAAACTGAGCTTTGTGGACTACATTATTAGGAACCGAAACCGAATGGGAATCCGATGGACGGACAGCGCGGCCAAGCACGGCATCGCCCCCGAGGACGCGTGCCATGCGATCACACACGCTATCTAATCTATGCCGAGTCCGAGTTCGACGACCCGCGGCCGCCGGCGACGGTCCGTCCGACCCTGTTCGTCGGCCCTTCCCGGACCGGGCAGCTGCTCGAGGTGATGGTCGAGGAGGGCCGCCATGACGTGACGATCTTCCACGTGATGGTCGCCCGCCGGAAGCATCTCGACCGGATCGGCGACCAGTGAAACCCCTTCCTGGACAGCGGCCCACGACGAAACCAGTGAGGAGATACCACCATTGAGCACCCACTATGACGAGCTGGCCGACTGGGCCGAGCACGAAATGCAGCTGACCACGGACTCCACGACCGCCCGCCGCGGCGGCGCCGCCGCCGCCTCCGGGCGCGCCCTGCTCGCCCGCGCCGGACGGGGACGGCCGCCGTTGGGCGGCGCGCAGGGCGAGCACTCGCCGAAACGACAGGTGCGGCTGCCCGCCGGGCTCAGCCGCCGGGTCGACGAGATCGCCCACGAGCAGGACCGCACCCCCGCCGAGGTGATGCGCGAGGCCATCGCCCGCTACGTCCTCGCCCACGACGACCACGCCGCCGCCGGCTGACTCACCCGCACTCCGCCACCGGCCGGGTTTAGGATCGCTACTTCCGGTGACGTGGAGGGCGCGATGGGTCCAACCTCGAGCACTAGAAACGGAGTGACTCTGCGTCACGGCCGTCATTCGAGGGTTCGCACCGCCAGCAGGTGCCGCACGGTCACGGATTCTACCGCGTACGCCTCGCCCCGCTCCTCGATCTGCCGGTCGGTGACGGTCAGCCGGATCGTGTGCATGTCCCCGGCCCAGGACGCCACGACGAACGGCTCGATGTAGCTGTACCCGGCGGCGTCGTCGCGGTAGAGCCGCCATTCCATCGCACCGGTAGGCTGCCGCGACCGCGCCAACCGCACCATCGCCGCGCGGTCCCGGTCGTGCACGGGGTCGATCCGATACCGCGACAGCACCAGCACCGGCCGTCGGTGGGATCCGGTTCGAACGCGAGATTCGGCACCGCTACCGTGAGTTCACCATGGCGGCGGCGGATTCGATCGGTGAGTACCTCGTCAGCGCGCGCTCGTTCGAGGAATATCGTGCCATGTTCGCCCTGACAGACTCCGACCTGACCGGGACCGTGCTCGACTGCCCCGGCGGCGGTTCGAGCTTCACCGCTGCCGCCGCCGGTCGCGGGTGCGACGCGGTTGCGGTCGATCCGGTGTATGCAGATCCGCCCGATCAGCTCGCCGCCCGACAGCGCGACGAACTCGACCGCGGCCGCGTCTGGGCGTCCACCCATGCCGACCGCTACGTGTGGGATTTCTACGGCGGCGTCGACGGGCACACCCGCACTCGGTCTGCGGCGGCGCAGGCGTTCCTCAGCGATCTCGCCGCCCGTCCCGACCGCTACCGCTGCGCGAGCCTGCCGGATTTGCCCTTCCCCGACGCCTCGTTCGATCTCGTCCTCAGCTCGCATCTATTGTTCACCTACGCGGACCGCCTCGACCTGACCTTCCACCGCGCCGCACTGCTCGAACTCGTGCGGGTGAGCCGCCGCGACGTGCGGGTCTTTCCGCTGCTGGACCAGAGCGGGCGAGCCATGCCCGAGATGGTCACATCGCTCACCGACACACTTGCCGCACAAGGTATTTCCCACAGGATTGTGCCGGTGGCGTACGAGTTCCAACGCGGCGGCGACCGCATGCTGGTCCTGCACCGGTCGCCGCACTAGCCTCGAACCGTGGCGGTGCTGACCCCATACCTGTGCGTGGCGGATGCGCGTGCCGCGATCTCGTGGTACGTGGACGTCCTGGGCGCGCGGGTCGTCTACGACCCGATCGTGATGGACGACGGTCGGGTAGGGCACGTCGAGTTCGCGGTGGGCGGCGCGCGCTGGATGATGTCGGACGAGTTCGACAGCGCCGGTGTCGCCGCCCCCTCCACCGATCGCGGGAATTCCGTCTCCCTGCACCTCACCGTGTCGGACGTTGACGCGGTCGCCGCGCGGGTGCTCGCGGCGGGCGTGACGATGGACCGTGGCCCGAGGACCGCGAACCCGCGGGTCGCGTCGCGGTGTTCCACGACCCGTTCGGACATCGATGGATGCTCAACACCCCGTGAGACCGAGACGCGGCTATCGGGCCGAGGTCGCTTTCGACGGCGACCGCATTGCACACCACGCCCGAGCTGGCGCGGCGCATGGTCGATGCCGCCATCGCGATGTGCCCGACGCTGGGTCGTAAGCCGGGCGTGCAGATTCCCAAACGCGTTCGACAGATCACGCAACGGCTCGGCATCGACTGGGAAGACCGCCGGGCACAGGTCGCGGTGCTGCACGCCGCGGGGGTCCGGCTGATCGCGGGCACCCCGAGCCGACGCCGACCGCAGGCGTCTGACCTGCATGTGTGGCACGTCACGTCGATCTTGCTTGAAATACTGATCACGCGCGTGGTTTCCTGGACATAGGCATCCACCCGCGATGCACACCGTAACGAAGGGACTCGACATGAGCACCGCCACCGATCTGTACGACAAGTTCCACACCTTCCAGCTCTCCACCGCCGAAAAGGGCGAGGACCTGGTCGTCGACGTCGTCGAGCGCGCGAACGAGCTGAGCAAGAAGCTGCCGGAGCCCGTCACCGAGCAGTTCGACAAGATCTCCGAGCAGTTCGAGAAGCTGACCAGCCAGTTCGACACCCAGTTCGAGAAGCTGACCGAGCAGTTCGAAAAGCTCCAAGGCCAGTTCGACAGCCAGTTCGACAAGTTCGGCGGAGAGTTCGAGAAGCTGAACGAGCAGTTCAAGGGCTACCGCAAGGACTGGGCCGAGAACTTCGAGCAGTTTCGCGAGCGCGTCACCACTGCGGCCGGCCTCGGCACCCCGAAGGCCTGACCGCGCTATTTTAGCGTGATGACCGGTGACGAGGGCGCACAGTGAGCAATGGCTCGCTGGGCGCCCTCGGCGCATATCTACGCGAGCAGCGTGAACTCGCGCAGCTGTCGCTGCGCGAGTTGAGCAAGCTCACCCACGTGTCGAACGCCTACCTCAGCCAGATCGAGCGCGGCCTGCACGAACCGTCGCTTCGGGTGTTGCGCGCCCTCGCCACGGCGCTCAGCATCCCGATGGAGGAGTTGGTCCGCTACGAGCGGGCCGCTGGGGCCGCCACCACGCCGTCCGCCACCGCCGACGACGCCCCCGCCGAAGCGGCGAGTGTCGAGGCGGTGAGCGTCGAGGCGGCGATCCGCCAGGACACCCGCCTCAGCCGCGCCCAGAAGGACGCGCTGATCACCGTCTATCAGTCCTATCTGGCCCAGCGCACCGACTCCTGACCCCCGCCCCGCCGCGTCTGAAGGGCCCCCTCACCGTCGATTCCGCTCATGCGGGTTCCCCTCACTCGACCAGCAGCGCTACCGACACACCACAGGGGCACCCCTGCTGCCGTCGGCGCCTCGGCTAGCGTTTCGGTATGTCCACGCCCTCCGCCGCAAACCCGACGAGTCGCGCCGAGTCGGTCGTGTTCGCCGCGGGCATCGGCGGCCTCGCCGGCGCCGCCCTGGCGTCGAGGCGTGGCCATCGGGCCACCGCAATCGGGGCCGCGATCGGGGGCACCGCGCTCGCGACCTCCGAGTGGATCGCCCGCTCCCTGCAACGCCCCGGCGAGATCCCCGCGCTCTGGCAGCGCATCGCCACCACCGCCGCGCTCGCCGCGCCGCTCGGCTGGGTGGCCGAGCGCGCCCATGCCGGCCCGACGGTGGTCGCCACCGGCACCGGGACGCTCGCCGGTCTGCTCGGGGTGCGCCCGCAGAAGGTCGCGCTCGGCCCGGTGCTGGGTTACGGCATCGGTCGCGCGGTCGCCGCCCTTCGGCCCGATGCGCCGGGAGCGGCGGTCGCCGCCGGCACCATGCTCGCCTACCGCACCCTCTCCCCGTTGCTGTTCCGCGACCCACAGGTCACACTGCTCGCCGAAGGCGTTCCCGCCGAACAGCTTCCGTTTATAGTGCCGCGTGAGTCGCGCTCCCGCTACGTCGGCACCGACTACGTCGCCGACCTCGCGGCCCAACTCGGCGGGCACTACACCGCCGACGCCCCCGATGCCGGCATCGTCGCCTCGCTCGACGACCTGGCCGGCCCCGACCTCGACGCCTCGAGTGTCGACCCCCTGATCCGCGAATTCTACGAACACACCACGCGATTCAGTCTCGACATCGACCCGCAGTGGCGGGCGTGGGTGCGCCCCGGATACCTGCTGTACCGAAACACCGTGGCGCGGCCACTCGGTCAGGCGAACGTCCCGATGAACCAACGCGAGACCCACCGCGGCATCCGCAGCCGCATCGACACGATCACACTACCCGACAACGACGCGATCGCCGTGCGCGGATGGATCCGTTCCTTCGCCGACACCGACGAACCGATCTACGTCGGCCTCTACACCACCTACCGGCACGACGGCCGGGGCTACGTCAGCGTCGGATTCCCGGTCCCGCAGGGAAGTTTCACCGCGACGCTGACGCCGAGGTCACGTCCCGGCGGTGGCCTCGTACTGACCAGCCGCAGCGACCTCGAACATCCCGGCCACTACCTCGCCTACGTCGACCCCGACACCCGCGCCCTCACCGCTGCGGCGGTGCACGGATTCGCCGAAGAACTCGACGTGCACGTCAGCGACGGGGAACTGCGTGCCGAACACGCCTTCTGGGTGTTCGGCCTGCCGTTCCTCGTGTTGCACTACCGGATTACGCGCAAGTCCTGACTCACACCCGGGCCGGCACGGCACTGCGCGAGGGCCGCAGTTGCAGATCGACGATCGGGCTCCGGCATAGCCGTTCGACATCGTCGTAGTAGTTCATCGACACCGCCCACGGACCCTGTGTGCCGCGTCGCGGCAGCTGATCGAGCACCCGGAGCACGTACCCGGAGGACAGGTCGAGCAGCGCTTCCGTCGGCATCGCCGGGTCCTGGCCGCCGCCCTCGCCAGGCGTGCGCGAACTCATCCGGCAGGGCGCGCAGATCACCATAGATCCGCGTCCCGAGGGGCTCGACGAACTGAACCGCGCCACGACCCGCGGGGATCGGGTATGACTCAGCTCGGTGCGGGCGGCCATTGCCCGGCCATGGTTGCGTAGATCACCTCAGTCGCCTGCTGCAGAGTCGCATCGATGCTCTGCTGCGCGGCATCCTGGGCCGCCGCGACGTCACCGGTTGCCGCGTAGGTGGTCGCGGCGTCGTCGGCGGCGTCGGTAGCGCCGACCATCCCGAGTTCGGGCGCGTGGAACAGCACCGCCGACCCGACCCGGATCGCGTCGACCACATCGGCCTGCGCGGGTGTCGCCGGCTCGACGATCGGCTCCGGATTGCGCACGAGCGGCCGGTCGAGTCCGTCGAGGAACTCCGCCCGGGCGTTGTCGAACGTCGGCCCGAGACTCGGATCTCCGAGCGCACCGGCGACATTCATCGATTCGACGACTGCGACCTCGAACGCGTTCTGGGCACGCGGCAACACGATGTTCACGTCGTTGTCGATGATCCCGGTCATGGCGGCGTCGGCCGGGCCGGTGACCGACGCAGCCGCGATACCGGTCGCGCGCGGCTGCGACCCCGTCGCCGCGAGCGCCGCGCCGTACACGCCCGGCGCCTGCACCAGCGCCACCGGCACGTCGATCACCCCGTCGAGCATGTACGGACAGATCGCGTTGCAGTTCTGAATCTGGTTTCGCCAGAACGACGACAGCAACGCCCCCGGCGGCGGTGCGGGTTTCGGCGGATCCTGCGCCGCCGCCACCCCAGCCCCCGCAAACGCGCAGGCGACAACCGAGACCGCAACTCCGACAGATCGCAGCATGACGAGGACACGGTGCGGAGCCACCGGAGGTTCACACGTGCTCCATCGGCCACCTCCTCGACCCGCAGGCGCCCCGGTCCGTCGTAGAGCGAGGACGCTCCCGGTCCGAACATCCGCCAGCGCGACCCGTCGGGTACACGGATAGTGCTCGGCGGCAGTCGACACGATGTGGTCGCGGCGCAATCCGAGTCGCTCGAGCTCGGGGTCTCGCAGGTCGACGAGCAGGGCGGCGGAGGGGACGCGGACGTGGGCCATCAGTTTGCCCCGCAGGTCGCGCTCGTAGACGATGCGGGCGCTGTCTTGGTGGACGTCGTGGAACACCGTCTCCAGCAGCGCCGCTGTCGGGGTACCCGCCAGGTACATGCTCGGCTGCCGCGTCCCCGCGACCGGATCGTCGATGGGAGAGAAGCGGGCGTCGCCGTGGCCGGGGTTGTACTCGTCGTATCCCCATATCGCGTTGTACACCCGATACCACGTAGTCCCGGCGCGAAGGGTCGTCGTGCGCAGCCGAGGGAGTGTGGCCACTACCGGGCAGTGCCCCGGGTCGGGACAGTCCAGATCCTGCGGCGACATTCAGGCGGCCGTGTCGGCCGCGAAACGCCGAGCGGCCCGCACCACCCGCTGCGAGTCGCTCGGGAGCCTCGCCGGAGAGCAGGCTGGTCGGGGAGGTCAGCCACGTCCACAGCGACCAGCCCCGCACCCCGGCGGCGAACAGCGCCGCCAGGATGGGCCGCGGTTCGGGCCGCGGCTCGCCCCGTTCGTCGAGCTGAACGCGGGGATCAGTGTGACCCCTGTGCTCCGCGTCGCCGCGGGCGATCCGAGCTTCGACTCGATGCCGCAGGTGCTGGACGCGGTGCAGTCGAAGCAGCCCGGGTTGCAGATTCACCGATCGAGGTCGGGATGCCCGAGCAGTGTCGGCTTCTGGCGGACGGTCGGCTCGACGTGGGATTCGGGCGAGCCTCGCGGATTCCGCCCTCGGTCACCTCCGAACTGGTGCGGCATGATCCGATGGGAGTGCTCCTCGCGCAGGATCACCCGCTCGCCCGGCTCGAGTCGATCCCGATACGGCGGTTGGCCGGCGAGTTGCTGCTGCTCGTCGACGATGCTCGCGCACCCGAGTACAACGAGTTCGTCGGCGACATGAGCCGATCGGCGGGTTTCACTCCGGCGACGTATCCGGGGACGGTACTGACGATGCGATGCGGATCATATGTCGTTGCCAGGAGTCGCTGCGTGTTTTGCATACCCCGCTCATGCGGAGAGGTTCTATCGGGCACGCTGTGGAGACCAATCGTCGACCCGATGGCGCACTACCCGCGGTCGCTGATCTGGCTGGCCGACGGGCGACCTGCGCCGGTCGCGGCAGTGCGGGAATGTGCCAAGGCGATATCGCACGAGCGGGGCTGGATCGAAAGCTGCGATTCTGCAGGCACGTCCCTGGTCCCTGGGCGCTGCTCGTCGCGAAAATGTCGGTAGGCCCCGTCAGGAAGGGATGCCAGTAAAGCGGCTGCGCACGACGGTGGATGGTTCGTAATCGAATCCATCAGGGCGCAGTTGGCAGGCTCGCGCGTGGTAGGGGCAAACCACACACACACCCTGCCGGCCCGGCATACGATTCACTCACCGGGGGACTCCTCGTCGCGTCACAACGTGAGTGAGCGCCCCGAATTCGAAACGGCACCAGAGAGCGGAGGCCGCCCCGTTCCCCTCATGACACCCCGGCAGGACAACGGAAAGGAGTCGGCAATGAACCACCCCCGCCATGTCACCGAGGACCCCGATGAACCGTGATCAGATGCCTCCCGAAGACCGTCGAGCGATTGAGGCAGCGAATTCGGTCCGGTCTCTCCTGATAATTCGGTTCGCCGCGGGAGTCGTGGGCGTGCTGCTGCCAATCGTGCTGATTGTTGTGGACCTTGCGCTCCTGGGCGAAAGCTGCCTTCGGGTGCGAGATTCGTTGAGTGCCTACTACCACTCGGGGGCTCGCGATATATTCGTGATCGGGCTCGGCATCGTCGGATTCCTGCTGGCGTCCTACAAGATAACCCGAAGATCCCTTGCCAACGGGCTGAGTCTCGTGGCGGGCTTGGCTGCAATAACCGTCGCCATCTTCCCCACCCGTCTCCCGGATACTGTCGAATGCGGTTCGGGTGAACCGACACCCACTCTCGCCCCCTTGCAGATCGCCTTGGGCGAGGAGCCCACAGGAATCGTGCACCATTCCGCCGCCGCAGTGGTGTTCACCATGTTCGTTAGCCTATGCGTCAACACGGCTCTCCACGACCGGCGCTTCCAGATGGAGCGGGATGCAGACGGCAGCGTCGGCCCGAACTCCTGGTGGTGGAGCAAACCCCGAAAAGCGCTCGCCTGGATTTCGAACCATATTCGCTGGTGGTTTCACCTCGCCTGCGGCGTGATCATAGTTGTGGTGGGTGTGGTGTACCTTGTGGTATCTAGCGCCGATGGCACTTTTCCGGGGAATCTCGGCCCGCTGTGGGTCGCTGAAGTGGTCGGTATCTTGTTCTTCTCTGCATCATGGTTTGCCAAGGGCCTGGACGATATGTTCTGGAGGCGAGAGCCGTGGTCGAGGGCATCCGCGTCCGAGATGCGGCTGGAGGCCCTGGAAGCTCTGGAAGCCCGCGCGCAACCGAAAGTTGATCAGACCCAAAATCGGCGAATAATCGGATGACACGCGCCTATAGTTTCGCGATGGGCGCCGTCGCGGGATAAGACAATTCGTTCGTACGAGCGGCCCATGGGAAACGGAGTTGAGTTCACGGGTGTGTCAGTGACGAGCTGCGGGTCGGCTCCCGAGCAGGGCGATGAGTTCATCGCGGCCGTTGACACCGGTCTTCTGGGAGGCGCGGAACAGGTGACCTTCGACGGTGCGCACCGACATCACCAGCCGGTGGGCGATTTCGCGGTTGGAGAGCCCGGTGGCGGCGAGGGCGATGATCTCGCGTTGGCGGTCGGTGAGCGGGATGGGGACGGTGTTGGCGCGTAGCGCGGGGGTGTCGGCGCCGGTTTCGGCGGACAATCGACGGGCGACCGCTGACGCGGTCATGGCAGCGCCCCGGCGGCCTTGCTCGCGGTACAGCACCGCGGCCTGGGCGGCGGCGTCAGCGGCGGCGATTCGGTCACCGAACGCCTCGTACAACGTTGCCGCTTCCCGCAATCCGTCGCCGTCGCGGTCGCGGAGGGCAGCCGCATGTGTGGCTGCCGCTGCGACTCGGGGACCTTGCACGATCGACGCCAGCTCGACCAGCCGTGCGGCGACGGTCCGGTCACCGAACTGTGCCGATGTTTGCAGGCACAGCACCTCGCACGCCGACCGAGCGCACTCCGCGGCACGCCTCGCGTAGTCGTGCAGGAGCGCGATTGCGTCGCTGGTGGTCCCGCCCGCCGCGTAAACCCAAGCTTGCACCAGCGTGGCTTCGAACCCGAAGTAATCGGGCACAGTCCGGGCGTGCGCTCCGGACTGGAGTAGTGCTGCCGCGGACGCGTGGTCCCCGGCCATGACCAGCGCCAGCGCATGTCGATGTTGCCCGGTCAGTCGGTTCGCTATCGGGTATTCGAGCGATGCTGCGATGGCGGTTGCTTCGCGGAATAGCCTCCCGGCGAGCGTGAGATCCCCTCGCGCCAACGCCGTCGAACCCCAGAGAACCGCTCGGTGGGTGCGAGCGAGCGGGTTGTCCATCGGCTCGCCGGCGAGGCGATCGGCCACCGCCTGCGCCTCGGTGATCCGTCCGGCGAGCTGGCATGCCGCGATGTGCATGCTTCCCAAGAAGAATCGACCCATTGGATTTTCGATCATCGTGCGGCCGAGTTCGTATCCTCGCTGCGTCCGATCGGGGACGGCGTCGATGCGGCCGAGCTCACCGAGTCCGACAACGAGACCGGCTATTCCGGTGAACTCGAACGAGGCATGCGTCCATCCGGGTTCGCTCAGCCCGGCCGCGGCTGCGTCGACGGCGATCTGGGGGTGGCCCTGAAACGCCGCCAGCGCGGCCAACACGCAGTTGTAGGGGCGCTCGAGGCCGTGATCGGCAATGCGGTCGCGAATGGCTGCCAGCTCGTGTTCGGCTGCGTCGGGCTCCGACGCTCGGGCCAGAAGAAGCGCCCGCCCGAGGGTGTGAATCACGCGCGCGCGGTCGGTGGAGGCAGTTTCGGTCAACTCGGCGTAGGTGCCGAGGGCCTCGCCGAGGCGGTCGCAGCTCGCCAGGGCGAGCGCGTGCAGCACGTGCGCGCGACGTCTGCCACCGGCGTGCAGGGCGGCGTGGGCGAGCCGCTCGGCGGTGGTGGGGTCCATCAGCTCCAGTGCGGCACTCGAGGCGTCCATCAGCTGTTCGGGGTCGGGGGTGAGATCGGAATCGATCACCAGGGTGGCGCGGCGCACCCGCTGGATGAGATCGGGTCGAGGGACGGTGTTGGCGAGTTCGGTCGCGACCCGTCCACGTAGGTGTCGCAGCCGCATGGTCCCGGCCCGGGCGCGGCGGACCTCGCCGAAGAGTGGGTGCGCGGTCCGGGCCACGACGGGATCGGAGCTGGTGTCGACCGTGATCACCCCGGCGGCTTCGGCGGCGTCGATCGCCTCGACCGGAGTCATCGCAGAAAGGACGGCCAACTCGACCGGGTCGGCGACGGCGAGGACGGCGAGGACGTCGAGGACCGCGAGGACTGGGTCGGGTTGACGGCCGATGGTGGTGTCGATCAGGTCGGCCAGGGACGGGGACATCCGCAGCTGCGTGTCCCAAATCCATAGTCCGGAGCGTTGGGTGAATCGACCGGCGGCGAGTTCGTCGGCGATCAGTTGACGCAGATACAGGGCGTTGCCGCGGGTGTAGTCCCAGATCCGCTCGGCGGTGGAGGACTCGACGTCGCCGGCGAGCACGCATCCGAGCAGGGACGCGGTCTCCGCCCTGGACAGTGGCTGCACCTCCAGCCGCGGCAGCAGTTCGTCCTTCCACAGGGCGGTGATCGCATCCGGCGCCGGTTCGCCGGTGCGCACGGTCAGCACGACCGTGGCGAGTTGCCGCCGCACGATCTGATGAACCACGAGGGCCGATTGTTCGTCGAGCAGGTGCGCATCGTCGACACCCACCACGACCGGTCCGCGACGCGACGTGCACGTCACGGCGTCGACGACGTCACGGACCCGCGCCAACGGGTCGGGGCCGAGCCGGTCGGCGTAGTCGGCGAACGCGCCCAATGGCACCGACTGCGCCGAGGCGGTCGCGGCCACGAAACGGCAGTCGCGGCCGCGGCGGCCGGCGCGGGTGAGGGCTTCGCGGGCCAGTCGGGTCTTGCCCACCCCGGCGGCGCCGGCGAGCACGATTCCCGCCGCCCCGGCCGTGTCGAGGCTCTCGGTGATCGCCTTCAGTTCCTCGGTGCGCCCCGTCAGCGGCCAGCCGCTGCCCATCACCTCAGCGTATTGCGTCGCCGTGGCGGATGCGTCGAGTTGCAGGGAGGTCATCTGTGGTCGCGGTTCTGTGCCGCGGCGAGTTGGCTTCCGCGATGCGTATCAGGGTGTCGAGGGCCTCGGGTTCGATCGCGAGGATCTCGGCGATCACGTCGTCCGCGACGCCGGCGTCACGTAACCGCAGCGCCTCCGAATACGGCAGCGGTAACCGGTCCAACGCCGCCCGCCGACCATGGTTTGTGCTCACCACACGATCGTGCGACGCGCCACGACGAATGACGCGGGTAGTGCACTACCCCAGTTCGACGGTGTCCGGCAGGCGAAGCAACCGTGTCGTGAAGCCCACCGACCTAGCCCACCGGCCGCAGCGCGGCGTCGACGGCGACGCCGAGGGCGGCCTCGAGGTCGCCGGGGTCGAGGCCGCCGGGCGCGCTGATCGCGTGCAGCGCCAAACCGTCCACGGCAGCCAGCAGCATCGCGGCGTGCGCCTCGTGCCCCGGCCCGAGCACGTCGACCAGTTCGCTGCGGATGCCGGCGAGCAGGTCGTGCTGGATCGCCTGCAACCCCGGTGTGGTGACGGCCAGCGACGCAAAGGCCAGGTGCACGGCGGTGTCCGCGCGGCATGTCTCGTCGAGCGGAAGCAGCTCGCGCAGGACGATCCGGATGTCGCGGGCGCGGTCGCCGCTCGGGGGCAGGACGGCCACGCGGTCACGAATGCGCGCCACGCTGTGTCGGAAGGCGAACTCGAGCATCTCGGCCTTGGTCGAGAAATGGTGCTGGATCGCGCCGATCGACAGGCCGAGCGCCGCGGCGACCTCGCGGACGCTGACCGCGTCCGTGCCGCGCGCGGCGATGATCTGCAGCACCGCCTCGGCTACCTGCCGCGGTCGATCGGGGGTTGACGACGTGACCACAACGACTAGCATACGACCGTATGGTTCTCCAATACGGTCGTATTGTTCGTCGCCGCGCACCACTGGTCCTTGCGTGCGTGGCATTGTCGGCGCTGACCTGGATCGACTGGGCTGTGGAGGGCGGGTCGCCGTTCGGGATCCCGTACCCGGTGCTCGTGACGGTCGTCCTGGTGCTGAACATCGCGGCGACGGTGCGGTTCCCACGCGGCAAGCGACGGGTCGTCGCCGCGGCGCAGCGCTACCTGGTCAATCCGATCGTGGCGGCGGTCGTGCGCCTCGGCGTCCCACTGGGCTGGTCGCTCCTCGAGACGACCGGGCGTACCACCGGTCGCCGCCGGGTCGTGCCGGTCGGCAACGGGCACGAGGGTGACCGGTTCTGGGTCGTCGCCGAGCACGGCCTGTCGGCCGGGTACATCCGCAACCTGCGGGCCGATCCGCGGGTGCGGGTCCAGGTGCGCAGCGGATGGCGCCTGGCGTGGCGAACCGGGGTCGCGCACGTCCTGCTCGACGACGACCCGGCGCGGCGGCAACGTCTGCTCGTCGGCAGGCGCCACCCGGTGCGGGCCCTCAACGCCGTGCTGGTCAACGTGCTCGCGGTGGATCCGGTCACGGTTCGCATCGATCTGGACCCGACCGCCGAGGACACGTGACCTTAGCCAGCCGACGGGACCCGTCGCGCCCGGATCGGTGGGTGCCACGACACACTCGCGGGCTCGAGCGACGGGATCCCGTCGATTTCGCACGCAATCGTGCCGTCAGGCCCACGCCGCCCGGCAGAATCAGAGCCGAACCGCCAGAGCCGAGGAGGATTCGTGTCCCTGCCCATCACCGAGCAGCCCCGCACCGAGGTCGAGTGGTTGGACGTCGCGGACGTGCCACTCGCCGCGATCCGCTACGACGGCATCACCCAGGACGCACTCGTCACCTGCTTCGACGAGGGCTTCAATGCCCTACGTGCGGCGATCGAGGCAGGCGTCGTGGTCCCGGCCGGATCGCCGCTCGCGGTGTACCACGGCGACCCCTCGGCGACGTTCGACGCCGAGATCGCGTTCCCGGTCGTGACACCGTTGACCAGCGAGTCCGAGCACGCGGGCCTGGTCGTGCGCCCGTCCGTCGTGGCGGGTGGGCGCTACGCGACGGTGACGCACGTCGGCGGGTACGACGGGCTCGGCCCCGCCTGGGGCGGTCTGCTCGGCGCCGTCGCCGCGGCGGGTGCCCAGCCGGAACATCGGTTCGTCGAGGTTTACGTGACCGAACCCAGCCCCGAGGCCGATCCCGCGACCATGCGCACCGAATTGTTCGCGCCGGTCCGATAATCGGCCGCTACGTCAGCTGCGGCGCGTCGCCGAACCCGATCTCGTTTCCGTCCGGGTCCCGAAAGTTGGCCTTGCGCACCCCGTTCGGGTACTCCTCCCGCCCCACGGGGACGAGCCCCCGCCCCGCGACCTCCGCGACCCAGGCGTCGAGGTCGTCGACGAAGATGGAATGCCGTGCGTTCCCGGCCCGGTCGGGCGCCCGCTCGATGAACACCGACCGATGCTCGGCGAGATCCCAGACGGCCTCGGTCCCGTCGGCAACGTCCGGCGCGGTGCCGAACAAGGTCTCGTACCATGCCACCGCGGCCGGGAAGTCCGCGACGGGAATGCCTGCATAGAGGTCGAGGGGCATGGGTCGATGGTATGCGCGGCGCGGGTAGGTCAGTCCAGATCGAACGCGAGCCGACCCAACCGATCGGGGTCGGACAGAACGTCGATGGCGACGACGCGGCCGCCCGCCACGGTGAAGGCCATGACGAACTGGGCTCGCCCGTGTGGCGCGACGATCACACCGGCGGCACCGTTGATCAGCGCGCGGTGCACGAACGGCGCCAACGGGGTCGACGCGAACGCCTGCTTGGCCACTGCTGCCGCGCCGTGCAGGACCATCGTCATCTGTGGACGGGCGCTGCCACCGTCGGACCGGAGCACGACGTCGGGGTGCAGCACGGCCAGCAGGGCGTCGAAGTCGCCGCGGATCGCGGCGGCGAAGAAGGCGTCGACCACCTCGCGCTGCCGAGCCAGGTCGCGGTCCGGTTCCGGCGCGCCGCCGCGGACGCGACGCCGCGCCCGCGAGGCCAGTTGGCGTGTGGCCGCGGGGGTGCGGTCCAGCATCGCGGCGATCTCCGACATGGGCATGTCGAACAGGTCATGCAACACGAACGCCAGTCGCTCCGCGGGGCTCAACTGGTCCAACACCACCAGCAGCGCCAATCCGACGGCGTCCGCGAGCAGTGCCTGCTGCTCGGGGTCTGGGCGGTCGTCGCGGCTGATGAGCGGGTCGGGGACGTGCACATCCAACGGCGACTCGCGGAGCGTCCTGCGGGATCGGAGCAGGTTCAGGCAGACCCGCGCAACGATCGTGGTGAGCCACCCGCCCATGTTGTCCACGTCGCCGGCGTCGGCACGGCTCACCCGCAGCCACGCGTCCTGGACGGCATCATCGGCCTCGCTCACCGAGCCGAGCATCCGATAGGCCACCGCGCGCAGGTGCCGACGGTGTCGCTCGAACTCCTCGGCGAGGAACTCCTGTTGGTCGGTCATGTCACATCCCTTCCCTCGGCCGTGTCAATAGCTCTGACACCACGCGACCGCGAGGTGTGACCGCGGCCCCTCACGGACCGCTCGACGAAAGGCCGAAGAGATGACCTCACCCATTCTGATCACCGGCGGTACCGGCACCCTCGGCAGGCTCGTGGTTCCTCGACTGGCGGCGGACCACCCCGTGCGGGTGCTCAGCCGCGGCCGCCGGCCCGGCGCGCCCGGCGTCGAACACGTCACCGCGGACCTGCTCTCCGGCAAGGGCATCGCCGCGGCACTTGCCGACGTTCGCGTCATTGTCCACCTCGCCGGCGGACCCAGGGGCGACGACCGTGCCGCACATACCCTGCTGAAGGCGGCCGGCAACAGCGGCGTCGAACACGTCCTGGCGATCTCGGTCGTCGGCGCGGATCGCATGCCAGTGGGCTACTTCAGGGCGAAGCTCGGACTCGAGCAGGCCCTGGCCGCCGGTGGCGTCCCGTGGTCGCTGGTGCGCGCGGCTCAGTTCCAGGAATCGTGCTACGACCTCGCCGTCAGGATGGCCAGGCTGCCCGTCGTCCCGATACCCACCGGGATTCGGCTGCAACCCGTCGCCGCCGCCGAGGTCGCCGACCGCCTCGCCGAGCTTGCCGTCGGTCACTCGGCGGGGCGCGTCGATGACATCGTCGGACCGACGACATACGACGCAGCCCACGTGATCCGCAGCGCCCTGCGGGCATGCGGCAAGCATCGGCTCTGCCTGCCGGTGCGAATCCCGGGCAAGGCCGGCAGGGCGTACCGTGCCGGGTGGAACCTGAGCAACTCGAGCGTCCGAGGCCAAACCTGGGAGGCGGTCCTCGGACAGGTCGGTGCCGGTCCTGCCGTCGCGGCGGGGACCCGCCGATGAACTCGCCCATCCACGCGAGAGCGGAGACAGCCATGGAGACGACCACCGGGACCGTCACCTCCGCCGACGGCACGACCATCGCGTTCGACCGCACCGGCACGGGGCCGTCGCTGATCCTCGTCGACGCGGCCGGCCACTACCGTGGTTTCAGCTCGTTCAGCGGGCTGATCGACCTGATCGCAGGCGACTTCACCGTCTACCACTACGACCGCCGCAGTCGCGGTGCAAGCGGCGACGGTCAGCCGTATCAGGTGGCGCGTGAAATCGAGGACCTCGCCGCGCTGATCGAACATGCGGGAGGCGCGGCGTGTCTATACGGCTTCTCCTCGGGGGCACTGCTCGCCCTGCACGCCGCCGCCGGCGGGCTGAACATCGCGAGGATGGCGCTGCTCGAACCGCCGATCGAACACGACGACGACCGATCCGCACAGCGGAAGTTCATCGCCGACCTGCGCCGCCTGACGTCCCACGGTTCACCGTCGGCGGCGGTGGAGTACTACCTGACCGAGATCGGGGTACCCGCCGATGTCGTCGCCGGCATGCGCGGCACCGAATCGTGGTCCGCCATGGAGTCCGTCGCCCATACCCTCGCCTATGACAGCCTGATCAGCGAGGCAACCTCCTTCGAGATGCTGGCGGCGGTCACAACGCCGACCCTGGTCGTCGACAGCGCCGGCAGCGACGACTCCCTCGCGACCATGGCCACCGCCGTCGCCGCCGCCATGCCCGCCGCCACGCACCGCACGCTGCCCGGCGAGTGGCACGGGATTCCGGACGCGACGCTGGCGCCGGCGCTGATCGAGTTCCTCCGCGCGCCGGCGATGACCATCGTCAACCGTCTGAAGTCGTGAAGTCCGGCGTGAAGATGGTCTCCTCGCCGGTGGCCGGGTCGAAACTGCTGCGCCGCTGGGTGACGATGTCGGTGCCGTAGACGTGGATCGACACCGCGTCGCATCCGTCGAGCGCCTCGACCGAGTGGATCGCGTCCGACGGAACGATGCTGATCGCGCCGCGCGGATTCACCAGCGTGCGTTCGACTTCGAGACACTCCCCGCGGCGGCGATACCTGATCTCGCGTTCCCGGCCCCGATAGATCCCCACCACCGCCCAGGTGCCGTGATCGTGGGCCGGACTGACGGCGCCCGAGGAGAACACGGCGACGAGCAGAGACGCCCTGCGGTCCGGCGCGCGGTACACCGGATAGAGCACCCAGTCGACGTCGGGATCGCGGTGCTGCAGCGCACCGGTAAGCCAATCATCTTGTGTCGCCAGCGCATCGGTGAGGATCACGCGCACCCGCTCCGGCCCGAAATCCGGTGCCTCGGCGGCAGCGCCGATCCGCCTGGTCAGCTCGTCGATGTCCATCGTCCACTCCAATCCCAACACAACGCTACGAGCGGCGCGGACGGGAGACATCCGTACCGGTACGGATTTTCGCGTCAGCTAGAAGCCGAATTCTCCAGCACGCCGGACCAGTTCGACGCGTGAGCCGATACCGAGCTTGGTGTAGACGTTGGCGATGTGCGTCTCGGCAGTCCGCTCGCCGATGACGAGGCGGTCGGCGATTTCTCGGGCGCCGAGTCCCTGCACCGCGAGTTCGACGACCTCACGCTCACGCCGGGTCAGCGCGTCGGGTCCCCACGCTGGACGGCGACGGCGGGGCCGCACCCCGGTGACGAACTCTTCGATCTCGACGAGCACGGCGTCCATGTCGCCGATCCATGGCCAATGGTCGACGCCGGGCAGCTCGATCAACAGCGAGTCCGGGACTTTGCTTGCCACATATCGAGAGTGCTCGACCGACAGCCAGGGATCGTCGGTGTGGTGCAGCAGGAGGGTGGGTACGTGCAGGTCACCGAGAACGGGCCGCAGGTCGGCGTCCGCGCACAGCCGGAACAACTGCTTGGCTTCCGCGGGGCTCGCGGCCGCGCGGGCGTGCCGGACGAACCACGACCGATAGCGCTCGTCGCCGGCCAGCGACGGGTTCATCGCCTCGATCCCGAAGCCGGTGGCCCAATTGTGGTCGACCCCGTCGAGGACGGCGGCGAAGAAGTCCGCGCTCCATCCGGCCGGATAACCGTCGGCGGCGAGCAGGCGGGCGTGCGCGTCCCAGAGCACGAGGGACCGTACCCGCCCGGGTTCGCGCAGCGCGAAGGTCGTGCAGATGGCGGCGCCCACCGCGACGCCGAACAGGGTCGCACGCGTGGAGTCGGCGGCATCCATCACGGCGCGGACATCGTCGAGGACGGCGTCGACCGTCATGGGCCCGTGCGCGGGATCCGACAGCCCGGTTCCGCGCTTGTCGAACCAGATCAGCCGGCTGAACCCGGCAAGGCCGCGCAGGAACCGCGCAAAGTGCGGTTCCTCCCAGGCAATGTCCAGGTGGGAGACGAAACCCGGGACGAACACGAGGTCCGGGCCGGGCTTGCCCAGCACCTGATACGCGATGCTCAGGTCCCCGCAGTGTGCGTAGCGCACCTCATGCACGTGAGGAGGGTAGCCCGGGCGGGGTGTCGAGACCGGGTCGTCGACGGGCAGGATGGACTCATGGCCTCCGCGGCAACGCTCGGGCGGTTTGCGCTGATCGCGCTCGCCGTCGTCGTGCTGCTCGTGGTCGCGGCGTGGATTCTGCAGCGCCGGTTGCTCTACTTCCCCGACCGCACACCGGTGCCGCCGGCCGGCGACGTTATCGAGAACGCCGAGGACATCCGGTTGACCACCGCCGACGGTCTCGAACTCGGCGCCTGGTACGTGGCGCCGGTCGGCGGCGGCGGGGTGACCGTTCTCGTCGCGAACGGGAACGCGGGCAACCGGTCGTCGCGTGCGGACCTAGCCGCGGCTCTCGCCGACGCCGGATTCGCCACTCTGGTGTTCGATTATCGCGGATACGGCGGCAATCCGGGTAGCCCCACCGAGGACGGTCTCGCCCTCGACGTCCGTGCCGCGCACCGGTATCTCGTCGAGGACCGCGGAGTGCCGCCGTCGCAGTTGCTGTATTTCGGCGAAAGCCTCGGCGCGGCGGTGGTGACCGAGCTCGCGACCGAGCATCCGCCCGCGGGTCTGTTGCTGCGGTCACCGTTCACCGACCTGGCCTCGGTCGGTCGGGTGCACTACCCGTTCCTGCCCGTCGGGCTGCTGCTGCGAGACCGGTTCCCGGTCGCAGACCTTGTCGCGGGGATTGCAGTGCCGACGACGATCGTCTACGGCACGGCCGATTCGATCGTCCCGCCGGAGCAGAGCGAGCAGGTGGCCGCCGCTTCGGCGGGACCGGTCGAGCGGGTCGTGCTGCCCGGCGTGGACCACAACGACCCCGAAATGTTCGGACCGAGGATCGTCGAGGCCGTCGCCGCGCTCGCGCAGCGTGCCGTCAGCGCGGGCTGAACACCGACCCGAGTGTGTCGGCGAAGACGTGTGGTCGACTCGCGCACGTTCTACGGGCGCATGCAGATGCTGACGTACGCGCCGACGCTGCACTGAGGATCCCTCCGGTCAGTTCGGCGTGGCTGGGCCGCGGATCGGAACTTCGGCCACTCACTGGGATGTTCCGACCACACGGTTGCAGGGTGCGGATTTCGAGCCCTGCGGTGGCTGGTTGCGGAAGTGGCGGGACGAGATGATGTAGCTCGCCGGCAGCTGAGCGTCGTGGAGGAGCAATGTCGAGCGAGAACGACCGTGAGTACCAGCGCCGCGAGGATGCGCGGCGGGAGCACGACCGTGCGGTGTGGCGCGACCAGGATCTGCGCGACGAAGATGGCCGCCAGGACCGCAGCCGCGAGGATCGCCGCCGCAGCGAGGAGATTACCGAGGCCTGGCAAGCCCTGCGTCGAGGTGACACCGCGTGGGCGATTCGCAACGTGGCCGGTCCCGACGCCGGCCTGACCTACCTGCGCGCCATGGAAAATCCGGACGTCGGGTACGAGGCCGCGAACGAACCCGCGGAGGAATCCCCACCGTGGCCGAAGCACGACATCGTCGACACGCTCGCCGAACTCGTGGAGAACGTCGAAACGGCGCCTCCGCACGCGACGTTCGACCTACGTCCACCCGACAGCGGCGGGGACGTTCGAGTCAGAGCTCTGATCGTCGACCCCTTCCTGAACACTGCGATCGGCAGCATGTGGACCAGCATGCGCGGCGGCGTGCCGTTCCAGCGCGAACACGGGAGCTTCTGGATTCGCGCCTGCCTGCTGAGGAACCGTGCAGCGGCCGCCACCACGATGGAACGGGTCCGCGATCTGATCCGTGACCTTCCGTAGCGCTTCGCTGTCCGAGTCGACGCCGGGCCGAGCGTCAACCTAGTTCGCGAGCGAGTTCTCGACGACATCACGGGGATGGTCGCGTTGTGTTCACCTGGATCGAGTTGGCTGTGAAACTCGAGCGAACGGTGCAGGAGCCCAATCTAATACTGCACGATCACCGGGTCGCCCTTTTTTGCGTTGTCGTAGAACCACTTCGCGTTCTGGGTATTGAGGTTGATGCAGCCGTGGCTGACGTTCGCGCGGCCCTGCTGGCTCACCGACCACGGTGCCGCGTGCACGAAGACTCCGCCCCAGGTGATGCGGACCGCGTACTCCACGTCGATGCGGTAGCCCTCGGGTGCGTCGATAGGGACACCGTAGGTCGAGGAATCCATCACCATCGCGCGGAACTTCTCGATAACGGGGAAGGTCCCGAGCGGTGTCTCGTACCCCGGCTTGCCCATCGACGCCGGCATCGTCCGGACCACCTGGTCGTTGATGCTCACGACGACCTGGTGCGTCGAGGTGTCGGCGACGGCGACCAACGCGTCGCCGACGTCGAACTCCGTCCGCGCGCTCGCAACCTGGACGGACACGTCGGTGTGCGCGGGCCAGAACCCGTCGGGCAACCACTGCACGTGCCGGTCGTCGAGCCAGTCGAACCGCCCCGACACCGGACGCGTCGAGGTGATCACCACGGATCGCTCGAGGCTCGCGCGGTCGGCGATCGGCCCGGCGAACGAGATCAGGATCGGCTGGGCGATGCCGACCACGTCCCCGGCGGCCGGGTCAAGCACCCGCGCGCCGAGGGCGCCTACCGGTGCCGGCGGTGGCAGAGCGCTCAGCGTGCCGGCGACTGAGGCAGCCGACGCGCAGAGCAGGGGGATCGCGGCCATAATCGCCGCGAGCGCAAGACGTGCAGCCATATTCGCATTCCGCATGGCGATCAGCCCCCGGGTACGTGCGATAGCTCCCTTCCAGTCAACCACTCCAAGATCGATAAAGGAACAGTTCTCAACCTGATAGCTGGACTTGTCCGCAGGGAGCAAGTGGGGGGCTCAGTTCATGTCGAATCGGGCGCAGCGACGTTGCGCTCCGGTGGCCGCGGCATGCTACGGCGGTCGGCGGAGAGGGCCTCGCCGAGACCGGCCACGCCGTCGACACCGACCGGAACGTGAAGCGACGAGTTATCGAAATCATTTCCCACCGATTCGTATTCGCCGCCGAGGTGCTCTGCGAGGAACGCCTCGTGACCGCGTTGAACGACACGCGGTTCTCTTGGCGCACGAAGCCGTGGCCCTCATCGGGATACAGGACGTAGGTGACCGGGATGCTCTTCGCCCGCATTGCTTCCACGATTTGGTCGGCCTCGAGCTGCGTGACACGCGGGTCGTTGGCGCCCTGCCCGATCAGGAGCGGACGCCGGATGTTATCGACCAGCCGCAGGGGTGATCGCTCCAGCAGCTTTGAGCGGCCCTCCTGCGTGGTCACGTCACCGATGCGCACCGCCAAGACGGGCACGAACGGCGCCCAGTACGGCGGGGCATTTTCCAGCAGGGTCAGCAGGCTCGACGGGCCGACGATGTCCACCCCGCAAGCGAACACCTCCGGCGTGAAGGTCAGACCGACCAGGGTTGCGTAACCGCCGTAGCTGCCGCCCATGATGGCGACCGCGGACTCGACGGCGATACCTTCCCGGACGGCCCACTCGACGGCGTCGATCAGATCGTCGTGCATCTTGCCGGCCCACTCGCCGTCGGCGGCGTTCACGAACGCCTTGCCGAATCCGGTCGAGCCGCGGTAGTTGACGCTGAGCACGGCGTAGCCGCGATCGGCGAGCCATTGGTGATTGGGGTTGAAGCCCCACTCGTCGCGGAACCAGGGGCCGCCGTGCACGTCGAGCACCAAGGGCACGGGCCGGTCGGGCCGGTCGTCGCCATCGCGGTCGCTCGTCGCTGGCAGCGACAAGTACCCCACCAGCGGCAACCCGTCCCGGCTCTCGATGATCACGTCGTGCATCTTCACCAGCGGGTAGCCGGCGAGGTCGTCCCGGCTGCTGAACAGGTAATGCGCCTGTTTGGTGTTGCGGTCGTACCGGTAGTACCGCACCGGGCCGTCGTCGAGCAGGAACGCAACTATCCACTGTGAATTGTCGAGCGAGGTACTCGTAGTTAGCAGCTCGCCGTCCTCGACCGTCTCGAGGTAGTCGAGGTCGGATTTGATCGCGTCGTCGAGGATCTTCCACTCGCGGCGGGCGTAGGTAAACCCGACCGCTTGAATCGTCTTTTCGGTGGGGTGGACCATGATCGCATCGACGTCGGCCTTGTCGTGTTCGGCCAGGAGCGTCTTCTTGCCGGTGGAGATGTCGACTGCGACCAAGGCGCTGGTGTTGCGACTGCGGCTGTCTTGCACGTAGAGGACGGTGGCGTCCTTGTTGAATCCCACCGGGTAGGTGGTCATCACGTCGAGCGGCCCGACCGTGATGAACTCCTCCCACGACTGGGTGTCGTCCGGCGTGGCGTGCGTGGCGCCCTCGGGGATCCTCAGCAGCACAGCACCGCCGTCGGGCGTGTATTTGAAAGCGAAGCGGATATTGAAGTCGTCATCGGCCACGAATCCCGCGAGACCGGGGTTGCGCTGGACGAGGGTGCGTTCGCCGGTACGGAGGTTCACGCGCCAAATGTCGTGCAACTGCGGGTCACGGTCGTTCAGCCCGACGAGGATCTCGTCGGGGAATCGCTCGCTGATGCATTCGATGATGGCGTGTATGCCGTCCAGCGGCGTGAGGTCGATCGACTCGAGCGTCGTGACGTCGGTGGCGTACACGTGCCAGTTCTCGTCTCCGCCCCTGTCCTGGTTATAGACGATATGCCCGCAGGTGAAGGCCCAGCCGTAGCCGTGGATGTCACGGGTCTTGTCGTCGGTGACCGGTTTGGCGGCACCAAGGTCGTCGACGGGGCGACCCACACGTTGAGGATGCCGTTCATGGGGGCAAGGAAACCGATCAAACTGCCATCAGGGCTGATGGTGGCGGCGATCCGTTGCGGATTGCCGAACAGGACCCTGCGGGGAATCAACGTCGTCTCCTTGTGTCTGGACGCACACCCTGGAGTTCTACCACCGGTTCCCCGCTCGTATCCGCTAGGCGGAGCAGCTTCGATCAACCCGAAGATCATCCCACGCTGTCAGCCAACGTGACAGTGCCGACGCTGCCGTCGCCTGTGGCAACTTCGCTGCACGCGCGTCCGGCCGCCATCCGCCGATCGTGCACGATGGTCACCGACGTTCCCCGCCGGTGGCGCGCGATTCCGCGTCGCCCGGCAAGCTAATCGACAATCCCTCCAGCGATCCGCGGGGCGGATCCCAGTTGAGCCCGTCGTAGCTTCTCCGTGGCCTGCGACACGAGCGTGTTGACATCGGACGTAAAGCGCTGCAGCATCCGGAGTTCCTCGACCGTGTAGCCGTCGAGATATTCGGCAACCGCGGTTCCTAGGTCGCCGAACATCGGTGATCGCATCGCCCGCAACGGCGCTGTCCAATTCGACCAGGACCCGTCGGCGATCACCGGTATCCCGCCGTCGACGCACGAACCCGGCGCGTTCGAGCCGGTCGATCATCGCGGTGACGGCGCCGCCGCGGGTGATTCCGATGCGCTCGGCCAGCCGTCCCGGGGTCTGCGAGCCATCGAGGCTCAACACGTTGAGGCAGTTGAAATCCGTCACGGCGATTCCGAGTCGCGCCGCGACGGCGGAGTGGAACATCACCGATCGCACCGCCTGCAGCCGTAGCTGTGTGGAGACGTTCGTCGCTTGGTGGACAGGGCTGAACTATGTGCGCATGACCATCGGCGGCATCGGCTGGCTGTGCGCCTTGCGCGCGCTGTCGTTCACCGGAGCCGAGAATCGAACAGTCGAACCGGCGAAAGAGCACGCCTGACCTACCTATGACCTCGGGGTTCAACGGTTCCTCTCTCGAACCCCGACTCCCCGAACACTGCGAGTGAGACATTGGATACGCCGCGCCCGCGACGTCGAGGAGGAGGTTGCGATGTCGTTCACCGAGGAGGAGATCGCGTATCTGACGTCCCAGCCGCTCGCCCGGCTGGCCACAGTAGCCGGCGACGGGCAGCCCGACGTCGTGCCGGTCGCGCTCGAATACGAGGGGCCGCACCTCTGGGTCTGCGGGGCCGGCCGGCAGGTACTGGGTACGCGCAAGGTCCGCAACGTGCGAGAGGGCAACCGCAAGGTCGCCATCGTCGTCGACGACATGGTGTCGTTCGAGCCGTTCATCGCCCGCGGAATCCGGATCTACGGCCGCGGCGAGGATCCGGTCGAACGGGTGGGGATGGTCGGCCCGGGCTATTACATGCGAGTCGTCCCCACCGTTTCATGGAGCTGGAACATGGCGGGCAAACCGATCGGCGAGACGTGGTACCCGGCGAGGCGCGCCGTTCATCGGGTGTGATGGGTGTGGCGGCACCGTCAGGCGTCCGGAACGCGGCCGCCGAAGAAGACCTGCGTTTCGACGATCCGGCCACCACGGACCGTGATGAGTTCGGCATTGCGATATCGGCCGCCGACACGCAACTCGTACTCGTACAGGACGAACACGTCGTCGTCCCCGGCCGGCACGACGATGTGGAGTTCCTGAGTCGACACCCGGTCCGCCGTCGGGAAACAGCGCTCGAAGAACGCCGCCTTGTCGATGTGGTCATCCTGCGGGCTGGTGAAGACGAAGTCCTCGGCGATGAGCCGCTCCGCCGCCGCGCGATCTTGGGCGACGTAGCTCGCGAACATGGCTCGCGCCACATCAGGATTGGAGTCGGCTCCCATATGTGGCCTCCTCACCGGTCGCACCCTCCCGCAGCGCGGCGCGATCACTCGACAGCTACGAGATGACCGTAATACATCGGACCCAGAACGAGCACTGGCCCGCTGGCCCCGGTCATCACTACGGCGAATCGAAGGTAGCTGTACCAAGCTTGTCGGCGAAGAATGCGAGCGCTCGGTCGACACCTTCCTTCCTCGAACTCGCCCAGCGTCCCCCAAGCGTCGCGTCGGAGAGGCGACCGGGATAGGGTCGCGGTCGTGGCGACGAATCCCGCGTGGGTCGACCTGCGAACCCGGGTCGAGGCGGAGGACGTCTTCGCGCGCGGCGACGCGTTGCGCTCAACCGTGCCATCGAGCGCGCACGATCATGCCGCGACGGGCGCCGGGCGCCCGGATGTGCTCGGCTTCGTCAACGCGAGCAACGAGGGGCGGCTGGCGGATCTGATCCCGCTGCGAATCGGTCGGATGATCGAATCTCCGTTCGCGTTCTTCCGCGGCGCCGGCGGTCTGATGGCGGCCGACCTTGCCGATTCACCGGCCAATGGATTGACGGCGCAGCTGTGCGGTGACGCGCATGCTGCGAACTTCGGCTTGTACGGGACGCCGGACGGCGAAATCGTCATGGACATCAACGATTTCGATGAGACGCTGCCTGGGCCGTGGGAATGGGACCTCAAACGGCTCGCCGCGAGCCTCGTGCTCGCCGGACGCGAAGGCGGTGTGTCCGAAAGCGGCTGCATCGAGGCCGCCGAAGACGCCGTCAAGTCGTATCGGCGCACGATTCGCAATCTTGCCGAGCTGCCGTTTCTGCAGTCCTGGAATGCGCTGCCGGACAAGTCGACGCTGGAGCGGGCCAAGGCCGACGCTCTGCTCGACGACTTCGACAGGGCCGCACAGAAGGCCCGTCGCAACACCAGCGAGAAGGTGGCAGCGAAATGGACCGAGCACCTCGATGATCACGAAACCGGTATCCGCCGGCGACGATTCGTCGAGGATCCGCCGATTCTCACGCACGTGGAGCAAGGGGTCGCCGATGCCGTGACCGATGGCCTGGAAGGCTACGTGGAGTCGCTGCGCGAGTCGCGCCGCAATTTGATCACCCGATTCACGGTGTCCGACGTCGCATTCCGGATCGTCGGAACCGGCAGCGTCGGTCTGCGCAGCTATGTCGCCCTGCTGCACGGCAATCGCGACGAGGTTCTCGTCCTACAGCTGAAGCAGGCCCGGCCCTCCGCATTGTCGCCGTACCTGCCGGCCGATACGCCGAAGCACGAGGGAAAGCGGATAGTGCACGGCGCGCGGCTCGTACAGGCTGAGACGGACATCCTGCTGGGCTGGACGACTATCGACGGTCGCCCCTACATCGTGCGGCAGTTCCGAAACCTCAAGGGAGACATCGACCCCACCGGCCTGGAACGAGACCATCTCGACGACTACGGTCGCCTGGCCGGCTCACTGCTCGCGCGTGCGCACACCCGCTCCCTCGATCCGCGGCTGCTCGCCGGCTACTTCGCCGGCGACGAGGAACTGGACGAGGTGATCGGGCGGTATTCCGTTCGGTACGCGGATCAAACCGAAGCCGATCATGCCGCGCTGGTCGCGGCAGTGAATTCGGGGCGGATCGACGCCGAGTCGGCCTGACGGACTGGACGCACTGACGATGCACCGGATCGCCGCGGACTCACCAAGTCGCGCCAGTCACCGGCAATCTCCGACAGGTCCGGGCGCGGGCTGCATGCCTTCGCCACGGCGATGTACGGCAAGGCCCAGCTGCACCCGTGTGTCTTCGCGGTGGATTAGCGAGCCGGCAACCTCATCGATGCGCAGGTCAGGGCCACGCCGGAGGTCGGCGCTGGCTACCGCGACGAGTGAGCGAACCGGGCGCTGGAATACTGGTCGACGGCTGTGCCCTGGCTGTGCTGAGTTGGCAGACGAACCATGGGGGTTGTGGCGATGGAGTACTGGACGCCGGGAAGAGCGCTGGTGGTCGTGGCGCATCCGGATGACATCGAGTTCGGATGCGCAGGAACGGTCGCGCGATGGGTGCGGGAGGGCGCACACGTCACCTACGGGTTGGTGACCAACGGGGCGGCGGGGTCGAGCGATCCGGAGATGACCCGGGAGCGGTTGGCTGCGCTGCGCGAGGCGGAGGCTCGGGCCTCGGCCAAGGTGGTCGGCGTCGATCGGGTGGAGTTCCTCGGCTACGAGGACGGCTTGCTGGAGCCGACGCTGGAAGTTCGCGAGCAGATCGTCCGGCTCATCCGACAGGTACGGCCGGAGGTGGTGGTGACCACCGATCCGACGACCCGGTACTTCAGGGACCGGTACATCAACCATCCGGATCATCGGGCTGCAGGTGAAGCGACGCTGGCCGCCGTGATCCCAGGGGCGGACACCCGGCTGGCCTACCCGGAATTGCTGGAGGAGGGACTGGAACCGGTCAAGCTGACCGGGGTCTGGCTGATGATGAACATCGAGCCGAACATGGTCGTGGACATCGGCGAGTTCATCGACAAGAAGATCGAGAGCCTGGCGTGTCACGTCACCCAGGTCGGGGACGACTTGGCGCAGGCGGAGGGCTTCGTTCGAGGAATGGCCGAGTTCGTGGCCGCCGACCGACCGTTCAAGTATGGGGAGGCGTTTGGGGTATTGCGGTTCGACCAACCGTGGGTGCCGTCGCGGGTCGAGCCCGAAGCGCCGCTCAGCGAGGCGTAGCCCGCTGCTTTCGGCGACGATTCGGGTCGCAATGCGAGCAACATTCCGCCGCCGTGGGCCGATACATGATCATGAGGGGCGAAACGCGCAGGGCGTTACCGTTCGTCGCGCTGATTACCGGGATTGCCCTGACTGCAGGCTGCCAGTCGCCCAGCGACCGAACCGGCGTCGACCCCGTGGGACAAGGTGCCCGCGGCACAGTCCGGCTTCGGCGCCCCTCCCCCAGAGGCGCCTCCCCGATTCCCGGCCACCACCGCCGTGCCCGGCAACCCATCTCCTCCCAGCGCCACCGCAGCACTGGGCCCGACCGACATTCCAACTTTGCCGACGTCGCCCGCCTCCGGTGCGACGGCCAGCGGCATGCACATCGAGCGGCACGACGGATTCGACCGCCTCGTTTACGACTTCGGCGGCACATATGCGCCCAGCTGGCGCGCCGAGTATGTTGCCGAGGCAACGCAGCGCGGCAGACAGACCTCGCTACAAATCAACGGTCGATCGATTCTGCAGATCTACTTCTTCAATACGGCCTCGTCGGCCGAGAGCAGCATCCCTGAATACAGCGGAGCGAATCCGTTGTCGGATCCCGCCGCGCACGGTGTGGTCGAGGTCTACCTGACGCCGAACTTCGAGCGCGCCACCCAGTCGTTCGTCGGCCTCCGCGCCGATTACCCGCAGTTCCAGGTCATTACGCTCACAGAACCGATGAGAATCGCCGTCGACATTTTCGACTAGCCGCGGCTGATCGATGATCAGAACCGCTGAATGAACCGATACCAGTCGCCGTCGACGTGTCGGTAGCCGATGTCCCCCTCGTGGCGCGGCGCGCCGAGGTGCGGCGCGCCATTCGGCAGGAACGCGATGCCAACGGAATCGACCAGCCCACCCCGAGTGTAGAAGAGGCAGCCCTCCTCCCGGTGCACGATCATCCACACCTCGTACACGCCGATCCGCACTTCCTCGGAGGAGTCGACGCACTCCGCCGCCGCGTCCGCGAGGCCACTCTTCGAGACCTGAAATCCGATCCAGGACGGGACGGAGAACATCACCAAGGCCACCGTGAACAGCACCAGCACCGGGGCGATCAGGCTGTGCCGATAGGCGCGGTAGCGGATCCACCCGATCAGTGCGAGGACCAGCCACGCGGCACCGAGGAACAGCAGCGCCCACCCGGCGAGCACCACGTACACGTAGTCGACAACCGGGGCGGTGAAGGCCCACAGCATCACAGCACAGGCGATCGTGACGAGCACCGTCAGGACGATGCCCACCGCAACGCGCCACCACCGCGGCGGATCCGGCACCCGCGGGTTCATCGGCTGAGCCCCTCGCCGTCGTTGCGTCGCACGCCCGTTCACACGAAATCGAATGCAGGGGGGATCGCGACAACGGCGAGGGCGGCCCATACGCCATAGACGGGCAGATAACGGGTCTGCCACCGCTCGACCGAGCCGAACCCGCACCGACCGCGGACGAAGCTGACCCCGAGGCGAGCCGACCAGACCAGATTCACCAGCAGCACCAGGTTCAGGCCGAGCGCGGTCACCTTGTTCGGGGTGAAACCGAATTCTGCGATGCGGGTGAGCATGGCGGTCAGCATCAGCACGTCGACGGCGAGGGCACTGACGACGAGGAGCAGTTGCATCCGGTCGAAGAAGCCGGGAGGTGCAAGGGGGTCACGCGCGGAGATCGCGTACAGCAGCAGTCCCAGGACGAGTACGAGAATCAGGTCCATGAGGATGAGCAGATCTCGGTCGACGCCGACGACGCTGCCGGTCGCCGTGAACCCCACGAGCAACGCGAGCAACATGACGACTGTGATCGGGGTGAACACGCGAGTCAGGACGGGCGCGATGTTCTCCACGACATCCTGTTTCGCCTCGACAAGCCACGCCGCGACGATGATCGCGCCCGCCGCGCCGCACGGCAGGATCCACTGCCCGATGGCCCACTCGACATCCATGTCCAGTGCCTCGAAGGCGCCGATCGTCAGGCCGATCAGCACGCCGCCGCCGAGCGCGAGCAGGACCAGGTAGACCACCCATTCACCGGTGAACCGGACGAAGTCCATGCGGCGGCGGTGCGATCGCCAGTCGCCACCGACGTACGCCAGGCCGACGACGAACCACAACGCGATCGGCGCGTGGATCGCGGCGATGACCTCGGTCGCTCCGTTCTCGGCAAACGGAAACAGGGTCAGCACGACAGCGGCCAGAGCGAACGGCACGACGAGCACCGCGGCGTCGCGCATCCTCATCTTCCGTTTCCACGCGAAGTATCCGGTCAGAAACGGCAGCACGAACAGGCTGATCTCGCGCACGAGGACCTGCTCCGGCAGCCACTCCAGCCCGGCCTTGACGGCGAGTCCCGCACCGACGGCGAGGGCCAGGACGACGCTCAGTTCGCGCCTGGACCGGGCGGTGTCGGCTCCCGGAGCGGCCGGCATCAGCATGAGCTGCTTCCACAACCGCTCGGAATGCTCGCGCGCGAACTCACGCGAAATCGCATCGAGATTGCCCATGCGCTTGACGGCGACCAGGAACGCTTCGCTCGCGGTCAGTCCCGCCTCGGACAGGTCCGAGACCTGATCACGAAGATGGCCTTCCATTTCGTCGATGTCGGTAGGGGAGATCACCCGATGACACCGGACGTACCCACGCCACTGGTCGATCTGCGACTCCAACTCGCTGTCGGTGTCCATCATGACAACCCCCTGGCGACGGCCGGTGGCAGCTGAACGGCCGCCCATACCTGGTTCAGTGCATCCGCGACGACCGTCCACTGCGTGCGCCGGTCCGCGAGCACCTTCCTCCCCGGATCGGTGATGGCGTAGTGCTTGCGCCGCCGCCCGTTTTCGGCCGTTCGCCAAGTCGCCGAGACGTAACCCGACCGCTCCAGGCGGTGCAGCAACGGGTACAGCATCCCGTCCGTCCACTGCATCCGCCCGCCGGACAGGTCGTTGACGCGCCTGAGAATGGCGTAGCCGTAGGACTCGCCGTCGGCGAGAATGCCGAGCACCAGCGGCGTTGCCGAGGCTGCCACCAGGTCCTTCTCGATGAACATGAGCCTCCAATACCTAGGTCATCTAGGGTTTGACCTGACCCTAGCAGATCTAGGTACCGGCGGGGTTGCGAGACCAACAGTGACGCCATCGATTCACCGAAGGAGGTTGGCTACTCGAGCCGAGCGGGCGCACACTGACGCAATGCAGACCGTGCTGATCCTCGGCGCCGGATTCGGTGGACTCGAACTGTCCGCGTGCCTGTCGGAGACCCTGGCCGACGAGGTCCGGGTCATCCTGATCGACCAGAACGACTCCTTCACGTTCGGCTTCTGCAAGCTGGAAATCCTGTTCCGCGGCAAATCAACCGAGAAGGTACGCGCCGCCTACGAAACGATCACCCGTCGCGGCGTCGAATTCCGGCAGGAGCGAGTGACCGCCATCGATCCGCGGTCCCGGCGCGTTGTCACCGACAGTTCCGAGTACCAACCGGACATCCTCGTCGTCGCGCTCGGTGCCGAATATGACCCGGGCGCGACCCCGGGCTTCATCGAGGACGGCTACGAGTACTACTCGGTCGACGGGGCGGTGCGGCTGCGCGATCGACTCGAAAGCTTCGATGGTGGAACGGTTTTGATCTCGGTGCTGAGCGTTCCGTTCAAGTGCCCGCCGGCCCCCTACGAGGGCGCGATGCTGCTGCACGAGATGCTGACCGAGCGCGGCATCCGCGGGCGCAGCCGAATCCGGGTGATCAGCCCGATGGAGTCGCCGATCCCGGTTTCCGTCGAGACGTCGTCGGTGCTGGTGGATGCCTTGAAGGAGCGCGGCATCGACTATTCACCGGGACAACGGGTGCACGCCCTCGACCCGGTCACGCACGTCGCGAAGACCCGCGCCGGCGACCTCGAATACGACCTGTTCATCGGCATCCCGACCCACCGAGTACCCGCGGTAGTCGCGGCGTCGGGCCTCACCGAGGGCGGTGGAGACGGCTGGATCGCGGTGGACAAGCGGACGCTGGCCACGCCGTTCCAGGGCGTCTACGCCATCGGCGACTGTGCCGACGCACCGGTGCCGCGGGCGGGCGTCTTTGCGGAGAACGCCGCCCGCACGGTCGCCGCCGGCATCGCCGCGCGGCTGCACGGCTCGCTGCCGCCGGAGAAGTACCGCGGGCAAGGATCCTGCTACGTCGAGTTCGGTGGCGGGCTGGTCGGCAAGGTCGATGCGGACTTCCTCTCGGGTCCGGCGCCGGTGGCGCCGTTCGTCGGGCCGTCGGTCGAACTCGCGCAGGAGAAGAAGGACTACGCCAGGAGCCGGCGGCGGCGCTGGTTCAGCGCAGGCGGTAGCTGATCTCGCCGGCCGCGGCCTCCAGGAGCGACCACACGAGTGGGTGGTCTAGAGGAGGGCTGAACTCCGGTGCTGGCGGGAGGTGGCGGGCACGATCGCCTCCAGGCCGGGGAGTAGCCACTCCCCCAGGAACTGCCAGCGCCGAATGCGACGGTTGCCGTGAAGGTCGAACGACCACAACACACCTCGACGCCCGCGATCGGACCCGCCCGTTGGACCCCGGCCACTGGGAAGATGTGCGCGGACATCGATGGGTTGCAGACCACCAGCTGTCAAGATCGCGAGTGGTTGTCCAGGCTGGCGCGGATATCCTTCATCCGGCGGTAGAGCCGGTGTGGATGCTCGGGTACGGCGATGAAGCCGTGATGAGCGTAGAAGCGTTCGGCGGTTTCGTCGATGGCATCTACCACGACAAGCCGGGCTGCGGCGGCCTCGCCGGCGGCCACCGCCTTTCGGAGCGCTTCGGTGAGTAGGAGGCCGCCGAGGCCCTGCCCCTGCTGCCCGGCATCGACCGCCAGCCGAGCGAGAAGGACCATTCCAACGGGATAGCCGGGCAGCCCTCGCACCAGCGCGGGTGGCGCGTCGGCGCGGCGCACTGCGCCCATGGTGAGACTGAAGTACCCCACGACGCCAGTGCCGTCGACGAGCACGAACGTCCGCGCGGAATCCATCTTCTGCGCCGCGAGCGCGTGCTGGCGTAGCCAGGCGTCGAGCGCTTCATTGCTCGACCGGAACTGCGCAAGATCGTGGTGGGCCTCGAGGCGTTCGAGGCGCCGCAGACTCACGCCTCAGGCAGCTTGGCGTGTCGGCTGAACAGCTTGGAGAGTTCCGGCACGGGCTCGGCCGGCTTGTCCAACTCGGCGAGGAATCGGTCGAATGCGTCGTTGGACAGCACCACGTCTCGGCGCTGTTCGATGACGGTCTCGGCGCGTGCTGTCACGGTGTCCAGCACAAACCCGGTGACGGTCGTGTTTTCCAGGTTCGCCGCCTGGCGGATGAGGGCATCCTGCTCCGGGGTGACCCTGACCTCGAGGCGATGACGCCGCGGGGCGCGGATCCCTGTATCGCTCATGTCCACAGCCTACGCTGTCCGGACGGCGTCCGGACAAGACACTTCGCTCAGTGCGCGTCAGGCGGCTAATCTCGGGATGGGCTACGCCGGCGTCTTGAGCCGCGCTTGGTATTTCAGGCACAAGGGATAGTCGCTGTGGGTCTGGATCTTGCCCGAGTCGTTCTGCTCCTCGGCGCGTTCGTCGATGTGGTTGTCCTGCCATCCATACACCGGGAATCCCAGGTAATCGGTGCGCCGCCACAGGTTGAACCAACGGCCCTCCAGCAGTTTTATCAGCGATGATGCGTCAGGCGGATTGCCTCCCGACGCCGTTGGATTGTTCTGCTGGCCTCCCTTCTTCCTCTCGCGCGGTCGTCCTCCTTCGCCTCGTCCCTCTCCGTGTCGCCGGGCAGTCGGCGGCTCCAGTACCGACGTTCGCCAGACCGAACGGCAGCAGCAACGCCCAGCCGATCCGGCCGAGCACGTTGACGACGACCGATGCCACGCCCGTGCCGGGCGCGCCCGGCGTCGTGCGCGCGATGCCGCCCCACGAGTACGCCTCACGACGCACACCGTCGGGCACCTTGGCGGCGTTGTCGTCGGGGAGCTGAGCGATGTAGGAGGCGTTGGGCTGCCAACAGCTGCCCAACTTGTCTCCACGGACGCGAACGGTGGCGTAGTCGGGGAGCCCGAGCATCGCGTACGGGGCGTGTTGTTGACGCCGTGGATGCGCAGCTCAAGCGTGCGCGTGTTCATCATTGCCTACTCTCGCTCGGATAGTTGTCCGCGCCGTGGCCTTGGCCACAGCCGACTGTGCCACTCGGGGAACGAGCGGGCACGAGTGGTGCACTACCCGATTCGCGTCGCTCTGCAGACGAGTTGCCGGCTCACCTTGACGTGCCGCGCAGGCTATCGAGCGCCGAAGATCCACTTTGATGATGAAGCTGTAGGCGTCCGTGGTTCAGGCTGGTGAGCTTCGCGTATTCACGAGTCTCCCAGTAGTCTGAACTGCCGTTGTGGCCGAATCGAATCCAGAAGGGTAATTCTTCCACCACGACAGGGCATTTCGCCTCGACGACCCAAACGGCTCTGCTGTGAACATCTCCCAGAACCGTGCTTGGGCTTGGCTATCCGGACGGCACACTCCCGGCTGCGGGCGGAGGTTTCGAGGGCCGTGGTCAGGGCATCGGGGGCCGGCCAGGTTGCGCTGGCTGGGTTCCTCTGTAAGGGGAGCCTCTGACACAAGTGAAACGTATGCGCGTTGGACGTCAGCGCAGGCGATAGTTTGATCTCGCCGGCCGCGGCTTGCACGAGCGACCTCCCGTGTGGGTGGTCGAGAGGGTGTGGCCCGGGCGACTCACCCGGCGGACCGCGCACCAGTTGCACGTCATCCGGCGACCGGACTTTCAGCTCGAAGTAGCGAACGTGCGCGCGGTGACGTCGCCTTTCGTTAAGTTGGGCGCGGAGGTGTGGGAGATCGTTCGGTTGATTGGACTGGCGAATGAACCTCGAGAAGGTCGTCTTCGGATTCTTCGTGCTGTTGGCCGCGACCCTGAACTTCGGCTTCTTCATCGGCGACATCGGCGACCCCGCGCTGCACAACAGCTACGAGCTCTACGCCGCGGTGGTCGTCAACCTCATCGCGACCGTGCTCAAGTTCGGTGACCGCACGCAGATCGGGGCGGTGCATCTGTCCACGAGCCTGGTGGCCGACCTCCAGCTGATTTCCGCAGCGCTCGTCTGGGGATACGCCTCCTACGTCTCCGCCGAGGGGCTGACCCGCGAGGCGACCGCCAGCGTGGTCTCCCTGTCCGGCGGCGCGCTGATGGCGAACATCGTGTCGGTAACCCTGCTCGTCGTCGAGACCGTGTCGTTCCACCGCGGCTGGGGGGACAAGTCTTGAGCAACCCGCTGCTGGTGTTCTGGTACCGCCTGTTCGCCACGGAGCCGGTGAACCGTCCACCGCGCTGGCGCGTGCCGCTGTCCACCTCCAGGAAGGCCTCGGAAACGATCTTCCTGGTCATGCGTCGGATGCGGGCGCCGCTGATCGTCCTGATCGTGATCTTCGCAATCTCCACCGTGGGTCTCACGCTGATCCCCGGTCAGGATGCGGAGGGCCGCCCGTGGCGCATGGGCTTCTTCGACGCCTTCTACGTCATGAGCTACACCGCCTCCACGATCGGCTTCGGCGAGATCCCGTACCCGTTCACCTATAACCAGCGGATGTGGGTGACGATCTCGATCTACCTCACGGTGGTGGGCTGGGCGTACGCAATCGGGTCGCTTCTGGCCCTGCTGCAGGAGCGCGGCTTCCGGCAGGCGCTGGCCCTGCAGCACTTCACGCGCAAGGTCGAGCGGATGCGCGAACCGTTCCTGCTCATCGCAGGCTACGGACGCAGCGGCGAACTCCTCGCCCACTCGCTGGATGCGCTGGGCCGGCGCTTCGTGGTGATCGACCGGGACGACGGCCGCATCGATGACCTCGACCTCGACTCCTACTACGCAGACGTGCCTGGCCTGGTCGCAGACGCCGGCGACCCCGGGCACCTCGCCGTCGCGGGCCTGAACCTGCGCTCCTGCGAGGGGGTGATCGCGCTGACCGACGACGACGAGGCCAATCTCGCCGTTGTGCAGGCCGCCGCGCTGCTGCGGCCGGATCTCCCTGTGATCACCCGGGCCGTCTCGCCCTCCATGGCCGAGCGGATGCGCGCCTTCGGCACGCCCACGGTCATCAACCCGTTCGACCGGTTTGGCGACCACCTCCGCGTCGCGCTGCGGGCACCCGCGTCCTACCAGCTCATGAACTGGCTGGAGAGCGGGCCCGGCGCTCCGTTGCCGCCCCGGGGATCCCCGCCGTCCCATGGACATTGGGTGATCTGCGGGTACGGTCGCTTCGGTCGGGAGGTCGCTCAGGACCTGCAGGCCGAGGGTCTCGACGTCACCGTGGTGGAGCCCTCCGACGTGGCCGAGCACCACCCGGAGGCCGTCGTCGGGTACGGCTACGAACCGGGCGTGCTGGACCGCGCCGGAATCGAACGCGCCGTCGGGTTCGTCGCCGGCACGGACAACGACACCACCAACCTCTCGCTGATCGCGGCGGCCCGGCGGGCCAACCCGACGCTGTTCGTCGCGGCCCGGCAGAACAAGGCGGCCAGTGCGCCGCTGTTCGCCGCTGTCGAGGTCGATTCGATGCTCGTCCCCGCGGACGTCGTCGCACATGAGGTGTATGCGCAGCTGGCGACGCCGCTGCTGTGGCGGTTCCTGCAGGAGGTACCGCGGCGCGAAGACGCCTGGGCCGCCGCCGTCGTCGGCCGCCTGACGCAGCTGTGCGGCGAGCACCTGCAGGCGGTGTGGAAGGTGCGGCTGACGGCGACGGAGGCCCCGGCGCTGAAAACGTGGCTCGCCGAGGGCGGGGCGCGCCTGGGGGACCTGCTGCGCAACCCGGACGACCGCGACGAGCCCCTGCACGCGGTCCCGCTGCTGCTCGCCCGGGGCACCCAGGGTGAGGAAGCCGTAGAAGTCGAAGTCGCCCCAGACGACGACGTCGTGCTGGCCCCGAACGACGAACTGCTGCTGGTTGGCTGGCCGTCCGCGCGTCGCCTGCTCGACGCCACGCTCCTGGTCGACGCCACCCGGGAGTACGTCGTGCACGGACGGCACGTGCCCTCGAGTTGGGTTTGGCG
>DATDBL010000132.1:0-16986 GCA_036524855.1 Aldersonia sp. | reverse complement strand
TCGTCGGTGATCCCGGCATCCTGGGTCATCGCCTTGTTGTAGAAGTAGCCGACGGTGTCCCAGTCCTTCGGTGTGCCGTAGCGATGCCCGTCCTGGCCCTTCCACAGCTCGGCCAGACCCGGCATGTAGTCGGTGTCGGAGATGTTCTTCGTCGCCTCGAGCTCGTCGAGTGGGTAGAGCACGTTCAGGTCGACGAATTGTGCGTACTTGGACAGGTGATCGGTGAACACGTCGGGCCCCGATTCGGCGATGAATCCCGCGGTAAGCTTGGACCAGTAGTCCGCCCACCCGTACTGGGTGAACTTGATGCTCAGGTCGGGGTTCTGCGCCTCGAACGCGGCCGCACACTTCTCGTAGGCGGGCTGCTGCGCGGAGTCCCACAGCCAGTAGTCGATCGTGTTCGCGTCGCCGCCGCCGCCGTTGCCGCAGGCGGTGGTCGCGGCCACGGCGGTGGCCGAGGCCAGCACGCCGACCAGCTTGCCGATTCGATTCGTCATCGTCATCACTCTCACTCGAGGCCCGGTTTCACTTGAGTCCGCTGAACCCGATGGAGTTCACGATCCGCTTCGCGAACGCGAGGAACAACAGCAGCATGGGCAGCGCGGCGACCAGGGTCGCGGCCATGAGACCGGACCAGTCGGGACCGGTCTGCGGGGTCTGGGATTTGAACACACCGAGGGCGACCGTGAGCACCCGCGAGGAGTCGGTGTAGGACACCATCAGCGGCCAGAAGTACTCGTTCCACGCACCGATGTAGGTGAGGATGGCCAAGGTCGCGATCGGCGCCGCGGACATCGGCAGCACCAGGGAGAAGAAGATCCTGATCTTGGAGGCGCCGTCCATCAGCGCGGCCTCCTCGATCTCCCGCGGGATGGTCATAAAGAACTGGCGCAGAAAGAACACGGCGAACGGTGTCATCAGCATGCTCGGCAACGCGATACCGAGCAGGCTGTCGATCAGACCCAACTGCTTGATCAGCACGAAGTTCGGCAGCAGCGTGAAGATGGCCGGAACCATCAAGCCGGCGAGGAAGACCCCGAAGACCTTGTCCCGATGGCGCCACCGCAGGCGGGCGAACGCGTAGGCCGCCATCGCCGAGAAGAACACCTGTCCGAAGGTGATCAGGGTCGCGACGATCACGGAATTGATCAGGTAGCGCCAGAAGTTGATCGGCTGACCCGCTCCGCCGGCGTCGATCGCCTCCTGCCCGGTCTGCAGGCCGAACACCCGCGCGAATCCGCTCAGCGTCGGGTCGGCCGGCAGCAGCGACTGCGATCCGGACGACAGCGCGGCGTTGCTCGACAACGCGGTACGCAGCGCCCAGTAGAACGGGAACAGGCTCACGAGGATGACTATCGCCATGAACGCCCAGGCGAGGATCCGTCCCGGTGTCCACCGTCGTACGCGTGCCGCGGCCGGCGGATAATCGCTCGGTTCGGCGATGAGCACTTCTTGGCTTGTCACGGTCATGACAGTCTCCTCAGTCCAGGTCCGACGCGTCGGCTCGGATGAGCCGGTACTGCAGGAAGGTCACGGTCGCGAGAATGACCAACAGCGCCACCGACATTGCGAACGCGTAGCCGAACTGGAACCGTCCGAACGCGAGGTCGTAGATGTACATCTGCAGCACTCGCGAGCTGTCGCCCGGCCCGCCGGCGGTGGTCACCGCGATGGTGTCGAAGACCTGGAACGAGCCGACCATCGTGACGATGAGCACGAGCGCCATGATCGGGCGCATCAGCGGCAGCGTGATCCGGAAGAACATCGACACTTCGCCGGCCCCGTCGAGCTTCGCGGCCTCGTAGACCGAGGGCGGAATGGTCTGCAGGCCGGCGAAGATGAGCAGCGCGGTGTAGCCGACGTGCCGCCACACGTTGACCAGGGCGGCGGTGGGGATGACCCAGTTCTCGTCGCCCCAGAACGCGATCCGATCGAGCCCGAACCAGGTGAGCACCGTGTTGCCGATACCGAGTTGGTAGTCCAGGATCCACAGGAACAGCATGGCCGCAATGACGTTCGCCATCAGGTACGGCGTCAGGACCAGTCCGCGCACCAGCGAGGATTGCGTGAGCCGCTGCATGAGGACGGCGATGACCAGCGCGGCGACGGTCTGGATACCGATGTTGAGCACAACGTAGTACAGCGTGACCTTGATCGCGTTCCAGAAGACCGGGTCGTTCACCATCCGCACGTAGTTGTCGAGCCCGACGAACTTGGCGGGGGTCAGCAGGTTGTAGTCGGTGAAGCTGAACTGGATTCCCCGGATCAGCGGCCACAGTATGAACACGACGAAACCAACCGCGGCCGGCGCGATGAACAGCAGGGCAAGGCGGGTGTCGTCTCTTCGGCGCGTCTTGGGCGCCGGTCGCGGGGGATCCGCGGGAACGGTCGTCACGTCGATCTCCTTCGGTGACATTTGGTTTGGACGAGGATCAGGGCTCGTCGACGGCGGTGACGTGCAGCAGAATCACCTGTTCGGGGCGCATGCTCGGCGGCTGGATCCCGAGGCGCTCCAGCGCGGTACCCGACAGCTGCACCCGATTCACCCACCACATCGGCGCCTCGGTGCCGTCGGCCAGGGTCGTGCCCGCCGCGCTGCCGGCACCGGTATCCGAGGTGCGCGCGGAAACGGGTGCGACGTGGTAGCGCAGTGCGGGGTCGAGTCCCCGCAACCGCACCCGCGGCGCCGGGACGGCGGGCGTCCAGGCCAGGGTCGCGACCGCGAACAGGCCCTCGCGCCGGTCCGGAGACACCACTCCGTGCACCCACATCCCGTCCGTGGGATCCGGTCCACGAACGAGGTCCCCGGTCATGACGAGCTCGCGGTGCGCCTTGTGGGCGGCGATCCAGCCGGCGAGTTGGTCGCGCTCCTCGGCGGTGGCCGAGGTGATGTCCCATTCGACGCCGAGGTGACCGAACAGCGCGGTGCCGGCACGGAACGACAGGTCGTGACGCCGGCCGGTGGTGTGCGAGTGCGGCGAGGCGATGTGCGAACCCATCAACTCCGGCGGAATCAACTGCCCGGTCCACCGCAGCATCCGCTGGCGTTCGAGCGGGTCGATGCAGTCCGACACCCACACCCGATCCGTGCGCTCGAGGATCCCCAGATCCACCCGTGCCCCGCCGGAGGAGCAGGACTCGATCTCCAGATCGGGATGGGCGGCGCGGATCTCGTCGAGCAGGCGATACACCGCGGCGGTCTGCGCATGCACGCCCGCGCGCCCGCCGGCGTGCTGGTCGCCGGCCTCGATGAGATCACGGTTGTGGTCCCACTTGATGTAGTCGATCTTGTACTCGTCGAGGAGCGCCAGGATCTGGTCGCGCACGTGCCGGTACGCCTCGGGGATGCCCAGGTTGAGCACCTGCTGATGGCGGGACTCGACCGGCCACTGCGAGCGCGCCGACATGATCCAATCCGGATGGGCGCGAGCCACATCCGAGTCCGGGTTGACCATCTCCGGCTCGAACCAGAGCCCGAACTGCATGCCGAGACCGCGCACGGCGTCGACCAGCGGATGCAAGCCGGTGGGCCAGACCTCGTCCGAGACGACCCAGTCGCCCAGACCGCGCCAGTCGTCGCGACGTGAACCGAACCACCCGTCGTCGAGCACGAACCGTTCGATGCCCACCTCCGCGGCGCGTTCGGCCAGCTCGATCAGCCGCGCGGCGTCGTGGTCGAAATACACCGCCTCCCAGACGTTCAGCGTCACCGGACGGTCGTGGCCCGGGTGGCGCGCGCGCCCGCGCAGGTAGCGGTGGAACCGGTGGGCGACCGCGTCCAGGCCGACGCCGTACGCCGCGTACACCCAAGGGGTTTCGTAGCTCTCGCCGGTGCCCAGGCTCACCTCACCGGGCAACAACAACTCGCCGCCGCCGATCACCCGATCGTCGGTGAAGGTCCGCTCCGCATAGTGGGTGTGGTTTCCGCTCCAGGCGGTGTGCACCGCCCAGGCCTCGCCGTGGGCGAAATCGGTGCCGGGCTCGACCACGTGCAGCAGCGTCGCCGCGTCCGCGCCGGTTCGGCCCTTACGGCCCTCACGCAGGTGGGTGCCGACGGTGAACGCGCGGCGCTGTGCGAGGCGCTCCATCCCCCACCGGCCGGCGAAGTCGAACACCTCGCTCGCCTGGGCCGGGACGGGCAAAGCGAGAACGAGGTCCTCGAGGGCGTAGGTCGGGCCGTGGTTGGTCACCCGCGCGCGGGTCCGGATCAGCCCGCTGTCGAGCAGTTCCAGCTCGATGCGCAGGCCGAGCTGCGCCTCGGCGTCCTCGGCCTCGACCACCAACAGTCCGGGTCCGGCGTCGACGAAACCGTCCACCGCAACACCGTCGAGGGTCACGCCGGTGACCGTGAAGCGGGTGGACCAGCCCACGCCGCCGCGCGAGCCGCGCAGCCCGGGGCGACCGACCCACCCGGTCGAATGCTCGGGTACCAGGGCGACCCGCACCGCGGTATCGACGGCGTTCGGGCCGGCGTGCGTGCGCGTGGCGAGAACGAGGTGGTGCGCCGACTCGGCGGTCTGCGGCTCGAGTTCGCCGCCCCAGTGCACAACCGCCGGCAGCGCGCCGTCGGTGATCTCGAGCAGCAGCGAACACCCGGCACGATGCAGGTGGACGACGGTCTCGGATGGCGAAGTGACAGCCATATCATGGTCCTTTTCGAGGGTCGAGAGGGTGGGGCGAGCTTCCTCGGATCGGAAGCGACGCGAGAATCCCCAATATCGAACAGTTTCTGTCATCCATCAGGATCTGCCCAGGTCGTGGTTGTGATCCAGGTAACAGAAGCACGCCCGACCGGGTCTTGTCAACCGATCCGTGCTGAGAACTGTTGAAGATTTGTGTGTGTTTCCGTTTGCATTTGTGTGAGAGTGTGCAACACTGTGATGGCGACCACAGGAGTCGCGGCGTTCAGTAGGGAGGACACTGTGATGTTGGCTCGGCAGCGGCAGGACGAGATCCTCGCCCAGGTTGCGCAGCACGGCGCGGTGAAGGTCGCGGACCTGTGCGCCACGCTCGGCGTGTCCGACATGACGATTCGCCGCGACGTCAAGGAACTCGAGGACCGGGGACTGGTGGAACGGGTGCACGGCGGCGTCACGCTGCCGCGCACCACCAGCAAGGAGGAGCCCGGGTTCTACGCGAAGTCGACTCGGGCACTCGACGCCAAGCGGGCGATCGCGAAGGCCGCCGCCGAGTTGGTGCGACCCGAGACCTGCATCGGCATTTCCGGTGGCACCACCACGCACACGTTCGCCGCCGAACTGATCGACGTGCCCGGCCTCACCGTCGTCACCAACTCGCTGCCGGTCGCCGACGTGTTCAACGAACGCGGACGCGACGATCAGACGATCCTGCTCACCGGCGGGCAGCGCACCCCGTCGATGGCGCTGGTCGGCCCACTGACCGTTGCCACCCTGGAGCGGCTGCACCTCGACGTGCTGTTTCTCGGCACCCACGGCGTGCACGTCGAAGCCGGGCTGACGTGCCCGAATCTGCTGGAGGCCCAGACCAATCAGGCGATGGTCGCCGCGTCGCGGCGGGTGGTGGTCCTCGCCGACCACACCAAGTGGGGGGTCACCGCGCTGGCCGGCACGCTGCGGCTGTCCGACGTGGACATCCTCGTGACCGATTCCGATCTCGACCACAGCGCCCGCGAGATTCTCGCCGACAGCGTGGGCAACCTGATCGTCGCGCCCGCCCCCGACCGCGACACCCCCGAAGTACTCTCCTCCTCCGTCACAGAAGGTGCCGATGACCGTGCATGACCCGACCGTGTCCGTTGCCGCGCGAGTGCGCAAGACGGTCGCCACCATGGCCGATGGACGCGACCTGATCTATTTCGACGACTCGCCGCCCTACGTCGACGGTCGGCGCACCCGCGACGTCGTCGACACCCGGCCGCTGGCCCCCTCGTCCTCGGAGTCGCAGCTGCGCTACGACGTGTTGACCGGCGAGTGGGTGGCGATCGCCGCGGCGCGGATGGACCGTACCTTCCTCCCGCCGCCGGACCTGTCGCCGCTCGCACCGACCCAGCCGGGCCGGCCGGCGACCGAGATTCCCGCCGCCGACTACGACGTGGTGGTGTTCGAGAACCGGTTCCCGTCGCTCTCGCGGCTGGCCGCGCACCAGCAGCTGCCGGCGTCTGTCGACGGAGAACCGTTGTGGCCGTTGGCTCCCGGCGTCGGACGCTGTGAGGTGGTGTGCTTTACCAGCGACCCCGACGCGAGCTTCGCGACGCTGAGCCCGCACCGGGTCCGCACCGTGATCGAGGCCTGGGCCGACCGCACCGCGGAGCTGTCGGCGATGCCCGGCGTGGAGCAGGTGTTCTGCTTCGAGAACCGCGGCCGCGAGATCGGCGTCACGCTGACCCACCCGCACGGCCAGATCTACGCCTACCCGTATCTGCCGCCGCGCACGCAGTCCCTCGTCCGGCAGGCGCGCGCGCATCGCGCCGCCACCGGCACAAACCTGCTGGCCGACGTCCTGGACGCCGAGCGCCGCTCGGGCCGACGCGTGGTCCTGGCCGGCGAGCACTGGAGCGGATACGTGCCCGCCGCGGCACGATGGCCACTCGAGCTGCACCTCGCCCCGCACCGCGACGTCCCCGACTTCGCGGCGCTGACCGACGACGAACGCGCCGAATTGGCGACGGTGTATCTGGATCTGCTCGGACGCGTCGACCGATTCTTCGACGGCGTCGACCAGACGCCCTACATCGCGGCCTGGCACCAGGCTCCGGTCGGCCCCGACCGCGACCTCGGACGCCTGCACCTGCAGCTGTTCTCGCTGATGCGTTCGCCGGGCCGGATGAAGTTCCTGGCCGGCTCGGAGTCCGCGATGGGTGCCTGGGTCAACGACACCACCCCGGAACTTATCGCGGACCGGCTCAACGAGGTCGCGGCGTGACCGCCGGGACGCGCACGACCGCAGGCTGGCTGCATCCGGCCGAGACCGACGAGCTCGCCGCCACCGCGACCGCCCGATTCGCCGACGCCTTCACCGGGGCCCCCGACGGCGTCTGGTTCGCGCCCGGCCGGGTCAACCTGATCGGCGAACACATAGACTACGTCGGCGGACGCGTGCTGCCGTTCGCCCTGCCCTACGGCACCGCGGTCGCGGTCCGGCTACGCGACGACGACACCGTGCGCTGCGTCTCCACCGCGACCCGTCGGGACTGGACCGGCACCGTCGCCGAGATCGGGCCCCGCGAGCCGCGCGGCTGGGCCGCGTACCCGGCGGGCGTGGTGTGGGCGATGGGCTATCACGACACCGTGGCACACATGCCCGGCATGGACATCGCCGTGCACTCGAGTGTGCCACGCGGCTCGGGACTGTCGAGCTCCGCGGCACTGGAATGCGCGCTCGCACTTGCGATCGCCGAGCTGCTCGGCGCCGCCACCGACGAACGCGGCCGGCAGGTACTCGCACGCGACTGCATCGCCGCCGAGAACGTGGTGGTCGGCGCCGCCACCGGCGGCATGGACCAGTCCGCGGTCCTGCGCGCCCGTGCGGGCCACGCCATGCTGCTCGACTGTACGGACTACTCCACCGAGCACGTTCCGCTCGACTTGGCAAGCGCTGGTATGGAACTCGTCGTCGTCAACACCAACGCCCCGCATCGACTCGCGGACGGCGAGTACGGTCGACGCCGCGCCGCGGTGGAACGGATCAGCATCCGGCTCGGTGTCGAGGCCCTGCGCGAGGCCTCGGACGTGGACGCGGTTCTGCGCGACGTCGCCGCCGACGACCCCGAGGCGGTGCCGCGAATGCGCCACATCCTCACCGAGATCCGTCGCGTGGACGCCGTCGTCGACCTGTTGCGGGCCAGCGCCGTGAGCGACATCGGCGAACACCTGATTCGCTCGCACGAGTCGTTGCGCACCGACTACGAGGTGAGCTGCATCGAACTCGACACCGCCGTGGAGACCGCACTCGCCGCCGGGGCAGTCGGCGCCCGCATGACCGGCGGCGGCTTCGGCGGATCGGCGATCGCGCTCACCCCCGTTGGTGCGACGGAGGCGGTGACCGCCGCCGTCACCCACGCCGCGGCGGCCCGACACCTGCCGAAACCGGAGTTCCTCCACGGCATCCCGTCCGAACCCGCCCACCGCATCCGCTAACCGAACCACACGACCAGGAGCGACCAGATGGCACCCGTAACCTTCGACAAGGCGACCAAGCTCTTCCCCGGCACCGACAAGGCCGCCGTCGACAAGCTCGACCTCGAGATCGAGGACGGCGAATTCCTCGTCCTCGTCGGACCTTCCGGTTGTGGCAAATCCACGTCCCTGCGCATGCTCGCCGGACTCGAGGACGTCGACTACGGCGCCATCCGGATCGGTGACCGTGACGTCACCTCCATCGCGCCGAAGGAGCGCGACGTCGCGATGGTCTTCCAGAACTACGCCCTCTACCCACACATGACGGTCGGCGACAACATGGGCTTCGCGCTGAAGATCGCCGGCCTCAACAAATCCGAGATCGCCCGGCGCGTCTCCGACGCGGCGAAGATCCTCGACCTCACCGAGTATCTCGACCGCAAGCCCAAGGCACTCTCCGGCGGCCAGCGCCAGCGGGTCGCGATGGGCCGCGCAATCGTGCGGGAACCGCAGGTGTTCCTCATGGACGAGCCGTTGTCCAACCTCGACGCCAAGCTGCGCGTGCAGACCCGGACCCAGATCGCCCAGCTGCAGCGCCGGCTCGCGACCACCACCGTCTACGTCACCCACGACCAGGTCGAGGCGATGACCATGGGCGACCGGGTGGCGCTGCTCAAGGGAGGCGTGCTGCAGCAGTGCGCCAGCCCGAAGACGCTCTACGAGAAGCCGATCAACAGCTTCGTCGCCGGCTTCATCGGCTCCCCGGCGATGAACCTGCTGACCGTCGACGTCGTCGACGACCACGCGCACCTCGGCGGACTGCCGATCCCGATCCCGCGCAGCGTCGCGGGCCAGATCACCGACGCCAGGGTGACGATGGGCGTTCGGCCCGAGGCATGGATCCCCACCACCGACGGCGCCCCGGTCGAGGTGCAGGTCATCGAGGAGCTCGGCGCCGACGAATACGTCTACGGCGGCGTGAGCGGCAACCTCGCCCTGCCGACGATCGTCGCGCGGCTCACCGGGTTCCCCACGCCCTCCAAGGGCGACGTGGTTCGCCTCGCGCCGGTCTCGGACCGGCTGCACTGGTTCTCCGCGAGCAGCGGTCGCCGGCTGGGGTGAACGGCGGTCGCCGGATCGTGCTGGTCCGTCCAGCCAAGCCCCAGATCCGGCCGACGGTGCGGGCGATCACCGAGGTCGTGCAGGCGGTCGTCCGCCGGCACAGCTCCGACATCGGACCATGCACACCACCGCCCCGAGGTGGGACGTGGAACCTACCCGAATATCGACGCAGTGCACACGACGAGCAGGTTTGTCATCCGCTCGGCCAGCTCGCCCTCGGTCAACCGAAAGCGTGCGGGTGTGCAGTCCTCGAAGATCACGTGCTGCTGTAGAACGGCCGTGACCGCACGGAGTGCGGAGTCGACGGTCCGTTCGCCGATTGGGTAGTCCACGACCATGAAGTCGCGCATGCGTTCGGGATCCGGTGGCCACGCGACGCCGAGTTGCCGGGCCCCACAAGTATGGCTGGGCCGCTCCGGAACCATTCCACAGTGGGCCTGTTCGGTGCCGGCTTCACCCTCCTGACCGGTCCCGGCGGCAGTTCGTGGCTGCGGCTGCCGAACGCGCAGCGTCCGGTTACGGCATCCCCGTCGCCTGCTACAACGTCGGTGACCCGGGCCTCGAGGACGAGAGGCAAGGTTGTGCGCGATTCCCGCGGACAGCACCCAGGCACAGTTGGCCGCGAACTTGCGCTCCGCCTCGGGACCGATGTGCAACAGGTCGCCGTCGCGCTCGAAGTACCCCTCATCGCAGAGGTAGGCCAGGATAGCGTCGGCGTGCTCGTCGAAGATCCCCAGCGAGCCCACCAGCCGCGCCACGACCGCACGCCGATTTGGCGCTCCTGCAGGCACAGCGCGAGCAACAGTTGCGCCGCGATGTGTCTGGGTGACGGAGGCGCGACGATCGGCTCCACCCAGCCTGGGCCCAGCATGCAGGATGCCCAGCGCGAGCAGCACGACGTCGTCGTCCACACACAGAAACAGACAGTTCCGCACAGTACCGGGCCGACGTCCGTTGCGTCCGAGCCGCTGCAGGAACGAGGCGACCGTCCGCGGCGAACCGATCTGGATCACTCGGTCGAGGTCACCGACATCGATCCCCAACTCCAGCGTGGAGGTCGCCACGATGACGGTGTCGCGCGACTCGGCGAAAGCCTCCTCCGACCGTCGACGCTCCGCAGCAGACAGCGACGAGTGGGACACGAATGTCTCGACACCACGTCTGGTCAACGCGGCACCCAGTTCCTCGGCTCGCCGACGCGCGTCGACGAACACGAGACGCTTCTCCCCCGCATGAAGCGACGCGATCACCTTCGCCGCGTTCTAGATCGGCCCGACGTAGTCGACGATCACGTCCGCGCTTGTCCGAGTCGAGTCCGACGGTGCAACAACCACCTTCGTTCGCCGGTCGAAGCTGCCCTGCAACCACCGGAGCAGCTGATCCGGGTTTCCCACCCTCGCCGAGAGCCCGATCCGCTGCAACTCCCTGCCTGCCACCCTCGACAAGCGCTCGAGCACAGCGAGCAAATGCCATCCTCGGTCGTCCGCGGCAAATGACTGCACTTCGTCGACGACAACTGCCCGCAGGCCGGAGAACAGCACGCGGGGATCCATTTTCGTCGAAACGAGCATCGCCTCGAGGGACTCCGGTGTCGTCAGCAGGACGTCGGTGGAGGTCGGGTTGCTCGCGCAGTTCTTGTCCGCTTCCGTCGCAGCGACCAACGTTCGCATGTCGCCGTGAACGACGCCGCGCAGGGCTCCGAGATCGTGCAGCACGAGGTCTCCGGCCCCGTGCTGGTGTGCCTGCCGTTCGACACCGGAGACGAGGCGATCGAGTTGGCCGACGACACCCCTTACGGTCTCGCCGCCTCCGCCTGCCGCACGGCGCCATGTCATGTCGGATATCACCGGCACAGCGGCCAAACGGTGGCACGAGCTGATCTTCACCGCCGACTGATCGGCATGCCCACCCGACCTGCGCGGTGGGGTTTGCACGAGCACCTGCTTCCGGACCCGTGGGTCGGCCCGAGTGCGAGGATGGGGCAGGAAGGGAAGGTGGACATGACCAAGATCACGAGACTGTCCTCCGAGCTGTCCCGGCTCGGCCGGGAGTCGGAGATGCTCGACACGATCGTCACGATGATGGGCGACGAACGGCTCGACGCGCCCGCGGCCAGCGGTACCGCCCGCCGCGAGGTTGTCGCACGACTCGCGGCCGACGGTGTCGAGCTCGCACAGGCCGTCTGGACCGCGCTCGGCAGAACAGACACCGCGGCGGTCGCCGAAAACCCCGGGACCGATGACGTCGGGCAACGTCTTCGAGACTCACACCGCGTGTTCTGCGCCGCGGCGGAACACCTGCCGGAACTCGGCGACGATGCCGTCATCGAGCACTCCGGGCTCGCCTTGCGGCCGGTGGACGTGGTGTCGCACCGCATCGCCGAGGTCGTTCTCGCCAACGGCGACGTCAGTTCTACATGGACACTCGACGAGGCGGACCCGGACTCCGTTCGCGATGCTCTCGACGCGATGGTGCGGCGGTTGGAGGGCCGTCACGACGTCCCGTCGCTCACGCTCGCCACGCTCGAAGGCGACGAATGGAGGCTCCACGGGGGAGGCGAGCGCGTGTTCGGCACTCGGGAGTCCCTGGCCGGATGGCTCGCGCGTGGCGATGCCGACGACATCGACGCCACCGACCTGCCGCGGCTCCCGCAGTGGGCATGACCATCGCGGTGCCTCCGTCGACGACGTAACGCGCGATCCCGAACGACCGGCCGGTATCGAGTTCGCGCTGCCTGCGGATGACGTACCGGCCCGGCGCAATGCCCGTGGCGCCGTGTTCGGGGTGGATTAGATACGCGGTGACGCGGGTGTCCAGGATGCCCAGTGCGAGGCCGCGCGGATCGTCGACGCGCGCTGTCCAGCTGCAAATTCCGTCGTCGGCGACCAAGGTGTGTGGGTTTCCCCGGCGGCGCTGCGGAGCAGTTCCAGGCCGTTGCGGCCGACGTCGACCGATCGCGACCATTCCGTCGTCGTGACTTCATCGCTGAGCACCGTCAGCGGGATGACGATCAGATCTCCTTGGGCCTGCGGGCCGGCGATCATGGGAATGGATATGCTCTTGTCGAGGTAGTCGAGGTAGTCGAGGTAGTCGAGGTAGTCGAGGTAGTCGAGGTAGTCGAGGTAGTCGAGGTAGTCGACCGGGATCGAACCCACCGAGGACGACGACGACTGGTCGGACAAGATCGACCTGCTGCTCGCCGATCCGGTCCCCGTCGTCGGATTCACGTTCGGACTGCCGAACACCTCGGTCATCGCGGCACCCCGGCGCGCCGGGACCGTCGTGGTGCAGACCGTGACGACGGCCGCCGAGGCGCGCGCCGCCGCCGAACGCGGTGTCGACCTGCTGGTCGTCCAGGCGACCACCGCCGGCGGGCACTCCGGCACGTGGACGCCGCACGATCCCCCGGCGGACGTGGCGTTTCCCGACCTCGTACGGCAGATCCGCGCCGATACCAGCGTTCCCGTCCTCGCCGCCGGCGGCGTGGCGACGCGACGCGACGCGGAGTCGGCACGCCATGCCGGTGCGGGTGCGGTCCAGGTGGGTACCGCCCTGCTCCGTAGCCCCGAGAGCGGCGCTTCGGCACCGCACAAGGCGGCGCTGGCGGGTCCGGCGCGGACCACGGTGGTCACCCCGGGCGTTCACCGGTCGACCGGCGCGTGCCCTGCGCAACTCGTTCACCGACGCGTACTCGGCGCGGGCGCCACTCGGCTACCCGGCGTTGCACCACCTCACCAGCCCGATCCGCAAGGCAGCCGCACGGGCCGGCAACGTCGAGCACCTCCACCTGTGGGCCGGAACGGGTTTCGCGTACGGAACCGAGGAGTCCGTCGCCGCGATCCTCACCGGCCTCGCGACATGAGCGGGCGGCCCCCGTGCGCGCCTTACGCCAGCACCTCGTCCAACCGCTCCTGGATGCACCGCACCAGCAGGTCGGGGTCGGCGACCGCCGTGCCGTCCATGTGAGGCCCAGGCAGGACGTCCCGATGTGCGAGACCATTGAGGCCATCAGCGCGACGCCGGGCAGCGGGCCGAACGCATAACTGCGGTCCACCTGCGCACCGGCCAGGTATACCGGGTGCGGGATGCCGGGCACGTTCGATGCGGAGAAATCGGCGGCGGCGCCCAGTGTCAGCTCGAGTTCCGTGGCGATTCTCGAAACCATGCCCGCGTGGACGCAGCCGACTTGAACCGTGTCAATGAGCAACTGGATACGTTTGTGGGCGAGGTCTTCTCGTCGCTGAAGCGGACGGATCAGCGGGCCAAAGCGGGCCTGCACGCCCCCGGGCTGATGCTGGACGGGCGCCGTAAGTCCATGCAGCCCATGGCGCACTGCAGCAGTTCGTGACCAACTCGCCGTGGGACGTGGTCCGGTGCGCAAGGCTCTGTCCCGCAAGGCGTGTGATGTGATCGCGCCGCACGCCTGGGTGATCGACGACACCGGCTTCGCCAAGGACGGGCCCGCCTCGCCGGGCGTGGCGCGGCAGCACTCGGGCACCCTGGGGCAAGGTCGCCGACTGCCCAGATCGCGGTCAGCGTGCACGCCGCCACCGACCCCACGTCCGCGGCGCTGGACTGGCGGGTGTACCTGCCGGAAACCTGGCACGACCGCTGCGCCGACGACCCCGACACCGCCGCGGCGATCCGCACCCGCCGCAACTGAGCCGCGGTCCCCCAACGACGAGCGTCACCGGCCGAAATGGAAGCTGGCGCTGGCGATGATCGACGAGCAGATCGAGTGGGGTCGCACACCCCACCGGTGGTGGCCGACGCCGGTGACGGCGACACCACCGCGTTCCGCCAAGGCCTGACCGAGCGCGACATCCCGTATGTGGTCGCGACCAGCGCCCACCCCGGCGACGCGGTCCCGGCAACCGCACCCGGTCCGGCCGCCGCGCCGCCCACCCACGCCCCGCTACCGGGACAAACCGTCGAACCTGCAAGCCCTCGCCGTGGCCGCCGGGCCCGCCGGCGCCCGCAGCGTCACCTGGTGCGAGGGCACCAGGGTCGACGCGGACAACCCGACCGCGGCCATGTCCTCGCGCTTCCTCGCGCTGCGGGTGCGCCCCGCCAACCACGACATCCCCCGCGACGAGGACGGCGCCCTGCCCGAGGTGTAGCTGCTCGCCGAATGGCCCACCGACGCCGACAAGCCCTTCGAGAACCGCAACGGCAAGCGGGTCCAGGTGCTGGCGAACTACTCGGCCGGCTGGCGCGTCCTCCCCGACTGACATGGCTCTTGTCGTAGTCCTGCTCTACCGTGCGTGCACGGGACGTACCACTACATCAGAAGGCGACACGAGAGATGGCGAAATGCTCAGCAGTCGGAAAGAAGGGAGAGTTCGAGTTCGTCCACGGCTACGAGGACTGGTATGTGAACTGCCCGGAATGCGGCGCAAGGTGGGTGGGCGGCGGCCCCGTCCTGGTCGACCATGAAGACCGACGCGCACGCGATGACCGACCGGTTTGACGAGACCTGGCACCGGCTCCGTGAACGGACGGTGGCACAAACCCCATCCGAGTGTCTCGCCGCCCTCGTCCTCGCAGCTCCGGTCCCCCCCGCGCGAGGTCAACGTGCACCTGTTTGCCGCCCGCTCGGTGCAGCTCGCTCGAATCCGTCGAGTACACAGCCGGACCGGTCCCATAGCTACGTGGTCGGGCAACGGCGGCACCCTCCGCGGCGTCCGAACCTCGGCGATGTCCTCGCACGGTCAGCGTCGAAGGTTTCGCCGCAGCGACGCGAACTACGCCCGTAACTACGTTTACACTACGAAAACGACGCTAACGGAACCGTTGACTTCGCTTCCATCGAAAGGCGCGCCCATGGACTGGCCCGCGCACCGGCGCGAGAGCCGCACGTGGAACCCCCGGCACCGGCAGGGGTCGCGAGCCGACCGCACCCTCGACCGTATCGAGGTGTCGATCCCGCCAAGTATCGGCGAGTTCGCCTACAAGACCGCCGGCACCGTCGCCCGTACCCACGAGGCGGCGGTCATCGCCGTCGCCCGGCTCGAAGCCGGATTCGGTGACCACCTCGCCCCACTCGCGGACTTCCTGCTGCGCAGCGAGTCCGTCGCATCGTCCAAGATCGAACACATCGACGCCGGCTGGCGCGCCTTCGGACGCGCGCTCGCAGGAGGAAAGGCCAGCGACGAGGCCAAGTCCCAGCTCGCCGCGGTGAAGGCGCTCGTCGCGATGGTCGACGCCGCGGGCACTGGGCCGATCACCCTCGACACGCTGCTCGACGCGCACCGCCTGCTGATGGCGCCCGACTACTACACCGCGCGGGACGGTGGTGCGGTACGGGACGTGCAGAACTGGATCGGCGGCAGCGACTACACCCCCATCGACGCGCTCTACGTGCCGCCGCCACCCGACCTCGTCCACGATCTGATGGACGACCTGCTGGCCTTCGCGAACCGCACGGACCTGCCGATCCTCGCGCAGGCGGCGATCGCGCATGCCCAGTTCGAATCGATCCACCCGTTCACCGACGGCAACGGCCGCATCGGCCGCGCGCTCATCAGCGCGATCCTGCGCCGCCGCGGACTCACCCGACGCATCACCGTCCCACTCGCGTCCGTGATGCTGGCCGACACGAGCCGGTACTTCGCCCAGTTGACGGGCTACCGCGACGGCCGAGCCGACGACTTCGTCGAATACGTCGCCACCGCAGCAATTCACGCGAGCGAGGCCGCACAGGACTCCGCCCGCGCTCTCGCGGAGCTGCCCGACCGCTGGCGGCGGATCGCCAAGCCGCGAGCGAACTCCGCCGACGAGACGCTGCTCGCCCACCTGCTCGACACCCCGATCTTCAACGCAGACACCGCTGAACAGATCACCGGAACCACCGACGTCAACGTCTACCGTGCCCTCGGCAGACTGACCGAGGCGGGCATTCTCGAAATCCTCTCCGAGAGCAAACGCAACCGAGTCTGGGCCGCCACCGACGTTCTCGCCGAACTCGACGCGCTCAGCGCCGCGATCGGCAAACGGACAATGGGCAATCTGTAGCCGAAACCCGAAGACGCCGAGTCGAATCGACAATGGCACCGGTTCGCCTAGTCCAGACCCCTACTCCACCCGCCCCAACACATCGGGAAACCGATACTCACACCCCAGATCCCCCGTCGACCCCGCACCCCAGTTGTCGCGGAACCACGTCACGCACGCGTCCGCCACCAACCCCGTCTCGCGGCTGAACAGGTAGCCGTCGGTGCAGTCGTCGAACCGGTCGTCGAAGTGCCACCGGTCGAGTTCGAGATTGTCTACGGAATAGTCGCCGATTAACAGGTGCCCCAGCACCGACCGCGACCGGCGCAGCATCAGCACGCCGTCGGCGAGGACCTGCACCTGCGCGCACACGACCTCCTCCTCCTCCTCCTCGTCGTCGCCCTCGTCGACGTACGAGTTCGGGCCCATGTCGAGGACGAACGCGGTCGGCTTGTCGCGCAGGCTGTCGACCAGCCACGCGACCATCGCCTCCCAGGAGATCGGCGGGGATTCGGTGTGCTCGCTCATGCCCTGTTTGTATCAGCGACCACCGACAGGTTTGCCCGCCTACCTGCACAAACGCCCAATCCCACGGCCACCCGTCACACCACATCCGCGCCGTCGACCTTCCCGAGCAGCCAGTACTAACGGGGCTTCGCCCCAGCCCGACGAGGCATGTCTTTGGTTACCGCGGGCGTGGGGGCTCCGGTCGGTCGGGGTGAGACCGTGAGCGGATCGGTCACGGTGTATGAACCGTCGTAGCGGTTGGTGGGCC
>DATDBL010000131.1:0-7650 GCA_036524855.1 Aldersonia sp. | reverse complement strand
TTACTGTATGTGATGTGGTGAGGGCCGCCGATCGCGAGAACGAGGTGTCGCGCAAGTTTGCGCTGCTCGCGCCGGTGCTCGACGAGCGGCAGCGCAGGTTGTGGTTGGCGGTGGAGGCGCGAGAGGCCGGCCGGGGCGGGGTCACGATGGTGGCGCACGCGACCGGGGCGGCGCGTTCGACGGTGACCCGGGGTGTCGACGAACTCGACAAGGGGACAACCGATACCGGTCGTGTACGGCGGCCGGGCGCGGGCCGCAAGCGGGCCGAGGCGGTGGATCCCGAGCTTGCGACGGCGTTGGAGCGGCTGGTCGACCCGGACACCCGCGGCGATCCGGAGTCGCCGTTGCGGTGGACGATCAAGTCGACCCGGCAGCTGTCGGCGGCACTGGCGGGGCAGGGACGTCGGTGCAGCGAGTGGCTGGTGCGGCGGTTGCTGCACGAGGCCGGCTACAGTCTGCAGGCGGCGGCCAAGCAGGTCGAGGGCGCCGCGCACCCGGACCGCGACGCGCAGTTCCGCTACCTCAACGACCAAGTGCGCGAGCATCATTCCACCGGCCAGCCGGTGATCAGCGTGGATGCCAAGAAGAAGGAGTTGGTCGGGCGGTACAAGAACTCGGGGCGGCAGTGGCGACCTGCCGGGCACCCGGAACCGGTCAACACGCACGACTTCCCGGACAAGGAACTGGGCAAGGCGATCCCGTACGGGGTCTACGACATCGCCGCCGACGCCGGTTGGGTGTTGGTCGGCGCCGACCACGACACCGCCGCGTTCGCGGTGGCCACCATCCGCCGCTGGTGGCAGGGAGTCGGCTCGGCCCGCTACCCGGACGCCGAGCGACTGCTGATCACCGCCGACGCCGGCGGCTCCAACGGCTACCGGCTGCGGCTGTGGAAGACCGAGCTCGCGGCGCTCGCCGCAGAGATCGGGATGGCGATCACCGTGTGCCACTTCCCGCCGGGAACCTCCAAGTGGAACAAGATCGAGCACCGGTTGTTCTCCCACATCTCCTCCAACTGGCGCGGCGAAACCCTTGCCAGCCACGAGGTGGCGGTCAACCTGATTGCTGCGACCACCACCCGCACCGGCCTCACCGTGCACGCCGAACTCGACCCCGGCGCGTACCCGAAGGGAATCAAGATCAGCAACAAGGAATTTCGTGATCTGGAGGCGCGGAGCATCAGCCGTCACACCTGGCACGGCGAATGGAACTACACCCTGACCGGAAGCCGTGATCCGTGAGCAGCGCTAACGAACGACACGCCTCGTTTATTTCCTCGCAGGCCCTTAGACAAGGACTGCTCGCGCGCCGCCGCACGTGGTGAGCGCATGCTGCCTCGGCCGCCGCGTATGCACACCGTGCGCGCAATGAGTGGAACCAGCTGCCGAGAGCGTGCGTCCGAGAGGGTGTGCGCATGAACAGTCTGGTCCGGGGCGCCCGGCGGACGGCCGGTATCGGCGGGGCGGCGTGCATCGTGTTTGCGGTGGTCGGGTGCGGCTCCGAGGTTGTGCAGGGGAACCCGACCGCCGCGACACAGTCGGGTCAGCCGACGTTCGATCCGTGCCTGTTGCCGGATGACGCGTTGGTGGCGGCGGGGGTGGATCCGGCGACGAAGGATCACGACTTCTTCGACGTTCGCATGCAGGGGTGGAATCTCTGCAGCTGGACCGCGGACTGGTACTTCCTCGGCGTCGCCGCGGTGACGCACAGCGTCGACGACGTGCGGGCCAACCCGAACAACACCGACTTCGCACCAGCAATCATCGGCAACCGGGATGCCTTCACCTATCACGAAGTCAGCGACACGGATCGGGAATTCTGCGATGTCGCTTTCGAGAGCACGGACGGCACAATCATGGTCAGGGTCGACACGAAGGGGGGGCTGGACCCGGTCGAAGATCCCTGCATCGTGGCCACACGCAGCGCCAACGCGCTGGATCCCTACCTTCCTCAACCGTAAGGAATGTGTTAATGACCACACCCGTCTTCGACGAATCCACCCTCCGATCACTGTCAGCACTTGCGGATTCCGGCGATTTGCGCTTGGCGGACGACGTCGCATCCGCCTGCGTGAACGCCTGCACCACGCTGATCGAGGAGCTGAGACTGTTAATGCACGGGTCTCGCTACATGTCGTCCCGAGACGCCTACGGCATCCTGGCCTCCGCGCAACAACTCGGCGCAAAGTTCGAGGCCAAGGCCATCGGGCCCGGCGGTTTCCAGGACGTCGTACTGCAGCACATCGATACCGTCACCCAGCTGCGCGACCTGTTCGAGAAGGCCGGGCGCGCTTACCGCGACGCGGACGAGCGTGCCGCCGACATGATCGCGACCAGGACCGAGGGCCGCTGACCCGCCCTCGCCGAATCGGCCCGCGGCGGGACCGATCCGGCCGCGCGTGCGTCCGAGGAGTATGCGGGTACTCGCGCTGATGCTGCTGGGTCTGCTGGTGTTTGCGGCACCGGGGCACGCCGCCCCGGCCGGCGAGTTCGACTGGCCGCTGCGGCCGCGACCGACCGTCGTGCGCGCGTTCGACAATCCCGAGCACGACTGGCTGCCCGGACACCGTGGCGTCGACCTCGCGGGAACACCGGGGCAGCCGGTGCTCGCGGCCGGCGACGGGGTGGTCGTGTTCGCCGGCACGGTGGCGGGCAAGCCGGTGGTGTCGGTGGAGCACGACGGAGGCCTGCGCACCACGTACGAACCGGTCGAGGCGAGCGTCGTCGCCGGTCGTCGGGTCGCGAAGGGGTCGGTGCTCGGCACCCTCGCGCCAGGTCACCCGGGCTGCACGGCCGCGGCATGCCTGCACTGGGGTGTGCGGCGCGACCGCGAGTACCTCGACCCACTCGGGTTGGTGCGCGCGGTGCCGATCCGGCTGAAGCCGGTCGCGTGAGGTCGAGTTGGCGCGGCTGGCCCGATCCTGCTGAAGCCGGTCAGGCGCGCGGGTGGGCCTGCTCGTGCACCGAGCGCAGCCTCGCGATCGAGACGTGCGTGTAGAGCTGAGTGGTCGCGAGGCTGGCATGCCCGAGCAACTCCTGCACGACGCGCAGATCGGCGCCGCCCTCGAGCAGGTGCGTCGCCGCGGAGTGCCGCAGCCCGTGCGGTGCGAGGTCGGGCGCGCCGGGCACCGCCGCGACGACGTCGTGCACCACTGAGCGGGCCTGGCGCTGATCGAGCCGTCGTCCCTTCTTGCCGAGCAGCAGCGCGGCCCCGGACTCGTCGTTCGCGAAGTACGGACGACCCTCTGCGAGCCACGCCGTGATGGCGTCGGCGGCCGGCACGCCGAACGGCACCGACCGTTCCTTGTCGCCCTTGCCGATCACCCGCACGAGCATCCGGTCGCGGTCGACGTCGTCGATGTCGAGCCCGCACAGCTCCCCCACCCGGATACCGGTGGAGTACAGCAGCTCGACGACCAGCCGGTCCCGCAGCGCCATCGGGTCGTGTTGTGCCGCGCCCGATTCCGCGGCGCGCATCGCCTCCTCGGCCTGCCCGGTGCGCAGCACCGCCGGGAGCGTTCGATGCGCCTTCGCGGCGGCGAGTCGGGTGCCGGGGTCGTGCGGGAGTCGACCCGTGCGGGCCAGCCACGCGGTGAACGTACGCGCCGAGGAGGTACGGCGCGACATGGTCGTACGAGCTGCGCCGGCGGTCTTCTGCCTTGCGAGCCAGGAGCGCAGCAGTCTCAGATCGAGGTCGCCGAGGTCACCGCCCGTCGTCTCCACCAGGTGGCCCAACAGCGACTGCGCGTCCGTGACGTACGCGCGCACGGTGTGCGCGGAGCGGCCCCGCTCGAGGCGCAGGTGCTCGGCGAAGGCGTCGACGTGGGCGTCGAGGTGCTCAGGCAGGTCGACCATCACTTGTCGCCGTGGTAGGTCCGCACGAGTCGGGGGTCGTCGCCGTAGCCGTACCGGTTGGGGTCGTTCGGATAGCGGATGGTCATGATGCCTCCCGTTCTCGTGACACCTGCCCGGTCGCGGTCAGGGTACCCACCACGGCCGACAGAGAACGCGAGCCGAGCCGGTGCGATCATGAGCCGTGACCTCCGCACCCGTGCCGGCACCACCGCCGGGTCCGGGCGGCAACCCGATCCGGGCCGTGTTCGCGATGCGCGACGTGGGGCGGCACTGGCCCTACGCATTGCGCGCCGCGGTGAGCATGGGCATCCCGGCGCTGATCGGATGGGCCCTCGGCGACCTGTCCGCCGGGCTGATGGCCACCATCGGCGGCTTCACCGCGCTCTACGGCGGCGGCCGGCCCTACCTCAACCGGGCGGCCTACCTCGCGGGCGTCGCGCTCGCGTTTGCGCTTACGGTCGGCGTCGGGGTGCTGGTCGGGACGTGGGCGTGGGCGAGTGTGCTGGTGGTGACCGTGATCGCGGCGGCCGCAACGCTGGTGTGCCAGGCGCTGGCGATTGGTCCGCCCGGCGCATACATGTTCACCCTGGCCGCCGGCGCGGGCGTCGGTCTCGGCGCCGAGCACCTCTCGGCCGGGCACAGCGCGCTGCTGGTGCTCGGCGGCGGCGCGGTGGCGTGGTGCGTCCACATGTCGGGGGCGCTGGTGCGGCCGCGGGGTCCCGAGCGCGTCGTCCTACGCGCCGCGGGCGATTCGGTCGCGGCGTTCCTCGACGCGATCGGCACCCCGCGTCAGGACGCGGCGCGACACTCGGCGGCTCTGGCGCTGGAACAATCGTGGGCGACGCTGGTGTCGTATCAACCCGTCGAACCGCGCGCCGGCGGGGCGCTGGCCGGGCTGCGGTTGCAGGCCCGCGAACTGCACGAGTTGTTCGCGCGAGCCATGACGAGGGCGGCGCGGGGTGAGCCGCCGGAGCCCGGAAGCGCGCAGCGGGCGCGTGATCTCGGGCAGGCGGCCGGTGGGTCGGCGGATCCGGTGACGGTGCCGATGGGCCGGCCCGGTCCGCGCACGCTGGTGGCGCAGGCGGCGCGGCCGGGATCGCCGTACTTCACCGTCACCGTCCGGGTCTCGCTGGCGACGTTGATCGCCGGCGCCATCGGCGCGGTGTCGGGCGTCGACCACGCCTACTGGGCCATGGCCAGCGCGGTGCTCGTGCTGTACCAGGGATTCGACTTCCCGCGCACCGTTCAACGCGGCATCGAACGACTGCTCGGCACCGTTGTCGGACTCGTGGTCGCCGGTGCGCTGCTAGCAGCAAATCCGCAAGGGCTGTGGCTTGTGTTCGTCGTGATGGCGCTGCAGTTCACGATCGAGATGCTGGTGGCGCGCAACTACGCCCTTGCCGTCGTGTTCATCACGCCGATCGCGCTGGTGATCTCGTCGGGTGGTCGGGCCGTCGACGACGTGGGACACCTCCTGACCACCCGCGCGGTGGACACGGTGATCGGCATCGGCGTCGGGTTGGCGGTGTACGCGGCGACGATGCGGCGCACCGCCGTTCGCCGCGTTCCGGAGGCGGTGGCCGCCGTGCTCGACGATGTCGACCGTACCCTTGTGGCGCTCGCGGACGGGTCCGCGACATCGGTCGCGGCGCGGACCGCCCGCCGTGACCTGCAGCAGCAGGTGATTGCGTTGGAGCGTTCGTATGCTGCCGACGTCGGCTCGTCGATCCGCAGCCGGGACACCGCGGAATGGTTGTGGCCCAGCGTCGTTGCGACCGAACGGGTCGCATACCGGACGCTGGCGGTGTGCTGGGGCATCGAGAGGTTGGGCGACACCGACGCCGCACGGGAGGCGGCGCGGTCGCTGTTCGGTGAACATGGCCTCGCGGATCTGCGCGCTGCGCTGTCCGGGGCAGCGACGGGAATCCGGACGAATACGGCTCCGACCGCGCTGCCAGCGTTGCCGAATTTCCTTGTGGCCGAGGTGGAAAGCTTGCATGATTCGGTGGCGCGAAGGCCGGAATGAGCGTCAGGTGCCGAGGACCTTGCGCCGCACCGCAGCGAGGTCGCTCTCGAGCCGATCCAGCGTCGACGCGAGGTCGTCGGCCGGCGCGATCGCCCTCAGCACCAGCATCCGCACCACCGTCGACACGGGCAGTCCCCGCTGGTCTGCATGCGCCGCAAGCTGTTCGTACTCGTAGTCGCGAAACCGGACCTGGAGATTCCTCGACCGCGGGTGCCCGCGGGTGACACTCACGTGGGAAGGCAGCGGCGCGTCGGGATCGCTTGTGGACTCGGCGCCCTCGGCCGCTTTGGCTTCGGCGTCGAGCAGGGCTTCGATCTTGCTCATCGGCTGCTCCCTCGCTGTCGAAAGCTTGACCTATCGTAATGCACTTCATTACGCATCACCCCCCCGCGCCCGAAACCACGCCACCCCGTCCGTCTCCACGAACCCGTCGAGCTCCAACGCCGGCAGCACCGCGCGCACGCGCCCGATCGGGACCCCGGACTCCTCCGACAGTTGCCGTGGTGTGCCGCCGTCGACGGCGGGCAGGGCCTCGTAGACGAGTTGCCGGTCGCCGCTGAGCTCGTCGGTGCGGCGGGCATCCCGGGTGGCGTCGAACGGCAGGAGTAGCGTCCGCGTCTCCTCGAGCACCTCCGCGGTGCTCGACACCAGACGCGCCTCGCCGGTGCGGATCATCTGGTGACAGCCCACCGACGTCGCCGACGTCACCGGGCCGGGCACCGCGAGCGTGGGCCGCGCGAGCGCCCGCGCCCACCGCACAGTGTTGCGGGCGCCGCTGCGCCTGCCGGCCTCGACCACGACGACCGCGTCCGACAGCCCCGCGATCACCCTGTTGCGGTGCAGGAACTGGTAGCGCCGCGGGACGTGCCCGGGCGGATACTCGCTGATCACCAGGCCCTCGCGGGCGATCTCGCGCAGCAGCCGTTCGTGCGCGGACGGATAGGCGACGTCCACTCCGCACGCGAGCACCGCCACCGTGCGGCCACCGCCGGCGAGTGCACCACGGTGCGCGGCGGCGTCGATGCCGAACGCCGCACCGGAGACGACCGTCGTGCCCTCGCGCGCGAGATCCGCCGCCATCTCGGTGGCGACCTCGTTGCCGTAACTGCTCGGCACGCGGGTGCCGACGAGCGCGACCACGCGCTCTGTGACGTCGGTGAGATCGGCGCCGCCGCGCACCCACAACGCCAGCGGCGCGGCGCAGTTGGGAGGGGCGTCCTCGGCGTTGGCGGCGACCGAGAACGCCAGCAGACGCCACGCCGGCCACTGCTTGTCGTCGGGCGTGACGAGACGACCACCCAGGGCTGCGACGGTGGCGAGATCCTGGTCGGCGGTCTCGAGGTGACGGCGCGCGGAGGTGACCCCGCGCAACACCGCGGGCAGATCGGCACGTTCCCGCACCGCGCGCGCCGCCTCGACGACGCCGACCGCGTCGATCAGCGCCGTCAGCGCCGGATGTGGCGGGCCCGCGACGACGGTGGACAGGTACGCCCAGGCGCGAACTCGTTCGTCGCTCATCGCAGGGCACGCTCCTTGAAAACCAGTGCGGTTGTGACGTCGTCGGCATCGGGCAGGTCGCCGCCGCGCAAATCGCAGACGGTCCAGGCAACTCGCAAGGCTCTGTCAGCCCCTCGGGAGGTGACCCGGCCGCGTCGCAACGCGTCCTCGATCAGCCGGATCGTCGTGCGCGGCAACCGGAATTCGCGGCGCAGCAGGTGCCCGGGGACCTCGGTGTTGGTGAGGCAGCCGTACTCGTGCCACCGCAGCGCT
>DATDBL010000130.1:0-143467 GCA_036524855.1 Aldersonia sp. | reverse complement strand
GCGCCGGGTTCACCATGTGGATGCTCGGGTCGAGCACTTACAGCGCCCAGGTCGCGGGACTGCTCGGACTGCCGTTCGCGTTCGCGCGCCACTTCTCCCCCGCCGCGACCATGCCCGCGCTGCAGGCCTACCGCGCCACGTTCAAACCGTCCGAGACGCTCGACCGCCCGTACGCGATGGTCACAGTGGCGGTACTCGCCGCGGAGACCGACGAGCGTGCAAAGTACCTCGGGGCGCCACAGAAGCTCGCGATGGCGCGACTGCGGGCCGGAAACCCGTCGACCTACCCCACCCCGGAGGAGGCCGCCGCCAACCCGCTCTCGCCCGAGCAGGAGGCACTGCTCGGCGGTTCGCAGTCGGCGGCCATCGTCGGCTCGCCCGACACCGTCCGCGCCGGCCTCGACGACCTGCTCGAACTGACCGCCGCCGACGAGTTCATGGTCTCGACCGTCACCCACGACCTCGCCGACCGGCTGCATTCGTTCGAGATCGTCGCCGAGCTGACATCCACGCTGGTGCGCGGCTGAGGCGACCGCGCTACTCGCCTACACGCCCGCCACGAGCGCGGCCAGTTCGTCGGCGATGCGGCGCGCTCGCTGCGGCTCGGCGGCCTCGACCATGACGCGCACGAGTTGTTCGGTGCCGCTCGGGCGCAGCAGCACGCGCCCCCGGTCGCCGAGCTCACCCTCCGCCGCCGCGACCGCCTGAGCCACCGCCGGCGCCGCGGCGACCGCGGCCTTGTCGGCGACCGGCACGTTCACCAGCACCTGCGGCAGGGTCTCCACGACCGCCGCCAACTCGGCCAGCGGCTTACCCGTCTCCGCCATGCGTGCGAGCAGCCGCAGCGCGGTCAGCACCCCGTCGCCGGTGGTCGAGATGGTCGGGAACACGACGTGTCCCGACTGCTCACCGCCGAGGCTGAACCCGCCCGTGCGCAGTTCGTCGAGGACGTAGCGGTCGCCCACCGCGGTGGTGCGCACCGCGATACCCGCGTCGCGCATCGCCAGGAGCAGGCCCAGATTGCTCATCACCGTCGCAACCAGCGTGTTCTCGACCAGTTCGCCCGATTCGGCCATCGCGAGCGCGAGGATCGCCATGATCGCGTCGCCGTCCACGACCGTGCCGGTCGCGTCGACCGCGAGGCAGCGGTCGGCGTCACCGTCGTGCGCTATGCCGAGGTCGGCGCCGTAGCGCACGACCGCCTTCTGTAGGTCGTCGAGGTGCGTCGACCCGCAGCCGTCGTTGATGTTGAGGCCGTCCGGCTCGGCGTGGATCGCGATCACCTCGGCGCCGGCGCTGCGGTAGGCGGCCGGCCCGACCGCCGACGCCGCGCCGTGCGCGCAGTCGACCACGACGGTCAGCCCAACGAGGGGTTGCGGAACGGCCTCGGCCAGGTGCGCAAGATAAGTGTCCGCGGCGGTGCCGTCGTGGGAGACCCGCCCGACGTCGGCGCCGGTGGGCCGTGTCGGCACCGGTGCCGCGATCGCCGCCTCGATCCGGTCCTCCACCTCGTCGGGCAGCTTGTGCCCACCCGCCGCGAAGATCTTGATGCCGTTGTCGGGCATAGGGTTGTGCGACGCGGAGATCATCACGCCCAGACACGCGTCGCGCGCGGCGGTGAGGTGCGCAACGGCGGGGGTCGGCAGCACGCCGACGGTGATCACGTCGACGCCCGCGGAGGTCAACCCGGCGACCACGGCCGCCTCGAGCATCTCGCCGCTCGCGCGGGGGTCACGTCCGACGACGGCGATCGAATGCTCGACCCCGTCGCGAGCCAGAACGCGCGCGGCCGCGCTGCCGAGCTGCATCGCCAGCTCGGGACTCAGCGACTCGTTCGCCAGCCCACGTACACCGTCCGTACCGAACAACCGACCCATTCGTCGACCTCCAAAGGATCGTTAGCAAATCTTCCGCAAACACTATGAAAGCAGGCGAGCAGGCGTCCCGTCGAGAATTAGGACGCCTGCTCGTGAAAACCGGAACGTCTTGCGCGTGGAGCGTCAGCGCTTCGAGTACTGCGGCGCCTTGCGCGCCTTCTTCAGACCGTACTTCTTGCGCTCGGTGGCCCGCGGGTCACGCGTGAGGAAGCCGGCACGCTTGAGCGCGGGACGGTCCTCGGCGGTCACCTCGATCAGGGCACGGGCGATCGCGAGCCGCAGTGCGCCGGCCTGACCGGACGGTCCGCCACCGTGCAGGCGGGCGTGCACGTCGAACGACTCGGTGCGCTCGACGGTCACCAGCGGCGCCTTGACCAGCTGCTGGTGCACCTTGTTCGGGAAGTAGTCCTCGAGGGTGCGACCGTTGAGCGTGAACTGACCGCTGCCGGGGAGCAGGCGTATCCGTACCACGGCCTCCTTACGACGACCGACGGTCTGCACCGGGCGATCGATGACGATCGGGGCCTGCGGCGCCACCTCGGGCTCGGGGGTCGCGAACTCTCCCTCGACGACCTCGACCAGCTCGACGGCGGTGTCGTCGTACCCGGCTTCCTCGGAGGATTCTGTGTTTTCGTCGGGAGCGGTCTCTTCGGGAGCGGTCACTGGGCCACCTGCTTGATCTCGAACGGCACCGGCTGCTGGGCGGTGTGGGGATGGGTCGGACCCGCGTATACCTTCAGCTTGCCGCTGATGGCGCGGCCGAGCTTGTTCTTGGGGATCATCCCGGTGATGGCCTTCTCCACGAGACGGTCGGGGCGGGTGGCAAGCACCTGGCCGACAGAGCGCGACTTGAGCCCGCCCGGATACCCGGAGTGGTGGTGCAGGAACTTGTTGTCCCGCTTGTTGCCGCTGATCGCGACCTTCTCGGCGTTGATGATGACGACGTAGTCTCCGCCATCGACGTTCGGTGCGTAGGTCGGCTTGTGCTTGCCGCGCAGCAGATTCGCTGCCTGCACGGCGAGACGGCCGAGTACGACGTCCGTGGCATCGATGACGTGCCAGTTGTGGGTCACGTCACCCGCCTTGGGGCTGTACGTAGGCACAGTCGCTCCCTGTCTGCTCGTAGGTGGTGCCGGCCCGGTGCGCGGTCGAGGGGTTCCCGGCGGCCAACACAGACCCGGGACTCGCTCTACGCTGGGCAAACGGAGACGCCCGGCGTACCGCACGCCGACTGGCCACGATACCGGCCCGCCGGTCCGCGGGTCAAAATGACGGCCCGGACAGAGGCAGTTGGTCCCCTGTCCAGCGGTCCGATCGCCCCTAGCGGCAAGCCGCGCCGCGGAGCAACGTCGGTCACATGACACACGTGCGCGACATCGAGATTCTGCGGCTCTCCGATTCGGAGGAGGCCGGCGGCAAGGGCGCCAATCTCGGCGAGCTGACCGCCGCCGGCCTGCCGGTTCCGCCGGGATTCGTGGTGGTGCGGTCGGGGTACCTGCAGTCCATCGAGGCGGGTGGGGTGGCGCAGGAGATCCGCGAGATCCACCGCGAGGCACTCGACGACATCCGCAACGACATCGGCCTCGCCGATCGGTGCGAGCGGATGCGGGGTCTCGTGCACAAGGCCGGTGTCGCCGAAGACGTCCGCACCGAGATCCTGACGGCCTACCGCGGGATCGGCCCGGACGCGGTGGTGGCGGTGCGGTCGTCGGCGACCGGCGAGGACGGCGCGTCCACCTCGTTCGCGGGGATGAACGCCACCTTCACGAACGTGTCCGGCGACGACGCGCTGATCGATGCCGTCACCCGCTGCTGGGCGTCGCTGTACAGCCCCCGCAGCGAGAACTACCGCTCCAGCCGCGGCATCGAGACCGAACCGGCGATGGCCGTCGTGGTACAGGTGATGCTCGCCTCGCAGCGCAGCGGTGTCTGCTTCACCGTCGACCCCAGCACCGGCGACCGCAACCGCATGGTGATCGAGGGCGCCCGCGGGCAGGGCGAGGTGGTCGTGTCCGGCAGCGTGGAACCGGACAACTACGTCGTCGAGAAAGACACTTTGGAGACCGCGGCCGCGCACATCGGCAAGCAGGAGTTCGAGATCGTGCGCGGCGCCGACGGCGGCGACCTGACGGTTCCGGTGACCGACGGCGGCACCCGGGTCCTCGACGACGACGAGGTGCGCACCATCGCCCGGCTCGCGATCACCGCCGAGGAGCACTACGGCTGCCCGCAGGACATCGAGTGGGCGATCGCGGACGGGAAGACCTGGCTGGTGCAGGCGCGTCCCATCACCACCCTCGGGAGTGCGGAGCAGGCCGCACCGGCGGCGAGCGACGCCACACCGGTGGCGACCGGTTTGGCCGCCGCGCCCGGCACCGCATCGGGGGCGGTGCGGATCCTGACCTCCCCCGCTGACGGACACCTGCTCGTCGACGGGGAGGTGCTCGTCGCGCCGATGACCAACCCCGACTGGGTTCCGACCATCCGGCGCGCGTCGGCGTTGGTCACCGACAGTGGCGGGATGACCTGTCACGCCGCGATCGTCGCACGCGAACTCGGCGTTCCTTGCGTGGTCGGTGCGCGCTCGGCGACCAAGGACCTGCACACCGGCCAGGTCGTGACCGTCGACGGCCGCAAGGGCACGGTCGTGCTGGGCCGGACCGCGGCACCGGCAGTGACGTCGGCTGCGGCGCCCGCTGTCGCGCCGGCCCGCATCCCGACCGCGACCAAGGTGTATGTCAACCTGGCCATGCCCGCCGGCGCCGCGAAGGCCGCGGCCGCCGACGTCGACGGCGTCGGTCTGCTGCGCGCGGAGTTCATGCTCACCGAGGCGCTCGGCGGCCGGCATCCGCGTGACCTGATCGCGAAGGGAGAGCAGGAGGAGTTCGTGTCGTCGATGGCGGCCTCGCTCACCACGATCGCGACGGCGTTCGCGCCCCGCCCGGTGGTCTACCGCGCGACCGACCTGCGCACCAACGAGTTCCGCGGCCTCACCGGTGGCGCGAACTACGAACCGGTGGAGAGCAACCCGATGATCGGGTTCCGCGGCTGCTACCGCTACACCCGGGACTCGGGGCTGTTCGAACTCGAACTAGAGGCGCTCGCGCGGGTGCGTGAGCGGTCCCCGAACGTGCACCTGATGATCCCGTTCGTGCGGACCAAGTGGGAACTCGAGCAGTGCCTGAAACTGGTGGACGCCAGCCCGTTGGGACGCCACCGCGGCCTGCACCGGTGGGTGATGGCGGAAGTGCCGTCGGTGGTGTACTGGCTGCCCCAGTACATCGGCCTCGGCATCGACGGCGTCTCGATCGGCAGCAACGACCTGACCCAACTCGTCCTGGGTGTCGACCGTGACTCCGAGACCTGTGCGGAGGTGTTCGACGAGGCCGACGAGGCGGTGCTCGCGGCGATCGAGCTGATCGTGAAGACCGCGCGCCGGCACGGGATCACATCGTCGCTGTGCGGCCAGGCACCGTCCACGAGGCCCGGCTTCGCCGAGCGCCTGGTGCGGATGGGGATCACCTCGATCTCGGTGAACCCCGACGTCATCGCCGACGTCCGCGCGGCGGTCGCGGCGGCGGAGCAGCGGGTGCTGCTGGACGCGGCCATCGGCTGACGCCCGGGCCCCACCCGTGAGTGCTTGTGGAATGTCACGCCGCGCGCCTTTTCACGCACCGCGCAGGTTGTAGCTCGCGCGACGCGTACATAACCTGCGCGGCGTGCCGCCGGTCGACAACGCTTCGCCTACGAAAGGTGCTCCACCCGCACCAGCGGCGCGAGCGTCTCGACCTCGGCGGCGGTGAAGATGTTTGCGCCAGGATGGGTGACGGTCGCGGCCGCGGCAGCGACGCCGTAGGTCAACGTCAGCACCCGCGGCAAGGTCACCGCGACGGGGACGGGTCGAGCCGACCGACGACCTCCTCCACCGGTCGCCGCGGGGTTGCCGGCAGCGCGTCGGCACGCGGCACCGGCCGCCCCACGCGGAGCACAATCTGCGGGAAACCGCTGTCGCCGAGGACGTCCCGACGCACCACGGTGCGCAGGTCACGCAGTTCCAGCGGCTCGGTGATCGGGCAGGTCGCCAGTCCGAGCGAGGTCGCGGTCAACAGCATCGCGCTCATCGCCTCACCGGCACGCAGCCACGACATGCGGTCGTCGGAGGACGTGCCCAGAGCGAGCAGCGTCGCCGCGTCCTCGGGTCCGGCACCGGGCGGCTGCGCGAGGTCGCCCGCGGCAAAGGCGCGGGCCGGGATCTCGTCGCCGTCGTCCGGGGCGACCGCGCTGCGCGCGGGCACCCCGTCGAGGGAGCCGTGCCGCCCGCTCCACATGCCGATCTCATGCCGGTACTCGGGATCGGCGGCGTGTCGGCGCGCGGCCTCGTCGATCGCCGCGATCAACTTCGCGCGGGGTCCTCCGTCGGGGACCTGCCGCACGACCACGCCCGCCTCGGCGGCGCGGTCGACGAGTTGGCGCAGGTAGGCCGGGGGTACCTCCCACGTGCTGTAGCGGCGACGGTCGGTGCGCCGGCGCGAGATCGCGACGGACAGTTCGAGGTCCTGCGGCGCCGGCGTGTGCTCGGCGAGTTGGAGTGACGCGAGGTGGTTCGGGTCGTCGGGGTTGGGCAGCCGGTCCACCGTCGTGCTCCAGCCGAGCGCGGCGAACGCGACGCGCGAGTGGTGCAGTGCCGCGCCGCAGCTCATCACGAGGTCACGCTGGTCGGGGTCGGTCGCGGAGACCTGCCGCTCGGGGTCCGCGTAGAGATGGACGCTCCGGTCGCCGATGCGCCAGCTCCACGGCTGGGTGTTGTGCACCGACGGTGCGCGGGTCGCGAGATCGATCGCGGTGGTGACAGTCCGGTCGTCGGGTAGCCCGCGGTCCATGGTCGTCTCCTTCGACTCCGTCTGTCGTAAAGCGTCTGTCGTGCTGCGTCTGTCGTGCTGTGTCTGCCGCCGAGTTGCCGGCGCCGCACCACGACCATCGCAGTCGCAGGTCCACACCCGGTAGAGACCGAGGCCACCTGCGCAGGGGACTTGTGTGCTCAGCCGTCCAGGCTCGCGGCCAACTGCTCGACGCCCCACTCCAGCTCGGCCACCGTGATGACCAGCGGCGGCGCGATCCGGATCGTGCCCTCGTGCGCGTCCTTGGCGAGGACCCGACGCGCCAACAACCGCTCGCAGATCACCCGCGCGCTCGCTTGGCCCGCGGCCAGTTGCACGCCTGCCCACAGGCCACGTCCCCGCACCTGCTCGACCTGGCTCGACGGCAGTTGCGCGAGCAGCCCGTGCAGGTGCGCGCCGAGTTCGCGGCTACGCGCCTGGAATTCTCCGGTCTCGAGCAACCGCACGACGGCGCTGCCGACTGCGCACGCCAGCGGGTTGCCGCCAAACGTGCTGCCGTGCTGGCCGGGCGCGAGCACGCCCATCACGTCCCAGTCGGCGACGACGGCAGACACCGGCACCAGTCCGCCGCCGAGCGCCTTGCCCAGGATGTACAGGTCGGGCACGACGTTCTCGTGGTCGCAGGCGAAGGTGTCGCCGGTGCGGGCGAGCCCGCTCTGCACCTCGTCGGCGATCATGAGGATCCCGTGCCGATCGCAGATCCGACGCACCTGCGCCAGATAGCCCGGCGGCGGGACGAGCACGCCGGCCTCGCCCTGGATCGGCTCGACGAGCACGCCAACCGTGTTCTCGGTGATCACCGCCTCGATCGCCGCGGCGTCACCGTAGGCGACCGACACGAACCCGGCCGGATAGGGACCGAAGTTGGTATTGGCGTCGGGATCCGAGGAAAAACCGACGATCGTAATGGTGCGGCCGTGGAAATTGCCCGCGCACGTGATGATCTCGGCCGCACCGGGGCGCACACCCTTGCGTTCGTAACCCCACTTGCGGGCGAGCTTGAGCGCCGTCTCGACCGCCTCGGCCCCGGTGTTCATCGGCAGCACCGCGTCCTTGCCGCACAACCGGGCCAGATCGGTGCAGAAGGAGGCGAACTGGTCGTGCTGGAACGCGCGGCTGGTCAACGTGAGTCGCGCGATCTGCTCCTGCGCGACCCGCACCAGGTCCGGATGGCAGTGGCCGAAGTTGAGCGCAGAATAGCCGGCGAGCATGTCGAGGTATTCGACGCCGTCGATCCCGCGCGCCCACACACCGCTGGCCGATTCGAGCACGACCGGCAGCGGGTTGTAGTTGTGCGCGCTGTGCGCCTGCGCCGCGGATAGCGCAGCGCTCATGTCCCCGGCGGTGACGTCGTTGTCCATCAGGGTCATCGTCGTTCCGCTCCCGTGATCTCTTCCAGATGTTCCACGCTCTGCTGTTCGAGGCGTTCCACGCCGCGCAACTCGAGCGTCGCGCACTTGATCCCGCCACCCGACTTGCGGAACTCCGAGAAGTCCACCGGCACCGGCACGAATCCCCGCTCGCGCAGCTGCTCGGCGAGCCCGGCCGCCTGCGCCGCGAGGACGACGTTGCGCCCGTCGCTGACCAGGTTCAGCCCGAGCCACTCCGTGTCGGCCTCATCGGCGACGACCGCGTCCGGGAAGCGCTCCTGCAGCAGGGTGAGGCTGTCGGGCGCGAAGGCGCGCGGTAGGTAGGCGATGGACCGGTCGTCGAGCACGCCCAACGCGGTGTTCAGGTGGTAGTAGGTCGGATCGACCAGATTGAGCGTGATCACCTCGCGCCGCAGGTGCGCGGCCGCTTCGGCGTGCGCACGCGGGTCGGTGCGGAAGCCGGTGCCGGCCAGGATGACGTCGCCGACGACGAGGAAATCGCCCTCGCCCTCGTTGACGAACCGCGGCGGACGGGCATCCAGGAATCCGTTGGCGTCGAACCACCGCATGACGTGATGCGCCTCGGCGGCCCGTTGGCGGGTCTTGTATCGCGCCCCGAGCACCCGACCGTCGACGACGAGGCCGCTGTCGGTCACGAACACCATGTCGGGCAGCCCCGGCACCGGGTCGATGATCGCTACGTCGTGGCCGAGTGCACGATAGGTGCTGACCAGTTGTTCCCACTGACGCATGGCGCGGGCGGTGTCGACGGGGTCCTCTGGGTGCATCCACTCGTTGATCGCATAGACGACGTCGAAGTAGGTGGGCGGGCACAGCAGGTAGGAGCGCTTGGTCGGGCAGCGCTTGGGCGGGCAGTGGCCCGTCGCGCGCCGCAGCCCGAAACCGGCGGTGAGCGTCATTCGGCCTCCTGATCGGTCCACCGGGGGTTTCCCGGTACAACCAGTATCGGAGGCGAATGATTAACGATCAACGCGATAACATTCCATAGCATGGACGAATCGTTGCGCATAGATGCCGTTGACCGAACAATCGTTGCGTTGCTCGAACGAAACGCACGGGCAAGCTACGCGGCGATCGGCGCGGAGGTCAACCTGTCGGCTCCGGCGGTCAAGCGCCGCGTCGACCGACTTGTGGACGCCGGGGTCATCACGGGCTTCCACGCCTCGGTCGACGCGTCCGCCCTCGGCCACGCCGTCTCGGCGTTCGTCGAGTTGTACTGCAGTGGCCGCACCGCTTCGAGCGAGATCGCCCGGGTGGTGCGCCGGGTCCCGGAGGTGCGCGAGGCGTACACCATCACGGGCGAGGCGAACGCACTGCTCCGGGTCCGGACCACCGACACCGTGCATCTCGAGCGGACACTGGAGAGTCTGCGCGCGAATCCGATGATCCTGCAGACGAAGAGCAGCGTCGTGCTGAGTCCGCTGATGCCCTAGGCTTACTGGAACATCTTTACTGGAACATCGCCGCGTTGGCCGCGTCGGTGGCCTGCAGGTTGCGGTTGCCATCGAGCACGGTGGCACCGGCAGCGTTGAGCGTGCCGTTGAGTTCCTGCGTGCGCGCGTTCCACTGGCCCTGCAGGGCGGCGAACGCCTCGTTGGCGTCACCCTCCCAATGCTCGTCGACGAAGGCCCTCACCTGGGTGTGGAACTCCTCGAGCATCGTCGTGATGCCCTTGGCGCTGGCGACGATGCTCTCGGCACCGGCCGCGACGGACGCGAAGTTGGCTGCGATGACGCTTGGGTCGTTGGCGACCATGGATCCTCCTGGTGCTGGGTTGGACGGGGTTTCGGATCAGCTCATGTCGAGGCTGCTCGCCTTGCCGGCGACGGCGGACGAGTACTCGACGTCGGCGGCGCCGTAGCGACGACCCGCGGCGGAGACGCTGTCGGCCGTGTTGGCGAGCTGATCGTTGAGTTGGCGTGCGAGCCCGTAGTAGCGCTCCATGAACTGGTCGAACGAGGCACGCGCGTAGCCCGACCACGTCGCCGTGGTGCTGTCCTCGTTCGTCTTGACCTGGTTGATCATGTTGACGAGGTCGCCGTGGCGCTTCTCCATCTCCCCCGCGAACCGCGCGATCTCCTCCGGACTTGCCTTGAGCGGCATCGATGCTCCTTCTCGACGGTTTGGCCTACACCCGGTTCGACGTGACGGGGTGGGGGTTGGTTCCCCGATTCTCGCGTGGACATTGCAGTGCGCTCCGTCGGTGGCGCCGAGGTGTCGCTATCCGCTCATCAGGAACTCACCCCCGGGGCCGCCGGGCATGTCCGCGCGCCCGGCTGACACCGGCCCCGCACGAGTCCCCGGCAGTCCGCCTTTGTCCCGATCCGACTCCGTTCAGCGAGGGACTCCCCGCGGTCGGGTGGCGACGATGTCACGCGCCGGCGGGTGCATGGGGCTCGATGCCAAAGACCGCCCTGCGCCGACTCGCTCCTCCGACATCAAATCCGCTCCGCGCGTGCTAGTCCGACCGCATAAACGGTGTCGATGCAAGCAGCCCAGTCGAATCCGGGTATTTGCCCTCGAAACCCCTTGTGCGTCTCTATATCCCTTGCTAGAATCGCTTGCATGTTCGAGCCAGCGAAGAGGGTCGCCGCGACGGAGAGCCTCGCCGACCCGTTGCGCGTGCTCGATGAACTGCGGCTCGAGGCCAACCTCGCCCAGGCCCGATTGGGTGTTGCAAGCCGGGGACCTGTGGGAGGCCCGGGTCTGCGCGGGGTTGCGCGACCCGGCAGAGGACAATACCGTGCGGACGGTTGGTTCTTCATGCGTTACTCTCCCACGCCCGCCACATCAGTGGCAGAAAGTAGGAGATCTACGGAGACGCTTAGATGACTGTCGCGTTGTATGCCGCGAGATGGGATCTGACCAGCTCCAACCCGGCTCGGTCATGTAGCACGATCGGGCCCTGGGACACGGCCATCAGATCGTGCAGTCCCACGCCGGCATCGGGTTTGATGGTCATGACGACGGAGAATCTGTCCTCGTCGTTGCGTGCGCGGTAGTTGATACCGAGAACCCCGTCGGTCCCGTGCAGGATGGATGCTGCCCAGTCCCGAGTGGTCCGGTAGTCGACGGGGTCGCATTTCGTCAGCCAGGTGTCCTGACCGATTGCCGCCAGATGCGAGCCGTGCACAAGTGCGACCGGGACATCGTCGATGACGGTGACCTGGGACAGGACTCGACCGGCCAGCTTGGTCTTCCGCAGGATTCTCGGAACGTGATCATCCAACGGCAGCGACCGGCAGTAGGTCTCCGCTATGCAGGTGGAGATGCCCTCCCCGAAATAGCTGTAGTGGTACGTCCAGTCGGAGGAGTCGAACCGTCCGCCTCCCGCTCCCGCCGGGGTCGGATTCAGGGTCAGGGCGCCCCGGCTCGGGTCGGCGGAGTGGATGCGCCAGAGCTTGGTTCCCGCGGTGAGCGACCCGACGTGCGCGGTCACCGAGGCCGATGGTGGGCGCTTAGGCAATGTCGTCGGCGATCTCGGCTCGCAGCAGCGCGCGCACGGAGTCGAGGGACCCCTCGTCCAGCAGTTGGACCGGGGACCTGCGGTCTTCGGTCGACGGGTTGGGCGAGAGCCACCACGACGCGACACCCCACGGGTCGTCCCGGGCGCCGAGAGCCACGTTTCCTTCCCGCACTACCTGATTCGCCTCGCCCGGCAGGGAGAACTGGAACTGCGGATACCGGAACTTCCCGGCCCGCTTGAGTCCGATGACCTCGCCTTTGGCGCTGAGTTTGCGCAGTGCATCGCTGGGGTTGGCCCAGTTCTTGTCGTAGTTGTCGGCGACCTCTTTGGCGGAAAGGTGCGGGAACGACAGGATGCGTTCGACGGCGTCGCTCAGCACCGTCTTCTCGTCGAGGATGTCGTCCGATTCGATGAGCTCGAGGATCGGGTCGTCTCGATCGATCCGTCCGGCCAGCATGATGTGGGTGACCCTGTCGGCGACCAGTCGCATGCTCGGCCTTTTGTACAGCTCGGCTCGCATGCGGGCGATGAACTCGTGGTCGCTCACGCCGCTGAGCTGTTGTGGCGGATCGGGCTCGTAGCTCGAGCCCGCGGTCTCGTGCGCCATGTCCCCTCCTCCGTGCCCGGGCAGGCACCCTCGCTCGCGTCTATATAGAAGTCTACCGTAGATCTTCGCAGAAGGGCAGGGCGAGTACAGGGGCCCGCTCGCCACGATCACGTTGCCCTTCATCGAATCTAGTCGGTGACCGAGAGCGACCCGACAACCTGCTCGCATGCGGAACTCAGCGCATCGGGTTCGGCGTCGGCGCGGCGCTGACAGCCGATGCTCACCTGCAGTGACCTGTCGACGGTGACGTGCCAGTCCACCACCGAACCCGGCTCGGGCACTTCGTGATACGTCAGGCCGGGGCGTCCGGCGAACACGACGTCGGCGGTCAGCCCGGAGAACGGGCCGTCGACGCCGCGCGCGGCGATCCGGTCGGCCAACGCATCGGCAACCTCGCCATAGCCGACCCCGTCGTCGAGTGGGTTGCTGATCAGCACGATCCGCGTTCCGGTCCCCCCGTCCGGGATCAACTCGATCCGACCGGAGTGGTCGGGGAAACCCGCACGTACCCGCCACTGCGCCGGGAGTTCGAACGAAATCCGGTCGTGTACGAACACTTCCGGTGCCCGATCCCGCGGCAGAACGATCAGGGCGGTGCCGACCACGGCGGCCACGCCGGCAGCCGCGGCAGCCACGACCCACCGGATCCTGCGCGAGCCACCCCCGGCGACAGGCGCCGGCCACACGTCCACGGACTCCACCGACTCAGCGGGTTCAGCGCGCTGCGCGCCGGCGACCACAGCCACGAGTGCGGCCGGATCGACCCGATGCACCGGAGTCGTCAGCCCGGCAACCCCGTCGAACACCTCGGACATGCCCTCGTCGGAAACAACGAGAACCGCGTCCACCATCCGGTCACCGAGCACGACGTCGACGAGACCGCGGACCACGTCGACGATCTCCCCCGCCCCGACGCGCGCCCGGTGTTCGCAGCCGACGATCCGACTCGCGTCGGGACGCACACCGACCAGCGTCGCTGTTGCCGCCTGAGCCGCGACCTCGACGACGACGATATGCCTGGTCGGAAGACCGCCGTCGACGTGCGCCCCGGCTGCCGCGACCGCGATCGGGCGGACCGCCACCTCCCCCGCAACCTCGCGCAGCCGGTCCTCGAACGCCCGCCGCCGCAACGGCCCCCAGTGCGACGGCAGCGCGCACTCCATCTCAACCGGGGCACCGAACAAGCCGAGGTCGCGCAGAATCTCCCGCACCCCGGCGGCTCCGTCCACCGCAAGACCTCTGCCCACCGCACGACCGCCGCGGACCTGGCCCCACACCCCGGCGTCGGTCACGCACAGCGCGACCCGGGTCGCTACAGCGGTGGCAGCCATGCGGTCTGGATCATTGTCGCCCCGGCGCGGGTGACGAGCGTCCCGCGTCCAGGCGGCATCGGTTGCGCACGGGTGGTGCCGAGCAGGTTGCCTTCGTCGCGGCTGCCGCTCATCACGAGCCCGGCACACGACACGTCCCGCATCCGCGCGATCACCGGCTCGTACAGGGACCGGGCGGCCCCGCCGACGCGCCGGGCGACGATCAGGTGCAGCCCGATGTCCTTCGACTGCGCCACGAACTCGAGCAGCGGGGCGAGCGGTGTGCCGGACGCGCCGGACACGAGGTCGTAATCGTCCACTACGACATAGATCTCGGGACCGGTCCACCACGACCGGTCCCGTAACTGCTGCTGGGTCACGTCCGGGTGCGGCAGCCGCGTCCGCAACAGCTCCGCGAGGTCGGTCATGTTCTCGGCGAGTCGATCCGCGGTCGGCGCGTAGCTCGCGAGGTGACGCGTGTCGACGACTCCGAGCATGGTGCGCCGGTAATCGCCGACGATGATCTTCGCCTGCTGCGGTGTGTTCGCGGCCATGACGCCGGCGCAGATGCCGCGCAGCAGCGTGGTCTTGCCGCATTCGCTGTCGCCGAACACCAGCAGGTGCGGCTGTTCGGCGAAGTCCAGATACGCCGGAGTGAGTTCGGACTCGTCGATGCCGATCGGGATCCGCGAACACGGTCCGTCACCGGCCGGCCACGCCGCGCTCCGCAGCAGGTCGGTGCGGTCGAGACGGTCGGGCAGCATCCGCACCGGTGGCGCCGGCGGGCGCGCCGCCGCCGCGGCGATCGTCTGCACCGCACCGGCCACCCCGTCAGCGAGGTCGCGAGGATCGGTCACACCGTCGAGTCGCGGCAGGGCGACGAGCAAATGCAGTCCCTCGCGGGTCATACCGCGACCGGGCATCCCCTCGGGAACGGCGACCGCCAACCGGCGACCGAGATCCGAATCGGCGGGGTCGCCGAGTCGCAACTCGATCCGGGTGCCGAGTTGATCCTTCAGCGCGGGCCGCAACTCGCCCCAGCGCCCGGCCGACAGGATCACGTGCACGCCGTAGGACAGGCCCTGCGTGGCGAGGTTGGCGATCTGCTGCTCGAGTGCCTCGAAATCCTGTCGGATGCTGGCGAATCCGTCGATCACAAGGAACACGTCGCCATGCCGGTCGACGGGGTCGACCCGACGCCGGAACTGCGCCATCGACTCGATCCCGAGTTCGCGGAAGCGCTGCTCGCGGGCCCGGACGATGCCCGTCATCTCGGCCACCGTGCGCCGCACCCGATCCCCGTCGAGGCGGTTCGCCACCGACCCGACGTGCGGCAACCCCGCAAGGCCGGCCAGGGTGCCGCCACCGAAATCGAGCAGGTAGAACTGAACCTGAGATGGGCTGTGCGAAGCCGCCATCGACATTATCAGCGTGCGCAGCGCCGTCGACTTGCCAGACTGCGGGCCACCGACGATCGCGACGTTGCCCGCCGCGCCGGCCAGGTCGATGAACAACCGGTCGCGACGTTGATCGAAAGGCCGGTCGACGACGGCGACCGGCGCGCGCAGCACGGAAACCGACTCCGGCAACAACGAGTCCAGCGTCGGCGATGTCGCCAACGTCGGTAACCATATCTCGTGTGCCGGCGCGCCGTGTCCCCGCATCCGCGCGACGAGGACCGCGAGCGTCGACCGCGCGCCCTCCGACTCCGACTCCGACGACACCGGCACCGCCACCTCCACCGGGACACCCTGCTCGGCCGGCACACTCGCCGCTGTGAACAGCCGCGGCCGCACCACCGCCGGCGCCGCGGTCGCAACCCCGGAACCGGCGCGTGCGCCGAGGTGCGGACCCGACACATACGCACCCTGGAACCGCTCCAACTGGGCGGCATCGGATTTCAGGTATCCCGCACCGGGTGCGGCCGGCAGGTGGTAAGCGTCTGGAACACCGAGCACTGTACGGGACTCGTTGGCCGAGAAGGTTTTCAACCCGATCCGATATGACAGATGGGAGTCGAGGCCGCGCAGCTTACCCTCGTCGAGGCGCTGGCTGGCCAGCAGCAAGTGGATATGCAGCGATCGCCCGAGCCGGCCGATCGCGACGAAAAGTTCGGCGAATTCTGGTTGTTGGCTGAGTAGTTCGCTGAACTCGTCGATCACGATGAACAGCGCGGGCAGCGGGTCGAGGTCGGCGCCCGCCGCACGGGCCTTCTCGTAGTCACCGACGTTGGCGAAGTTGCCGGCGGCGCGCAACACCTCCTGGCGGCGGTGCATCTCGCCGGCGAGTGCGTCGCGCATCCGGTCGACGAGCGCGGTCTCCTGTTCGAGATTGGTGATCACCGCAGAGACGTGATTGATGCCCTCCAATCCGAGAAACGTCGCACCACCTTTGAAGTCGACGAGCACGAGGTTGAGCTGATCGGGCGAGTGGGTCGCGACGAGGCCGAGCACGATGGTCCGCAGCAGCTCGGACTTTCCCGATCCGGTCGCGCCGATGCACAACCCGTGCGGCCCCATTCCACCCTCGGCCGCTTCCTTGAGGTCCAACTCGACCGGTGTTCCGTCCGCGCCGACCCCGAACGGCACCCGTAGGCGGTCGCGGCCGTAGCGAGGTCGCCACGTCCGCGCGGGACTGAACGTTCCCACATCCCCGACGCCCGCCAACGCCGCCCACGACGCCGCGCCGACCTCACCCCGATCGTCGGGTCCCGAATCGGGCATCCGATAGGGCGCAAGCCGGCGCGCCGTCCGCGTCGCCTCCGACACGCTCACCGCATCGGGGCGGGCGAACCGTTCGATACCGACCCCGCTGCGCGCGCCGAGGTCGTCGGCGTCGACGACGAGTTGCAGGCCGCGCCCGGCGGCGAGACGCGGCGCGAACCCACACAGATCCAGCAAGGTCACCGAATCGATACCGCCCTCGCCCAGCACGTGCGCACCGCCACCACCCTCGCGCAGTCCGCCGTCCACCACGATTACCACCTGAGCAACCCCCGTCTGCGCCGGGGTGCTGCGCGTGAACCCGGCGCGAGCACCGAGCAACGGCCGCAGCGCGGCGTCGAGTTCGGCCACCGACCGGTAGCACATCCGCTCGGACCCGACGCCGTCGCGGCGGTCCGGGTGCTGGGTGTGCGGCAGCCACTTGACCCACTCCCACTCGGACGCGGTCCCGGGATCGCACAAGACGGCCACCAGCACCAGATCCGGGCCGTGAAAGGTGCACAACTGCAGCAGCATCGACCGCACCAGCGCGCGAGCGGCGGCATGGTCGCCCTCGAACGCGACCGCCGCGAACCCGCGCAGCGACACTGCGGTCGGCAGGTCCGCCACTACGGAGTGCGTCCGCACGAACCGGCGCAGCGACAGCGCCGCCACGGGTTCGAGTTCGTCGACCGGGCCGGTTTCCGGGGTGATCAGCCGGGTCGCAAGGCGCTGCGCCCCGCGCCCGACCCGGACGTGGCAGTGGTCCGGATCGCCGACGTGACGTTCCCACATCCGGGAACTGCCCGCGAGCGTCCACAGCCCCAGCGGATCGGGGTGGCTCCACTGCAGCGCCGTGCGTTGCGCATCGGCGGTGACGTGCACCTCGTCGCGTAGGTTGTCGAGATAGCGCAGATAATCGGTGCGGTCCTCGTCGATCTCCGCGGCCCGGGGCCCAGTCGAGCGGCCCTGACCGAGGAACAGCCCGAGCATGGACACCACCATCATCGCCGGGAACAGCAGGCTCATCGGGTTGGAGCCGAACCCGCCGGAGGTGATCAGCAGCGCGAGCATGCCGACCATCGCGACCACCATCACCACCGGAAGCAGCTTGACCACCGGGTTGGTGGGCACCACCCGCGGAATCGCCGGCGGTGTTTGCAGGCTCACCTCACCGCCCGGCGTGCGCGGTACCTCGCGCCGCGGCTTCTGCGCGAACCGGACGGTCGTCATTGCATTCAACTCCCTGGTCGATGCCTTCAGTTGACACAGACGCAGCCCGATCCCGTACAGTTCCCGCAACTTCACGCCGCAATCCGGCCGGGGGATCGGATCCGCGTGTCGATTCGGGGGGGAATCGTGGGAGAAACGACAACGGCGCGTGCGCCGGAACTGCGGCCGAGTGCGAGCACCGGCCCGAAATCGGACGGAGCGAGTTGGTGTCGAGTGACGGTTGCGGCCGGGCACAACCAGGTGGATCTTGCGCTGCCGGCCGAAGTTCCGATCGCGCTGCTCGTGCCGGGTGTGGTCGACCTGATCGCCGCACACAACCAGGGCGACGCACCCGAACCGGTGCCGCACGTTTGGGCGTTGTCCCGGGTCGGGCAGCAACGACTCGATCCGGCGTCGACGCTGCTCGACCACGACGTCCGCGACGGCGACCTGCTGCTGCTCACCGCCGCCGACGAGGCGGCACCGCCACCGTTGTTCGACGACGTCGTCGCAGCGGTCGCCGTGGACGTCGGCGCGAGGTCGTGGACGCCGATCGCCGCGCGCCGCACCGCCGCCGCCGTGGCACTCGTCGCGACGGCGGTCGGTGCGTCGGCACTGATCACAGACACCGGCGACGTTCTCGGTGCGGTGGCCGCGTTCGCCGTCGCGACCCTGTTCCTTGCCGCGGGCATCACCGCCGCCCGGATCTACGACGACCGCTTCGCCGCGCTCACCCTGTGCGGCTGCGCGCTCGCACCCGCGATCGCCGCCGGGGTGTTGGTGGTGCCCGGTTCCGCACCCTGGGCGCAGGCCCTGCTCGGGACATCGACCGGTGCCGCTGCGGCGGCCACCGGCCTAAGGTTCGCCGGTGAAGGCCGCCGGGTGTTCACGGCCGTCATCGCGGCTGCCGGGTTGCTCGTACCGATCGAACTCGCGGGTGTGCTCACCGACCTGTCGACGCGAACCCTGGGTGCGGCCGCAGCGACCGCGGCGATGGCGCTGCTCGCCGCCGCCCCGCGCCTCGCGATCCTGCTCGCGAAGATCCCGCTGCCCCCGGTGCCCACGCCCGGGCGACAACCCGACGACGTCGATCCCGGTCCGGCCGAACTCGCACATCGCGCCGGCGCGGCGCGGCGCTACCTCACCGGCCTGTTGGCGGCGTCGGCGCTCGTCGCGACCGCCGGAGCGCTCGGCGCCATTGCCATTAGCGCCGGAACCGACTGGCCGACAATCCTGCTCGCGCTCGCGTGCGCGGCAACCCTGATGTTCCGCGGCCGCGGCTACGCCGCCGCCGAACACGTCATCGTCCTGCTGACGGGCGGCACGGTGATCCTGCTGGTCGGAATGTTCATGTTCACTCCATGGGTAAGCTTCGCGGCCGCAACCACGCTCGCCGCCGCCGCCCTCGCGTGCGGGTTCCTCGCCCCCACTCGGACGTTCACCCCGCCACTGCGCCGCGCCGTCGAACTCGCCGAATATGCCTGCGCCGCGGCGATCGTCCCCCTCGCATGCTGGGCCACCGGGTTGTTCGCTCTCATCCGCGGCCTGTGAGAACAGCACTCGCCGCGACACTCGCGCTGGCTACCGTGCTCGGGGCAGGAACAAGTGCGGCGCAGGGTCGTCCGGATATCGACCCGGCGCGACTGCCCGCCGCAGCGGCGCCCGCGCCGCCGGAACCCACCGAGCAGCGCAACCTGTGCACGCCCACCGCCCCGACCGTCGACGACACGCACGCCGCCGACACGCACGCGACCGACCCGCACCGCCTGGACGTCGACGCGGCGTGGCAGTTCACCAGGGGAGCGGGGCAAACCGTCGCCGTCATCGACACCGGTGTCGCACACCATTCCCGCCTGCCCGGCCTGATCGCCGGCGGCGACTACGTCGGCTCGGGCGACGGCACCGACGACTGCGACGCGCACGGCACGCTCGTTGCCGGCATCATCGCCGCCCAGCCGAGCCGGACAGGCGGTTTCACCGGTGTGGCACCGGACGCCCGGATCCTGAGCCTGCGCCAGTCCAGCAACGCCTGGCAGGTCGCGGGCCGGTCCGCGCAGCAGCGCCCCGAGGACGTCGCCGACGGCTACGGCGACGTGGACACGATGGCCGCGGCCGTGCGCTTCGCCGCCGACCATGGGGCCTCGGTGATCAACATATCCGAGGTCGCCTGCTCGACGGTCGCGATGAACGACGCCGCCCTCGGCGCCGCAGTGCAGTACGCGGCGGTCGTCCGCGACGTGGTCGTCGTCGCCGCGGCGGGCAACACCGACCGCTGCGACACCCCGAATCCCGCTGCGGATCCGCTGAATCCGGGTGCCGACCTGTGGGACGGCGTGCGCACCGTGGTGTCCCCGGGCTGGTACGACGACTACGTGCTCACCGTCGGATCGGTCGATGCGTCCGGCGCGCCGTCGGCGTTCACGGTCGCGGGACCATGGGTCGACGTGGCGGCGCCCGGCGAGGACATCGTGTCCCTGGATCCCCGCGGCACCGGCCTCACCGCGGGGACCCTCGACGGCGACGGCGCCATCGTGCCGATCCGCGGCACGAGCTTCGCTGCACCGTTCGTCGCGGGCACCGCCGCGCTGATCCGTGCCCGGTTCCCGCACCTGAGCGCCGCGCAGGTGATCGCCCGGATCGAGGCGAGCGCGCACGCGCCCGCCGAGGGTTGGAACCCGATCGTCGGCTTCGGAGTCGTCGACCCGTACGCCGCCCTCACCGCCGTCGACGAACCAGCACCTCCCACAAAACAATCCATCCGAGCCCAGTCCGTCGCGCTGCCGCCCGCCGCCGCCCCGGACGAGCCCGACCACCGTGCCCGCGACCTGGCTCTCGCCGGCACCGGCGCGGTCGCGATCGTCCTGCTACTCGGTTGGGCAGCGTCGCGCGCGGGGGGTCGGTACGCCGCCAGCCGTGCCGCGAGTCCGTCGAGAATCAGGTCTGGTCCGAACTCGAACTCGTCGCCGAAGTCGTAGCCCGGCAACATCACGATCCGCGCCCTCACCGCCATCGACGTCGCGGCAGGCTGTGCCTGACGCTGGACGGCTCGAATCCGTCCAGCGGGTCCTCGTGCACGGCGCCACCGGCGGCGTCGGCAGCTACGTGGTCCAGATCGCGAAGGCCCTCGGCGCCGAGGTCACCGGCGTCGCCCGCACCGACAAGCTCGCGATCGTGCTCGACTGATCTACTCCGACGACAGCGCGGCGGGCGCCGGGTCCGCCGCGACGCCGTCATGCGCGATGCGGGCCTGCTCCTGGCTGAGCACCGGCCCGGGCGCGAGCAGGGTCACGATGGCCCACGGCGCGGGTTCCGGTTCTGCGGTGAGGCCGAGCATGGCGGCGGTCGCGGAATCCGCGATGCCGTAACGGACCCCGGTGTCGGCAACATAGAACAGGCCGCCGCGCCGGGTGCTGTCCGCCGTGATGCCCGTGGCCTGCACGTACGTGCCGGCGCCCGGTTCGAGGTAGGCCTCGTCGGCCAGCGGACCCGACCCGTCGGCCTGCGCCAACCCCACCGCACGCGCCGCCGCTTCGACCGGCAGCTCCCGCCCACTCAGCACGCGGACTAGCGAATCCGACTGCCAGCTCAGGCAACTCACGGGCGTGTCGCCCGCGCCGAGCACCGCGGGCGCCGCGTCCGGGAATGTTGCCACGTCGAGTTCGGTGACGAGCGGGACGGCGGCCAGCACGTCCGGGGCGATGCGGCGAATGTCGGTCTCGCCGCGGGAGTCGGTGAACCGGATGAGATCGGCGGTGGCCGCTCCGATCTGCTGCACACCCGACCGCAACACGACGTAGTAGCTATTACTCTCGCCACGCGGCACCGCGACCACAGACCCGACCTCGACGTCGCGCAACCGATGCGTCGGCCGCGTTCCGGCACCGTCGATCCGGGGCGCACTGATCGGCGGCACCTCCGGAATCGCCCCGAGCAGACCGGCGCTGACCGGCCGGGGTGCAACGCCGTCGAGCGCCAACGCCCCCGTCACCGCGCGGTCGCGCAGGTCGACCCGGGCGCGGTGGCCGTCGTAGACCAGGTACGCGACGCCGGCGTGCTCGACGAGCAGGACCCGTCCGGGATCGAGTTCACCGGCCCGGTCATCGCCGCCCACCGGCGCCCCGCCCACCACCGCGGTGCTCAACACATCACCATCGACCCGGTCGCACACCGTCCACGCGAGGGCCCCCGAGTCACTGGAGTCACTGGAGTCACCGTACGGTAGCGCGGTCGGGGCGCCCGGGATTCCGACCAGCGGTCCCCGCGGCCGCTGGGCCAGTTCGGATTCCGCGACGATCGCGGGTTCCGCTGCCTGGCCGACTGCGAGGCGGGCCGAGGCCAGGTTCAGCGCCGGGTGCACCCGATCGCCCAGGACGACGTACAGCCCGCCGGATTCGTTCCCCATGACGATCGTGTGGTCCGCGATCGCCTGCTGCGGGCGCAGCAACGCCAGCACACCGCACGCGGCGAGACCCAGCACGGCGAGCACCACCCCGACCACCAACGAGCGCGCCTGCGCCCGCATCGGATCGGTGGCGGTCCGCACGTCGCGTCGCACCAGCGCCCGCTCCATGCGACGCACCATGAAGCGATAGCCACTGACTTGCCATCGCGTCGTCGGTTGTCCCGGCATCTTCCTCCCCCCCAAGGCGGACCGCGGATCTCGGGACAGGGTACAGTGCTGGAATGCGGCGCCTTGGGGAGGCACCGGAAACACGGGGGAATCGGATGCTGGTGCGACATGTCCGTCGCAATCACCTGACACGAACCCGAATGCACTCGACCGTCGTCGTCGCGGCCTGCCTCGCCACCCTCGTGGCGCTCCTCGGCGCCGCGCTGCGCCTCTCGCCGATCATCACCGCCGCGATCGCCGCCTGTGTCGGATTGCTGGCGGCCGTCCCGATTGCGGGTCATTCGCTCCCCGACTGGGCACGGGTTGCATGTCGCTACCGAGAGCGCGCCAGGCTCGGCCCGCTCGTCGACCTACCCGCACCCGACGGGCGGGCGATGGGTCTCTACCGAGACGGGACGGCGGTGGTGGCGGTGCTCGAACTGCTCGCCGACTCCGGGGGTCGCACCCGCATCTCGCCGGAATCGCTGGACGCCGACCAGCTGGTGCCGCTGTGCGTGCTCGCGGACTGCCTACGCCAGCACGACATCCGACTCGACGGCATCGACGTCGTCAGCCACGGCCGCCGCAGCCATTCCGGTGGCGCCGCGAGCGCGGTGTACGAGCAACTCGTGGGTCCACTGCCCGCGACGGCGGCCCGGACGATCTGGATCGCGCTGCGGTTCGACACCCTCCGCTGCCCCGACGCCGTCGTCCGCCGCGGCGGCGACACCGCGGGCGCGATCCGTGCGCTCGGCATCGCCGCGGCGCGCACCGTCGCATCGCTCGCGGCGTCGGGCCACCGCGCGCGCGTGCTGACCGCGACGGAGATCCGCGACGCGGTGCTACGGGTGAGCGCCGGCACAGATCCGCACGAGATCGGACAGACGTGGAATCATGCGCGTCTCGGCGAGCATGTCGACGTCGGCGCCACCATCGACCCGGTAGCGCTCGCGAATCCTGACCGCGCCGCACAGATCCTGGCAAGGGCGTGGGTGGCGCCCTCGCTCGGCACGACGACCCTGCTGCGTCTGCGTCCCACACCGGACCCGGAAACCGTGGCGGTCGGCGCCGCGTGGCGGCGCACGCTCGATGCACCCAAACCACGGCACCGCGAGGCCGGTCAGCGCCCCGTCGACGGACGGCACCGCCGCGCCGTGTTGGCGCATCTGCCGTTGGCCGTCCCGTGGCTCGAGGACGTGGTCGGACTATCCGAGGTCCCCCGCACCGACCTCGATCGGCTCCGCCTGCCCGCCGGTGGGTGTGGACAACTTGTCGGATCCGACTCGGACGGGCACGGCGTCGCGACCCGTCTCGTCGGCGCGGGCGTCGCCAATGTGCACCTCGACGGCGAGCCGTACCTGGCGCGGCAGGTGGTGTTCCGCGCCGTCGCCACCGGGGCGCGGGTCGTGGTGCGCACCGACCGCGAGCAGGACTGGGCTGGCCTCGCCGCCGCGATCGGCGACCGCGACCGCCTCCGGATCACCACCCGAGCCGAGCATTCCGACGCCGGCTTCGATGCGGTGATGCTCGACGGCGCAACTGCCGACACAGCGGACACCGCGCCCGCCGGTGTCACCACGCTGCGACTGAACACATCACCCGCGCCCGCCGACGTCACGATCCGTCAGGTCGGGCCCGACCGTGTCGTCCTCGCGACCCGCCGCCCCGACGGCACGCACTCCCGCGCGGACCTGACGCTGGTGTCGGTACCCGCGGAGGCCGAGTTCATCGGCCGTCCAATGGTTCCGGCCCCTGTCGGCTGATTCGCGTCAAATGCGGCGGCGCCGCGTACTGCCCGGATACGGCGCGGCCGCACGCGCGGCGCGCGTGGCGTGGCCCCACCACGCCAACTGGTCGAGCATCCGCGCGGCGGCGTCGATCGCGGCGGCGTCGTCGGTCTCCCCCGCCGCGTCGAACCGCTTGCGCGCCTCCGGCAGGCTCACCTGCTCACGCACCGGCACCATGTGCACCTCGATGACGACCTGACGCAACTGCTCGGTCGCGCGCAGTCCACCGGAGCGGCCACCGTAGGAGACGAACCCGACCGGTTTGGTCCGCCATTCCTCCTTGACGACGTCGAACGCGGTCTTCACCGAGGCCGGGTAGCCGTGGTTGTACTCGGAGGTGACGACGACGAACGCATCTGCCGCCGCGACCCGGTCGCGGAACGACACGGTGGCATCGGTCTCGGTGAGGTCGGTGGGCAGGCCGAGGTCGAGCAGGTCGAGCACCGCGACGTCGAACTCGAGCCGGCCAGAGACCTGCCGCAGGAACCAGTCCGCGACCACGGGCGCGAACCGCTGCGGCCGCACGCTGGCGACGATCACCTCGAGAGTCAGCTTGTCGCTCGCCGGGGCGAGCGAAGCGACGGGGAATATCATGGCAATTCGATCGGCAGCTGGACGCCGTCGTGCACGCGGCACTGCGCGCACGTGTCCGCGCCCTCGACCGCCTCGATCGCGCCCCGCACGAGTTGTTTGAATCCGACCATGTTGCGCGCGAACTCGGCAAACACATCCACCGCCCGCACCCCATCCCCCACTTCCAGGCCGGCATCCACGTCGGTGACCAACGCGATTGCGGCGTAACACAGTTCGAGCTCGCGCGCGAGCACCGCCTCGGGGTGGCCGGTCATGTTCACCAGTTGCCAGCCCTGCGCGGCGTACCAGCGGCTCTCCGCGCGGGTGGAGAAGCGTGGGCCCTCGATCACCACCATCGTCGCGCCGTCGGTGGTGTCGGGCTGCCTCGCCGCGGCCGCGCGCAGTTCCGCGCAATACGGGTCGGCGAAGCTGACGTGGACGCCGCCGCCGTCGAAGTAGGTCTGGGTGCGCGCGGTCGTGCGGTCGACCAGCTGGTCGGGGATCACCACCGCGCCGGGTCCGAGGCCTGCGGTGAGGCTGCCGACCGCGCACGGTCCGAACACCCGGCGCACTCCCACTGCGCGCAGCGCCCACAGGTTCGCCCGGTACGGCACGGTGTGCGGGGCGAACTCGTGCTTGCACCCGTGCCGGGGCAGGAACGCGACGTCGTGCCCGCCGACGCGACCGATCGAGATGGGCGCGCTCGGTGCGCCGTAGGGCGTGTCGACGACCTCGCTCACCGCGCCGTGGTCGAAGAAGTCGTAGAAGCCGCTGCCGCCGATGACCCCGATCATGAGTCGATTGTTTCTCACGCAGGCTCCGAGCGCCTGCGTGCCCGGTACGCGGCGACGTTCGCGCGGTTGCCGCAGTTGCCGACGTCGCAGTAGCGCCGCGAGCGGTTGCGCGACAGGTCGACGAGGACGGCATCGCAGTCGTCGGCGGCGCAAACCCGCAACCGGTCGAGATCGCCGACGCGGACGACGTCGACGAGCGCCATCGCCGCCTCCGCGGCGATCCGGTCCACCAGCGGGTCGTCGAGTTCGCTGACATGCAGATGCCAGTCCCAACGGTCGTGGCGTGTCAGCCGCGGCCGGGCGTTCGAGTCGGCGAGCATCCGGTTGACGAGGTCGACTGCCTGCTCCTCGCCGGTGGCGTCCCAGATGGCGCGCAACTGCGCCCGTAGCACGCGCACCTGTTCGAGTTCGGCGTCGGAGTGGTCGCGACGTCCGGTGAACTCCCACTCGTCGAGGAAGGCGTCCAGCTGTTCTGGTGTGCCGAGCAGGTCCTCGCCGTCGCGCAGGGTGTTCACCAGCGCGGCCGTGGTCAGCAGCGCGTGATCTGTGTCATGAGCAAAATACATTTGACTCCTGACGGGCTCGGTTCGTAGTGTCATAGGCGTTGTCGATTTTACTCATGACAGGCTTGGGGGTGACGTGGTGCGGCTCGGGGTCTCGCTGATGATCGCGTGCGGGTTGACGTTCGGACTGTCCGGGTCGTTCGCGACCGGCCTGATGCGCTCGGGCTGGACGCCGGGCGCCGCGGTGCTCGCCCGAATCGCCTGCTCGGCCGTCGTCCTGCTCGTCGCCGCCGCGCTGTTGGACCGCGCGGGACTACGGGACAGCCCGCGGCACTGGCGCACCATCGGCGGTTACGGCCTCACCGCGATCGTCGGCGCCCAGTTGGCATTCTTCATGGCGATCCAGCACCTGTCGGTCGGGGTCGCCCTGATGATCCAGTTCCTCGCGCCCATCGTCGTGATCGCGTGGGACTGGCTGGTGCGCCACCGCCGCGTCGGGGCGGTGACGCTCGCCGGCACGGCGCTGGCCCTGGTCGGCGCCGCCGCGGTGATCGACGTCTTCGGCGGCCTGCGGTTGTCGCCGGTGGGGCTCGCCTGGGCCGCGCTGTCGCTGGTGGGCAACACGGCGTTCTTCCTGTTCGCGGAGCGGTCCGCGGACACCGTCTCGCCGATCGTCCTGCTGGCGACCGGGATGACGTTCGGCGGCGTGCTCGTCGGCGCCTTGGTGGCCGTCGGCGCACTGTCGGCGACGTTCGCGACGGCGCCGGTCGTGCTGGCCGGGGTCGCCGTGCCGTGGTATGTCGCGCTGGGCCTGCTGGTCGTGGTGAGCACCGTGGTCGCCTACCTGCTCGGCCTCGCGGGCGGCGAGCGGATCGGGTCGACGCTGATGTCGCTGGTGCTGCTGTCCGAGGTGCTCTTCGCCGCGGTGTTCGCGTGGCTGCTCATCGGGCAGACGATCACGCCGGTGCAGGCGATCGGCGGCGTCGCCATCGTGGCCGGTGTGGCGCTCGCACGCATCGGCGGCGCGGGAGCGGCAGTGACCGAGGCCGGTGCGGCTCAGGAGTCCGTTCCGGCGTCGCCGGACTGCATCCCCTCGCCCGGTCCCCCTTCGCCCGGCCCCCAGTCTCCCGGCCCCCAGTCTCCCGGTAGCTCGGCTCCACAACACCCGACCGAGGATCGGACGTCGCGGGTGACCGAGTTGCGCTCCGCCCAGTCCGCCTCGACCGGGTAGTCGATCCGCACGAGGCTCAGCCCGTGCGCCGGGGCGACGGTGACGGCGCTCGACCGTTCCCGTTCGTCGAGGAGGCCGGCCACCCACTCCGGGGTGCGCCGACCCTCCCCGACCGCGAGGATGGCACCGACGAGGCTGCGCACCATCGACCAGCAGAACGCGTCGGCGGCCACGTGCGCGTCGAGGTCGTCACCCTCGTGGGTCCAGTCGAAGCGCTGCAGCTCGCGTACCGTTGTCGCGCCCTCCCGGCGGCGGCAGAACGCGGCGAAATCATACAGCCCCAACAGCTTCGCCGATGCCTCCCGCATCCCGTCGACGTCGACGGGGCGCCGAACGGCGACCCGGCTGCGCGTCTGCAACGGCGGCACGCCGAAGGTCGCGGTGCTCAGCCGGTAGACGTAGTGACGCCGGATCGCGGTGAACCGGGCGTCGAATTCGGCCGACACGGGGGTGATCCCGGTGATACGCACGTCGGGCGGCAGGAATCGCGCGAGGCGGCGCAGCAGGTTCGGTGGATCGGGCAGTACGGAGAGGTCACTGAGTTCGCCGGCCCGGATATCGCAGTGCGCGACCTGCCCCTCCGCGTGCACGCCGGCGTCCGTGCGCCCCGCGACGGTCAGCATCACAGGTTCGCGCAGCACCGTGGACAGCGCGTCCTCGAGCACACCGCACACGGTTCGCAGCCACGGCTGGCGCGCCCAGCCGTGGAAATCGGTGCCGTCGTAGGCGATGTCGAGGCGAAGACGGGCGAACCCGCCGTCCCCGATGGGAACGGCGGGTTCGTCTGTGTGAGCCAACTCAGGACTCTTTGGTGTCCTCGCGCGCACTCTCCTCGACCGCCTCGGCGGGCGTCTCGGTGACCGCGTCGCTGGCGGCGGCCGCGCTGGACTCCTCGGTCACGCCCTCGGCGACCGCGTCGGCGTTCTCGACCGCGGCGTCGCCGGCCTCGGCCTCGACCTCGGCGACGACATTCTCGGCCTCGACATTCTCGGCGACGACATTCTCGGCCTCAGCGGTCTCGGCAGCGGCAGGACCCGGAGCGGCAGCCACGGCCTTCTTCGAGGCAGCCACGCGGGTCGCGCGCGACGCCTCGGAGCTCACCGTCGGGCCCTGAACCAGTTCGATGATCGCCATCGGGGCGTTGTCGCCCTTGCGCGGGATCGTCTTGATGATCCGGGTATAGCCGCCGTCGCGGTCCGCATACGACGGGCCGATCTCGGCGAACAGTTTGTGAACGACGTCCTTGTTGCGGATCACCTTGAGCACCTCACGACGATGCGCGAGCGTGCCTGCCTTGGCGTGCGTCACCAGCTTCTCGGCGTAGGGACGCAGGATCTTCGCCTTGGTCTCGGTGGTGGTGATGCGGTCGTGCTCGAACAGCGCCGTGGCCAGGTTGGCGAGGATCGCCTTCTGGTGCGACGCCGACCCGCCGAGACGGGCACCCTTCTTGGGCTTGGGCATTGTGGTTTCTCCTGTCGGGGAACAGCTCTCGCGTCAGAGCTGTTCGGTCTCGGCGTAGTCCTGGTCGGTGTCGCCGAACGAACCGGCGTCGGTGTCGCTCCAGGTGCCGGTGGCGGCGTCGTATCCGGCCACGCTGGACGGGTCGAACGTGGCGGGGCTGTCCTTGAGGGCCAGACCCAGCGAGTGCAGCTTGACCTTCACCTCGTCGATCGACTTCTGCCCGAAGTTGCGGATGTCGAGCAGGTCGGACTCGGTGCGGGCAACCAACTCGCCGACCGTGTGCACACCCTCGCGCTTGAGGCAGTTGTACGAACGCACTGTGAGGTCGAGATCCTCGATCGGCAGCCCGAAGGAGGCGATGTGGTCGGCCTCGGCCGGCGACGGGCCGATCTCGATGCCTTCCGCCTCGACGTTGAGTTCGCGTGCCAGACCGAACAACTCGACGAGGGTCTTGCCCGCGGAGGCGAGCGCGTCCCGCGACGTGATCGAGTTCTTGGTCTCGACGTCGAGAATCAACCGGTCGAAGTCGGTGCGCTGCTCGACACGCGTCGCCTCGACCTTGTAGGTCACCTTGAGCACCGGCGAATAGATCGAATCGACCGGGATGCGGCCGATCTCGGCGCCGGTGGCCTTGTTCTGCACCGCCGGCACGTAGCCGCGGCCGCGCTCGACGACGAGCTCGATCTCGAGCTTGCCCTTGTCGTTCAGGGTCGCGATGTGCATGTCCGGGTTGTGCACGGTCACGCCGGCGGGCGGGACGATGTCACCGGCGGTGACGGTGCCCGGGCCCTGCTTGCGCACGTACATGGTGACCGGCTCGTCCTCTTCGGAGCTGACCACGAGGCCCTTGAGGTTCAGGATGATGTCGGTGACGTCTTCCTTCACCCCGGGGACGGTGGTGAACTCGTGCAGGACACCGTCGATGCGGATGCTCGTCACGGCCGCGCCGGGAATCGACGAGAGCAGCGTGCGCCGAAGCGAGTTGCCGAGCGTGTATCCGAAGCCGGGCTCGAGCGGTTCGATGACGAACTTCGACCGGTTGTCGGCCAGCACCTCTTCGGTCAACGTGGGTCGCTGCGAAATGAGCATTTGTTTCTTCTTCCTTCTACGGACGCCCGCTATTTGACGTCCACACTCTCGGGGGCTCCGCCCCGAGGACCCCCGACAGGGCCTCGAGGGGCTTCACCCCAGGGGCTCCGCCCCCGAGAACCCCCGAAAGGGCCTGGAGGGGCTTCGCCCCACTGTTTGGATTGAACCCCCGAAGGGCTTCGCCCCGGGGGTTTACTTCGAGTAGTACTCGACGATGAGCTGTTCGGACAGCGGCACGACGATCTGGGCCCGCTCGGGCTCCTGGTGGACCAGGATCCGCAGCCGGCCGGGGATGACCTGTAGCCAGCCGGGAACGGGGCGGTCGCCGTGCGTCTCGCGCGCGATCTGGAACGGCAGCGTGGCCAACGACTTCTCCTTGACATCGACGATGTCGTACTGGGAGACGCGGTAGCTGGGCACGTTGACGGCCTTGTCGTTCACCAGGAAGTGCCCGTGGCTGACGAGTTGGCGCGCTTGGCGGCGGGTGCGGGCGAGGCCGGCGCGGTAGACCACGTTGTCGAGGCGGGTCTCGAGCAGCCGGAGCAGGTTCTCACCGGTCTTGCCCTTCTGCCGGTTCGCTTCCTTGTAGTAGCGGCTGAACTGCTTCTCCATGACGCCGTAGGTGAAGCGTGCCTTCTGCTTCTCCTGCAGCTGCAGCAGGTACTCGCTCTCCTTGATCCGCGCTCGGCCGTGCTGGCCGGGCGGGTAGGGGCGACGCTCGAACGCTTGGTCGCCGCCGACGAGGTCGACACGCAGGCGACGCGACTTGCGGGTGATGGGGCCGGTATACCGAGCCATGTTCTCTTCGCTTCCTTCCCGCGCTAGACGCGACGCCGCTTGGGCGGACGGCAGCCGTTGTGCGGCTGCGGGGTGACATCGGAAATGGTGCCGACCTCGAGGCCGGCGGCCTGCAGCGAACGGATCGCGGTTTCGCGGCCGGAGCCGGGACCCTTCACGAACACGTCGACCTTCTTGACGCCGTGCTCCTGCGCCTTGCGGGCGGCGCTCTCGGCAGCGAGTTGCGCGGCGAACGGGGTCGACTTGCGCGAGCCCTTGAAGCCGACGTGACCCGACGACGCCCACGAGATGACGTTGCCGTTCGGGTCGGTGATCGACACGATCGTGTTGTTGAACGTGCTCTTGATGTGCGCGTTGCCGTGCGGGACGTTCTTCTTTTCCCTGCGCCGCGACTTCTGGGTCTTCTTCGGGCCCGCGGCCCGACTCTTCGGAGGCATTGCTGGTCCCTACTTCTTCTTGCCGGCGACGGTGCGCTTGGGCCCCTTGCGGGTACGGGCATTGGTCTTGGTGCGCTGGCCGCGCACGGGCAGGCCACGACGGTGACGCAGGCCCTGGTAGCAGCCGATCTCGATCTTGCGCCGGATGTCGGCCTGTACCTCGCGGCGCAGGTCACCCTCGACCTTGAGCTCGGAGCGCTCGATGTAGTCGCGCAGCTTGGTCAGGTCGTCGTCGGAGAGATCCTTGGCGCGCAGGTCGGGGCTGACCCCGGTGGCGTCGAGGATCTCGTGCGACCGGGTGCGACCGATGCCGTAGATGTAGGTGAGTGCGATCTCCATGCGCTTCTCGCGCGGCAGATCGACGCCCATGAGACGAGCCATGTGGCAGTGTTTCCTTTTCCTGTGCGGAGGTCTGCTCCCAGTCCGTCCCCTCGTCTGGTGGGGCCCCGGCCTCCGGTCCGGGGGTGCACTACCTCGAATAGGTAGCTGGTGCTGGAAGGTCTTCTGTTGTTCTTCAGTGTTGCAGTGCTTCACCAACCCGATCGTCGATCGGCGCGTGGCGATCAGCCCTGACGCTGCTTGTGGCGCAGGTTGTCGCAGATCACCATGACCCGGCCGTTACGCCGGATCACCTTGCACTTCTCGCAGATCGGCTTGACGCTCGGCTGAACCTTCACGTCGATCCGTTCTGTGTCGTTGGGGTTTTTCTACTTGTAGCGGTAGACGATGCGCCCGCGCGACAGGTCGTAGGGCGAAAGCTCGACGACGACCCGGTCTTCGGGAAGGATGCGAATGTAGTGCTGACGCATCTTTCCGCTGATGTGCGCGAGAACCTTGTGCCCGTTCTCCAGCTCGATGCGAAACATCGCATTGGGCAGTGGTTCGACCACCCGTCCCTCGACCTCGATGGCCCCGTCTTTCTTCGCCATATCCTCCGCGATCCCGGCCTGTGGCCTGGTTGGTTGCTCGGTTGTTCCGCTACCGTGATCCGCACCGTGCCCGGCCCCCCGCGCCCGCCGGAAGACCTCCGGATCAGGGCACACAGACAACCGGCGCGCAGCGCGCACCGCTGATCAACTGTACTCGCATTCGCGGACCCGGCCAAATGCGGCCGTCGCTAGCCGTGCCAGCGGCGATACGCCTCGACGGCGCCGGGATGTAGCGGTATGTCGCCGGTCGCGATCAGCGAGCGACCGTCGAGGAACTGCGTCCCCGCCGCCTCGTCGGGAACCAGCGCATGTGCGTCGGCGAGGAGCAGCCCGACCAGCGCCTGTGCGGTCGCGTCGCGCATGCCGGGCCGGCACAACAGGAAGTTCGGCACCCCGATGGTCGCGACTCCCGCTACCCCGGGGTACGCCCCGGCAGGCACCCGGACGGGGTCGTAGAACGGTCCGAACCGTGCCCGCATCGGGTCCACCAGTTCGCCGAGCGGGACCAGACGCAGGCCCTCGGGCAGCATGAGCGCGATGGTCGGCACGCCGCCGGCCCAGAGCATCGCGTCGACGGTGCCCTCGTCGAGCGCGGCGACCGCCTGCTGCAGCGGCAGGTGCGTCACCGACACGTCCGCGGCGGGGTCCAGGCCCGCGACCAGCAACAACCGCTCCCCCGTGCGGGCCGCCCCGGACCCTACCGCGCCGAGATTCATCCGCCGACCGCGCAGGTCGGCGACGGTGCCGATCGGGCTGTCGGCCCGGACGGCGAGTTGCAGGTAGTTCTCGTACACCCGGCCGAGCGCGCGCACGTCGTCGTCGGGACGGATCGAGTCGGCGAGGGCGAGCGCGGCGTCGACTGTGCCGACGGCGAGCAGGTCGAGGTTCTCCCGCGACCCGGCGGTGGTGACCGGCTCGACCCGAACGATGGCCCCGCCGGCCGCGGCGAGCAGGCCCGCGAACGCGTAGTACAGCCCGCCGCGTTCCCCCGCGCCGAGCCGGACGGTCGGGGTGTCCGCGCCGAATCCGCAGCCGGCGAGCGCGGCGAGTGTCAGGGCCCCGGCGCCGGCGAGAAACCCGCGCCGGTCGATGCTCACGATCGCACCGCCGGCAGGCTGGCGATCACCGCGAGGCCGTGTGGGTCGACCCGCTCGATCCGCGTGCTGCCGTGCTGCGATGCGGTGAGCGCCGCGAAGATCGGCAGCCCGAGCCCCGATCCGGTCCCCGCTCCGCCGGCGGCCGCGCCGCGGAAGAAGCGGGTGGTGAGCCGGTCGAGCTCGTCGGCGGGCACGCCGATCCCGTCGTCGCTGACGCGCACGTCGACGAACTCGCCGACGGTCTCGACCGCAATGCGGGTGTGCGCGCCGGCTCCGGCGTAGCGGCAGGAATTGCTCAACGCGACGTCGAGGATCTGCGCGAGGACATCGGCGGGCGCCGCCGTCTCGGCGTGCGTCGGGCCGTCCTCGACCGACAGGGTCACATCCGCGTCGACGAATGCGCTGTTCCACGCGTCGAACCGATCGGCGACGACCTGCACCGCGTCACACGCCTGCCCCTCGGTCGGCGACGTGCGCGCGGGGTCGAACTCGGGCACCGACTCGGCGACGGCCAGGTCGAGCAGGCCGTCGAGCAGCGCGGTGAGCCGCTCGACCTCCCGGGTCGCCCCGGCAAACGTCGCGCGTCCGTCCGCGCCGACCTCCGGTTCGAGCGAATCGAGCCGGATGGACAACGCGGCGAGCGGGTTGCGCATCGCATGCGCGGTGTCGGCGACCAGTTGGCGCTGCGCGTCGGCCGAGTCGACCACCGCGAGCGCCATCGCGTCGAACGACTCGGCGACGGCACGGATCTCGGCCGGGCCGCCGTGCCGGGTCGCGATGCTCGCCTCCGGGGCGGTGGCGCGCGGCTTCGGCAGCTGCGCGGCGAGGTGGGCGACCGCATCCGATAGCGCCGCGAGCGGTCGAAGCACCCAGCGGCTCAGGGTCAGTGCCAGGACGGTGAACAGCGCCATCGCCGCGACCGCCCCCGCCGCGACCCACCACCAGTCGCGCGCGATGTCGGCACGGGCACGGGCGGTCGACGCCTCGATCACGACGGCGCCGTTCACCTGCAGCCCCGTCCCGACCGGCCGCGCGACCAGCAACGTCGGCGTGCTCCACGGCGTGAGCCGCTCGACCGGATCGGGTGGCAGGTTGCGCCGGGCCGCCTCGATCGCGCGGACCACATCGGGGGCACCGATGTCGACGCCGGCGTTGTGCCGGGCCGCGCCGCGGGTGTCGACGACCACGACGTTCTCCCCGTACACCTCGCGGTAGCGAGCCAACTCGGCGGCGAGGTCGCCCGCCCGACCGGTCGCGACCTCGGCGTCGGCGAGGCTGGCGAAGCGCTCGGCGTCGCCGGATCGGGCGAGCACCAACTGCTGGGTGCGGTTGGTGGCCAGCGTCGCCGCCAGCGGGATCGCGAATCCGAACACCGCGACCGCCGCGAACACGGTCAGCGCGATCAGCAGCCGCCGGCGCATCCCGGCCTCACCTTCACGACCCCCACCGGTACCCGTAGCCGCGAATGGTGGCGATGAGGCCGGGGCGGTTCAGCTTGGCGCGCAGCCCGGTCATGTGCACGTCGAGAGTCCGCGACACGGCGACGAACGCGTCACCCCAGATCCGGTCCATCAGCTGTTGTCGGCTGACCGCGGCCCCCGGTTGCTCGACGAGCACCTCGACCAACTCGAACTCCTTCTGCGTCAACGCGACCGGCTCCCCGGCCACCTCGACCGTGCGGGCGGCCAGGTCGACGCGGACGTCGCCGGTGACCACGACGCGACCCGGATCCGTCGTCGCGACGGCGGCCCGGCGCGTCACGCTCTCGATCCGCGCCATCAACTCCGCGATCCGCGGTGGCTTCACGAGGTAGTCGTCGGCGCCGCCGCGCAGACCCCGCACCACGGAACGCTCGTCGCTGCGCGCGGTCAGGATCACCACCGGGACCGCACTGACCTCGCGCAGTCGGCGCAGCACCTGCAGACCGTCGAGGTCGGGCAGGCCCAGGTCGAGCAGCACCGCATCGAAGCCGCGATGGTGGGTGAGGATGTCGGCCCCGCAGCGCATCCGCTCGCACTCGATCCGACGCGAGCGCAGCGACTCGACCAGCGCGTCGCCGACCCCGTCGTCGTCCTCCACCACAGCTACGCGCACGCGCCGATCCTCCCGTAAGGAAGGACCGGCGCGGGCGCGAGGGGGTCAGCCGCGAACGGCGACGAGCTCATCGTCGGCATCCGTGCGGCGGTCCTTCTGCTCGTCCACCGCCGTGTCTCCAGCGTCGGCAGTGTCGGCAGTGTTGGCAGTGTTGGCAGTGCCTGCAGTGTCGCCATCGATGGTGGAGTGCTTCGAAGTCTCGCGCATGAAGCAGTAGGTGATCAAGGAGATCAGCACACATCCGGCGACGTACCAGAAGAACAGCGACTCGTACCCGGCCTTCTTCAACGCCAGTGCGATGATCTCGGCGGTGCCGCCGAAAATCGCCACGGTCAACGCGTACGGCAGGCCGACGCCGAGCGCGCGGATGTTGGTCGGGAACAGTTCGGCCTTCACGATCGAGTTGATCGAGGTGTAGCCGGTGATGATCACCAGTGCAACCATCATCAGGCCGAACGCGGCGAGCGGGTTGGTGGTGTGCGCGAGCGTCGTCATGATCGGCACCGTGAGCAGGGTGCCGCCGATGCCGAAGAACATGAGCAGCTTGCGCCGGCCGATCCGGTCCGACAGCGCGCCGGCGATGGGCTGCAGCACCACGAACACCACCAGCGCGGCGAAGTTGATCCACGCAACAGTGGTCTTCGACAGACCCGAGGTGTTGATCATGAACTTCTGCATGTAGGTCGTGTAGGTGTAGAACGCGACCGTGCCGCCGAGGGTCAGGCCGACAACGAGCAGGCACTCCCGCGGGTATTGCAGCAGCAGACGCAGCGAGCCGGGCGCCTTCGCCGGGGCGTCGGTCGCATGCTGCGCCGCCGCCTTGAAGGACTCCGACTCGTCCATGCCGCGCCGGAGCAGCATGACGACGACCGCACCCGTGGCGCCGATGGCGAACGGGATCCGCCAGCCCCAGCTGTACATCTGGTCCTGCGTCAGGACCTGCTGCAGCACGATCTGCACACCCAGTGCGGTCAACTGACCCGCGACCAAGGTGACGTACTGGAAGCTGGAGTAGAAGCCGCGCCGGCCGGGGGAGGCGACCTCCGACAGGTAGGTCGCGCTGGTGGCGTACTCACCACCGACCGACAGCCCCTGCAGCAACCGGGCGAGCAGCAGCGCGACCGGTGCGACGACGCCGATCGAGGAGTAGCTGGGGGTCACCGCGATCACCAGCGAACCGGCGGCCATCACCGTCACCGAGAGAGTCAGTGCCGAGCGGCGACCGAATCGGTCCGCGTAGCGGCCGAGTGCCCAGCCGCCCAGTGGGCGCATCAGGAAGCCGACGGCGAACACCGCGGCCGTGGACAGCAACTGCGCGGTGGGGTCCTCAGCGGGGAAGAACGCCTTCGCGAAGTAGACGCTGAACGCCGCGTAGACGTACCAGTCGTACCACTCGACGAGGTTGCCGATCGAACCTCGAAGGACGTTGGCGACGACTCTGCGTTCGCCGGTTGCGGTTGTACTCACCAGGTCTCCTTGTCAGCGTGTGTGCTGTTCGAAGACCACTGTGCGGCCCACCACAACCACCTGGGAAGGGTGACGGAGGATTCCTAACAGTCCCTTAGGACGGTTGTGCACAACCGATCTGCAGCACATCGGCGAGCGCCCGCAGGGCCGGCAACGGGTCGCCGTCCTGCGGCAGCACCTGGATCGCGACGTGGTTCGCCCCGGCGCCGAGGTGGGCGCGCAACCGCGCGGCGATCGCATCGGCATCGCCGTGCGCGACGAGGTCGTCGATCAGGGCGTCGCTGCCTCCGTCGGCGATGTCGGCGTCGGTGTAGCCGAGTCGGTGCAGGTTGGCGACGTAGTTACGCAGGTGCAGGTAGGGGCGGTCGACGACGGGCCGGCCGATCTCGCGGGCGCGCGCCGGGTCGGTTTCGAGCACGACCTTCTGTTCCGGCGCGAGCAGCGCGTCCGGCCCGAGGACGTCGCGGGCGAAGCGGGTGTGTGCGGGCGGGGTGAGGTAGGGGTGCGCGCCGAGCGTGCGGGCGGCGGAGAGTTCGAGCACCTTCGGGCCGAGCGCCGCGAGCGCGCGCCGCTCGCGCGGCACGCCCGCGGCGTCGAGCGCGTCGAGATAGTCGACGAGCGCCCGGTAGGGCCTGGTGTAGGCCTGGTGCGCCTCGGGGTGACCGGCGCCGATCCCGAGCAGGAACCGTCCCGGAAATCGCCGCTCGATGCGGTGGAACGAGGCGGCGAATTCATCGACCGGGTTGGCCCAGATGTCGGCGATGCCGGTGGCGACGGTCAGCGTGGTCGTGGCTGAGAGCAGCGGGTCGACGAAGTCGAGCGCGGCGCGGCGGCACCCACCGAGCCACAGCGTCCCGTAGCCGAGTTGTTCGATTCCGACCGCGACGTCGGGGGTGGCATCCTTGTATCCGCGCCAGACGCCGTAGCTGCCGAGGTTCTCGTATCCCATGCCTGCACCCAACCCGGCTCGCGGCGTGGTAATTCCGGACCCTGTCAGGATTGCCGGTATGCGTGCGGTGATCCAGCGGGTGACGTCGGCGTCGGTGACGGTCGACGGCGAGGTGGTCGGCGCGATCGATCCGGGTCCGGATCATCAGGGCCTCGTCGCGCTGGTCGGGGTGACGCACTCCGACACCGCTGGCGACGCGCAGGCCCTGGCCCGCAAGGTGTGGTCGCTACGCATTCTCGACGGGGAACGCTCCGCGTCCGACACGGCCGCGCCGATCCTGGCGATCAGCCAGTTCACGCTCTATGCCGACACCCGCAAGGGCAGGCGGCCGTCGTGGTCGGCGGCCGCGCCGGGGCCGGTCGCCGAACCGGTGGTCGAGGAGTTCGTGGCCGCGTTGCGCGACCTCGGTGCCACGGTCGCGACCGGCTCGTTCGGCGCGCACATGCACGTCGCGCTCGTCAACGACGGCCCGGTGACCGTCCTGCTCGAGACGTAAAGCGCACGCTACTGGCGCGGGGTGAGGATTCGTGGCCCTTCCGCGGTGACGGCGACGGTGTGTTCCCAGTGCGCTGCCCGGCTGCCGTCGGTCGTGACGACGGTCCAGTCGTCGTCGAGGACCTTGGTCTCGGTGGTACCGAGCGTGAGCATCGGCTCGATCGCAAGCGTGGATCCGACCACCAGTTCCGGTCCGTGCCCGGGGTCGCCCTCATTGGGCAGGAACGGCTCGAGGTGCATCTGGCGGCCGATGCCGTGCCCGCCGTAGCCGTCGACGATTCCGTATCGGCGCCCGTGCGCCGCTTCGGCGGTGCGGGTGCCCGATTCGATGGCGTGCGAGACGTCGGTGAGCCGGTTTCCCGGCAGCATCGCCGCGACGCCGGCCTCCATCGACAGCCGCGTGGCCTCCGACAGGAGTCGGTCGGCCTCGATTATCCGACCGACACCGAAGGTCCACGCGGAATCGCCGTGCCAGCCGTCGAGGATCGCGCCGCAGTCGATCGAGATCAGGTCGCCCTCGGCGAGCACCTCGTCGGCCGACGGTATGCCGTGGACGACCTTCTCGTTGACCGACGCACAGATGGAGCCGGGGAACCCGTGGTAACCCAGGAACGACGGGATCGCTCCCGCCTCCCGAATGACCTGCTCGGCGACCGCGTCGAGTTCGAGCGTGGTCACCCCGGGAACAGCCGTCTCACGCACGGCGACCAGCGCGCGGCCGACGACCTCGCCGGCCGCGGCCATCGCGTCCAGTTCGCCCGCCGACCGGAACGGCACCACCTTGCGCTTGCGGCGCAACACCATCGACGCCCCGCCTAGCGGCCCAGCGCTTGCAGGGCCCGCTTGTTGACCTCGTCGACCTCGCCGATGCCGTCGACCGACACGACGAGACCGTCGTAATGGGTCAGCAGCGGCTCGGTCTCTTCCTTGTAGACCCGCAGCCGGTTGCGGATGACGTCCTCGCTGTCGTCGGCGCGCCCGCGGGCGAGCATCCGCTCGACCACGACGTCCTCGTCGACGACGAAGCACAGCACCGCGTCGAGTTTGGTGTCGAGATCGGCGAGGATCTGTTCGAGTGCCTCGGCCTGGTCGACCGTGCGGGGGAACCCGTCGAGGACGAACCCGTTGACGGCGTCGGGTTCGGCGACCCGGGCCTGCACCATCCGGTTGGTGATGTCGCTGGGCACGAGGTCGCCCGCGTCGAGGTACTTCTTCGCTTCGAGGCCCAACGGGGTGGACTGCCCGATGTTCGCGCGGAAGAGGTCCCCGGTGGAGATGTGGGGTACACCCAGCTTCTCGGACAGCAGCACGGCCTGCGTGCCCTTCCCAGCGCCGGGCGGACCGAGCAAAACGATTCTCACTTGAGGAACCCTTCGTAGTTGCGTTGCATCAACTGACTTTCGATCTGTTTGACCGTGTCGAGGCCGACGCTGACCATGATCAGCACCGCCGTGCCACCGAACGGCAGGTTGCCCTGGCTTCCGGAGGCGCCCAGGTCGAGGAACAGGTTCGGCAGAACCGCGACCAGGCCGAGGTAGATCGAGCCCGGAAGTGTGATCCGGCTCAATACGTATTGGAGATAGTCGGCGGTCGGCCGTCCCGGTCGGATACCCGGGATGAAGCCGCCGAACTTCTTCATCTCGTCCGCGCGCTCCTCCGGATCGAAGGTGATCGCCACGTAGAAGTACGTGAAGAACACGATCAGGGCGAAGTAGATCGCGATGTAGACCGGGTTGCCCGGATTGACGAGGTAGGTCTGGATGATGCGCTGCCACCAGCTCGGGTTCGCAGCGGTGGTCGCCGAGGTGAGCTGCGCGATGAGGTTGGGCAGATAGAGCAGCGAGGAGGCGAAGATCACGGGGATGACGCCCGCCTGGTTGACCTTCAGCGGCAGGTAGGTCGATGAGCCGCCGTACATCTTGCGGCCGACCATGCGCTTGGCGTACTGCACGGGGATGCGGCGCTGGCCCTGCTCGACGAACACGACCGCGGTGACGATCGCGAGCGCGGCGACGCAGACCAGGGCGAACACCAGCGGGCCGCGGCTGTCGAGGATGGCCTTGCCCTCCGACGGGATGCGCGAGGCGATGCCGGCGAAGATCAGCAGCGACATGCCGTTGCCGATGCCGCGCTCGGTGATCAACTCGCCGAACCACATCACCAGCGCGGCGCCGGCGGTCATCACCAGCACGATGATGACGAGCCCGAAGATGCTCTGGTCGGCGATGATCTCCTGTTGACAGCCCTGCAGCAGCTGACCCCGGGCGGCGAGGGCGACGATGCCGGTGGCCTGCAGCACGGCGAGCGCAATCGAGATGTAGCGCGTGTACTGCGTCATCTTCGTCTGGCCGGCCTGGCCTTCTTTTTTCAGCTCCATGAACCGCGGAATGACCACGGTGAGCAGCTGGACGATGATGCTCGCGGTGATGTACGGCATGATGCCGATCGCGAAGACCGACAGTTGCAGCAGCGCGCCGCCGGAGAACAGGTTGATCAGCTGGTAGATGCCCGCCGAGTCGCCGCCGGAGACCTGGTCGATACATTGCTGTACGTTGCCGTAGTCGACGCCGGGTGAGGGCACCGACGCACCGAGCCGGTAGAGGGCCACCAGACCGAGCGTGAAGAGAATCTTCCGTCTCAAGTCCGGGGTCCGGAAGGCCGACACGAAGGCGGAAAGCAAAGATCCTCCTGGGTGTCGCCGGCGCGGCGACTAGGCGGGAAGCTGGCCGTGCCAGCGATAACGGTCTGTGGTCGTGGGGCGTTCTGGTCTGTGGCCGTCGGCGATGTGACCAGCACCGGCGAACACAATGCGAGGAACCGGGCTCCCGGTCTCGCAGTTTTCGAGAATAACAGTCGGTTCGGACACCTCACCTGACCGGTCGGGTGGATCCGGCCTGCCGGGATGGTCCGATCACAGACGACGCGAGCCGCGGTCGAAGTGCTATCGACCGCGGCTCGACGTGCGACCCCTCGGGAGTCAGCGCTCGGAGACGGTACCCCCGGCGGCGGCGATCTTCTCCTTCGCCGAACCGGAGAACTTGTCCGCGGTGACCTGCACCGCGACGCCGATCTCGCCCTCGCCGAGCACCTTCACCAGCTGGTTCTTGCGCACCGCGCCCTTCGCGACGAGGTCGTCGACGCCGACGGCGCCGCCCTCGGGGAAGAGCTTCGCCAGGTCCGCGACGTTCACGACCTGGTACTCGGTGCGGAACCGGTTGGTGAAGCCCTTGAGCTTGGGCAGCCGCATGTGCAGCGGCATCTGCCCGCCCTCGAAGGCGGCCGAGACGTTCTTGCGCGCCTTGGTGCCCTTGGTGCCGCGACCGGCGGTCTTGCCCTTGGATCCCTCGCCGCGACCGACACGGGTCTTGGCCGTCTTCTCGCCGGCCGCCGGCTTCAGGTGATGCAGTTTGATCGTCATACTCGCGGTGTCCTCTCCCCCGTCGCTTCGCTCGCCCCGGTGTTCTCCCCCGTCGCTTCGCTCGCCCCGACCTCCTCGACCGTGACGAGATGGCGCACCGTGTTGACCAGGCCCCGGTTCTGCGCGTTGTCCTCGCGCACCACCGACTGCCGGATCTTGCGCAGGCCGAGCGTCCGCAGGCTCTCCCGCTGGTTCTGCTTGGTCCCGATGGTGCTCTTGACCTGGGTGATCTTCAGTTGGGCCATGGTCAGGCCCCCTGTCCGGCGCGTGCGCGCAGCATGCCCGCAGGGGCGACGTCCTCGATCGGCAGGCCACGGCGGGCCGCGACCTCCTCGGGGCGCTGCAGCATCTTGAGTGCCGCGACCGTCGCATGGACGACGTTGATCGCGTTGTCGCTGCCGAGCGACTTGGACAGGATGTCGTGGATGCCCGCGCACTCGAGTACGGCGCGGACGGCGCCGCCGGCGATCACCCCGGTACCCGGGCTGGCCGGACGAAGCATGACGACGCCCGCCGCGGCCTCACCCTGCACCGGGTGGGTGATCGTGGAGCCGATCATCGGGACGCGGAAGAAGTTCTTGCGAGCCTCCTCGACACCCTTCTGAATGGCCGCGGGCACTTCCTTGGCCTTGCCGTAGCCGACACCGACCAGGCCGGCGCCGTCACCGACGATGACCAGCGCGGTGAAGCTGAAACGCCGGCCGCCCTTGACGACCTTCGATACGCGGTTGATCGCGACGACGCGCTCGAGCTGATTGCTCTTCTCGGCCGAGTCGCGCCCGCCACGCTGGTCCCGACGGTCGCGACGGTCGCCACGACCCTCGGTGCTTCCTCCGCTTGCTCCGGCGGGTCCGCTGCCGCCGTCACGCCTCTGACGTCCGGGCATCAGGCGTTCCCTCCGTTTGTTGCCATCTTTGGATGTGCCGACTGTGTTCTCATCAGAATTTCAACCCGCCTTCGCGCGCCGCGTCCGCCAGGGCCGCGATGCGGCCGTGGTAGTCGTGGCCACCGCGGTCGAAGACCACGGCCTCGATGCCGGCCGCCTTGGCACGCGCTGCGAGCAATTCGCCGACCTTCGCTCCGCGGGCGGACTTGTCGCCATCGAGCGCGCGCACGTCGGCCTCGATGGTCGACGCCGCGGCCAGTGTGCGCCCGGCGAGGTCGTCGACGATCTGCGCGTGCAGGTGCCGCGAACTGCGGTTCACCACGAGGCGCGGGCGCTGCGGCGTGCCCGAGATCTTCTTGCGCAACCGGAAATGGCGACGCGTCTTCGACAGCCGACGCGTGGTGGAGGCGTCCTTGCCGAGCGGGATCCGCTTGGCCTTCTGGTTCTCGGTCTGGCTCATCACTTACCCGTCTTTCCGACCTTGCGCCGGATCTGCTCGCCTTCGTAGCGAATGCCCTTGCCCTTGTACGGGTCGGGGCGACGCAGGCGGCGGATGTTGGCCGAGATCTGGCCGACCTTCTGCTTGTCGATACCGGAGATGGAGAACCTTGTGGGGGTCTCGACCGCGAAGGTGATGCCGTCGGGCGCCGGAATCGGCACCGGGTGGCTGTAGCCGAGCGCGAACTCGAGATCCTTGCCCTTGAGCGCGACGCGGTAGCCGACGCCGTGGATCTCCATCTTGGTGGTGTAGCCCTCGGTGACCCCGACGATCAGGTTCTGCACCAGGGTGCGGGTGAGGCCGTGCAGCGCGCGGCTGCGGCGCTCGTCGTCTGGGCGGCTCACAGCGAGCTGACCGTCCTCCTGCGCGATGGTGATCGGTTCCGCGACAGTCAGCGCGAGGCTGCCCTTGGGGCCCTTCACCGCGACGTCCTGACCGTCGATCTTCACCTCGACGCCCGAGGGAACCGTGATCGGCTTCTTACCGATACGCGACATGTCCGTCCCCCTTACCAGACGTAGGCGAGGACTTCCCCGCCTACACCCTGCTTGGCTGCCTGGCGGTCGGTGAGCAGGCCGGAGGACGTGGAGATGATCGCCACGCCGAGGCCGCCCAGAACCTTGGGCAGGTTGGTGGATTTCGCGTAGACCCGCAGGCCGGGCTTGGAGACGCGACGCACGCCGGCGAGGCTGCGCTCACGGCTCGGGCCGTACTTGAGATCGACGACGAGGGTCTTGCCGACCGCGGCATCCTCGGTGCGGTACTCGGCGATGTAGCCCTCGCGCTTGAGGATCTCGGCGATGTTCGCCTTCAGCTTCGAGTGCGGAAGCTTCACCTCGTCGTGGTACGCCGAGTTGGCGTTGCGCAGACGCGTGAGGAAGTCTGCGATCGGATCGGTCATGGTCATGACAGCGTTCCGTCAACCTTTCTCGCAGCGGTTCCCATGCAGCACGCTCGGGCCGGTTCCCGACACACAGTTCCGTCGGGCCTGGTTCGTCGCGTCGTGGGCCTACCGCGAAGTGATCGGTCCGGACCGGCGGTGGCCGGTTCGGGGTGGTGCCACGCCGATGCGAGAACATCGCACCGGAGTGTTACTTCGCTGGTCGTCGCGCGGGTCCGGGCACGCGCGAACGCGCCGTTTGTCCGGGCAACTGTGCCAGTGTAGAGAACGCGTGGTCGGGGAACCAAATCGGCGCTCGGTACGTCGAGTCGATCGAACGTGCAGCATCGCATATACTTGATGGCCCATCTGCTATATAGACTAGGAGTCCGTCATGACAAAACGGCTGATCGACATCGACGACGAGTTGCTCGACCTCGCCCGAACCGAACTGAAGACCGAGGGGGTGTCGGACACCGTGCGCGCCGCATTGCGTCAGGCCGCCGCGGCGGGGCCGCGCCGACGCGAGGCCATCCGGATGATCGAAGGGGACTACGACGACCTCGCGGACAAAGCAGCACGCGAGGACGCGTGGCGCTGATTGCGCGCTACTTCCTGGATACGAGCGCGATGTCGCGAATCAAGCTGCCGGTCGTCGCTCGTCGGATCATGCCGATCATCGACGAGGGACTGGTCGCGACTTGCGCCGCACTCGATGCGGAGGCGCTCTTCAGCTCTCGCAATCTGCACGACTACGAGGTACGGCGGTCAGATCGGCGGTCCGCGTTCGAGTACCGCCCGACCGACGACGAGCATTGGCAGGCCGCTCTCGACGCCCAACGTCGACTCGCCCGCACCGGTCGACACCGGGCCGTCGGCATCGCCGATCTGCTGGTCTCCGTGCTGGCCGCGCGACATCGGCTGACCGTGCTGCACTACGACGCCGACTACGAAGTCGCCGCGACGGTCGTCGACTTCGAGCAGCGGTGGATCGCGCCGCGCGGGTCCCTGTGACGCGGACGTGTCGGCGCCCCGCCGTAGCGTGACCCCTGGGCTCCGAACGAATCGGCCGGAAACCGAGTCGACCACAGGTCATCGCGTGCCTTCGACCCGCAGGTCCCACAACAGGTCGTCCAACACGACCTCTTCCTCTACCTGAATCCCGACCTGCGCCATTTGCGCACCGAGTTGCGCATCCCACGACGGCACCACCGCCGCACCGGACAACGGCAGACCCTCGTGCGTGCGCACCGCCCGCAGATAGTCACCAGCGCGGAATCGCCACGGCTGCCACGAACACTGCCGATTCAGGAAGTTGGCGATCCTGATTCCGGGCCAGTCGAAGTCACCGTGGTAGCGCAGCTCGGCTCCGCCGACGGCGAGTGTGTCCAGCAACACGAGCACAGCCGCGCCCGGCTGTCCCGATGAACACACGATCGGTCCGCAGGCCGCGCCCAGGCGATCGGCTGCCGCAGCCACTACCGATCTGTTCTCGCACACCGAAACGACCGTTCCCGAAACCTCGAAGCGTGGGGGGTCGCTGAGCAGCTGACGCAGTGTCAGCACCACCGGCTGCCCGCTCTCGCGCCACGCTGCGAGGGCGCAGCCCGTGGCGGTGGAACCGTCGCCGGGCAGCCCCGCGGTCAACACCGTGCTGCTGAGTTCGTCTCGCAACAATCCGACCGACGCCCACACCATGCGGCGCCAGGCCGCACCCGCTCCTTCGGGTGCTCCGCCGATCTCCCTCGCCGCACCGAGGACGAGCGTCGTCAACGGGTTGCCGTCATCGAGCGCGTGCGCATTGCCGAGCACGCGGGCGGAGAAGCGGGGCAGCTGTTCCATCGCCGTCGGGAGCGCACGCAGCACCGAACACAGCTGCCGCACGAGATCGCCGGCTGTCGTGTCACCGGACAGGCGTCGCAACAGCCCGGCGGACTCCAGCCGGGCGTACCAACCGGACAACTCGGGTCGGTCCGAGACCAGCTCGGCCAGCGGCTCCATGGCGCGCTCCCAGGCGGCGTCGCGCAGCGCGCGTTCCTCGGCGCGGATCGCGACCGGGCCGGTCAACGCAACGATCGCCGACCCGAGTCCGTCGGGCCAGATGCCCGATGTCCGTAAGACCTCGTCGAGTCGGTGCAGGGACACCGACACCGAGGCACCCGTGCTTGCTCGGCGGCCGAGGAGTTGATCGATCGCTGCGCGTTCGGTGGCAGTCACGTTCGTCAGGCTGATCGTTCCCGTGAGGGGCAAGCCGCGCGACATGCGCTCCCGAACGCGCTCGCGCAGCCGCTCGGTGGGCGGACCTCCCAGCACGCGAGTCAGTCGGTCGACCACAACCCGCCCTGGGAGCCGGTGTGGTCGTCCTCGACGACCTGGGTCAGACCGGGCAGCGGACGATCGACGTGCTCGCGCCGGCACCCGTCCCACTCCCAGTTGGTCACGAGGACGGCGTCGACACCGTCGATCCTGGACAGGTGTGCGATCGCCAGGCCAGGGACCTCGGGATAGCAACCCCACTCGCGCTCACTGGTCATTACGACGTCCAGGTCGAATGCCGCCAACAGGCCGAGGTACTTGGCCCTGGCGTTGTCGTCGACGCCGGCGAAGGCTTCGTCGAGCGTGACGAGCCGCGGCGCGTCGGGATTCCCGGCGGAGGCGTAGTGCGCGGACGCCGCTGCGAACAGCGGAACGCTCGCGGCGAGTACGCGTTCGCCACCCGACGCGGGGCCGGTCGCGGACCGCCACTGACCGTTCTGCTGGCGTTTGATGACGAATCGGTTCCAGCACCGATAGTCGAGTGCCTCGGTGAGATGCTCGAGCCAGGTCCCGCCGACGCGATCGGCGCGGACCCGTTCGATCTCGTTCTGCAGAAACTCTCCGACCGACGCGCGATCCACCTCGTTCCAGGCATCGGCGGTCTGGCGCAGTTGGCGCTGCGCCTCGGCGGCGCCGGGCGGCGCATCCTGGCCGGGTTCCCAGTACAGGCGCAATTTCATCCCGGTGGAGGTCGGGCGAGCATCGAGCTCCTGGTTCATCCGCGCTACTTGCTGCTCCGCTGCGAAGATCAGCTCCTGCAGCGTGCTGGCCACCTCGCTGACGAGGTGGTTCTCCAGGATCTCGCGCTCGCGCTCGGACAGCAGCCGACTCCGATCGGCAACCTCGGCATCGAGTGTGGCAGCGAGGTCGGGCACCGTTGTGGATTTGCCGCGAAAGACGACGTCGACGACGATGGCGTCGCGGATCGGTTGAGCAGATGTCGAATTCCCCTGCCGGGAAAGCACATCTCCCAATGCCTTGTGCTCGGAGCTGATCCTGGCCTGCAGCCGGTCGAACGCCTTCTCGTCGTAGTCCACCGATTCCAGCGCCGACTCGATCGAGCGCGCCAGCAGTACCGTGGGATTCGGGGCCCAGGGCTCCGCAGGGTCGGGTAACTCCAACTCGGGCAGGGCGACGCGCAGGAGGCCGGTCGCCGCGAAGTGCCGCATCGATTCCACCGCGTCGAGCCGCTGCGCCTTCACCTCGTCGAGTTGCCCGCCGAGCAATGCTTGCCGGGATGCGGCGCCGCCGCGCTGCTCGATCCACTCGTCACGCTCGGCAGCGGCGGCCTTCTGCACCGCGCGGGTGGCCTTCAGTGCGTCGGCGGCCAGCCCGAGTGCCTGCAGCACCTCCTGCACCTCGGCCCCCACGGTAGATTCCAGCGTTCGGAAGTACTCGTGGGCGCCCGCTGCATCGCGCTGCTCGGCGCTGACTCGCGCTCGCAGGTCCGTGAGGTGTGCTGTAGCGCGTTCGAGTTCGGCACCGGCGTCGTGGGCGGCACGGCCCGCGGTTGCGTGCGCTTCCAGCTTCTCCCACAGCTGCGCAGCCTGGACGCGATAGTCGACGATTCGGTCCGCGATCACGCGGAGCTGCTCCGGGTCGGCCGGCAGCGCGGAGTCGAGCGCGTCCGCCTCGAGTTCCGCGGCCCGCTGCCGATGCACGGACGTGGCCGCGTCCAGGGCGGCGGACGCGGCGTCGAGTTCGAAACGCAGGTCGGCGTACTGCTGGGCGAGCCGCGCCACCAGATCGTGGGCACTGCGCAGCGCGGCGTCCGCGGGCAATCCCGCAAACTCGGCGTCCACCCGCTCACGGCGCTCACCGAGGCTCGCGCGCTGCTCCTCGACCTGCGCAATCTGACTGCGAGTTGCGACAATATCATTCTGCAGCACCGCAATTCGGCGCCGACGCGTCTGTTCGCGAGCGCCCGCCCCCACGTACTGAGCCTCCGGCTTGCGCCACGCACCTTCGAGCACGCCGACACGGAACCGGCCGTCGACATCGACCCAGGAGTGGTGTGCCGACGCGGCACCGAGACCGATCGCGGCGAGCACCCCCGCCACCACCGACTCCGTGAGAGACACGTCCGGATCGATCGCGGGACGCAGCATGTCGGCGAGCGTCGCGCCCACTGCGGCATCGCCCGCGCGAACGACGACGTCACCGGACGCGATCAACTCGCCGCCGACACTCACCCAGGCATCCACCAATCCGGCCGCCTCCAGGGCGGCCTCGAGGCCCGCCCGCGCCTCCGGCTCGACGTGCTCGGCGAAGTCGACCAGGCGCCACAGCGGAGCGCCTGCGCGGGCATCGTGTTCCCGCGCGTCGACGGTGTGGCGCGCGGGTGGCACCGCGGTCTCGCCGGCCTCGAGTCGCGCAAGTTCGTCGGCCAGTTCCCCCAGAGCCGACCGCAACTGATGCTCGGTTGCAGCCGCGGCGGTGTCCTCGCGGACGATCTGATCGACCACGTCCCGCCTTCTGCGCTCCGCGACCACGGTCACGGGGTTTGCACCGTCGAGGCTTCGCGTCCATCCGGCCAGGTCGCCGAGCAGGTAGTCGAGATCGGCCAGGACCAACTCCCGGGTGCTCGTGAGGTGTTCACGGTTGGTTTGCACGAACCGGTCGGCGAGGCGCTCGACGTCGGCATCCGCGACGTCTCGACGCTCGCCGAGCCGCATTGCACGAGCATCGAGTTCGGTCATCCGCTGCCGCGCAGACACGAGGTCGCGCTGCGCGTCCTCGACGGCGGTGATCCGGTCGTTCAGGTGGTCGACGGCCGCCTTCTGCCGATCGGCCAATTGCTCGGCGGACCGGCGCAGCTCGGCAACCGGCGCATACTCCAGCCGCGCATCGACGTCGCGCTCGTGCCGATCGGCAATCGCGGCGCCGTCCGCGGCGATTCGGACCGCGTGCCGAACCTCGTCGCGTGCCGCCGCGACGGCGTCGAGGGCGGTCTGTGCGTCGTCGACTCGGTCTTGCCTGCGACGTGCCTCGTTCTGCGCATCGTTGCAGAGCAGCTCGACCTTCGCAGCCGACTCCGCCGCCTTCGCCGCGGCGGTGCGAGCGGACTCGAGGTCGCGGGCCGAATCCATCGCCTTGCTGTCGCGCAGCGCCTGCTGGTGCTCGCGCTGTGCGGCTTCGGTTTCATCGAGCGTCTCGATCTTCGCGCCGATCTCGCCGAGTCGTTCCTCCGCCTCGCCGAAGTCCCGGTTCGCCTCCGCCAGATCGCGATTCAGCTGCTCGTACTTCGACTGCGCTTTGCGCGGTTCCTCGGCTTTACGCCTACTGGCGACCCGCGCATACCGGCGGTAGTGGCCGAGAAAGCCGAGCGCGGCGTCCCTCGCCTCGCGCATGTCGGTGAGCTCGGCGCGGTCCTCCTCGAGGCTGCGGAACGCTTCCGCGACGTCGGCGAGGACGGCTTGTCCGAGCGGGGGCAACGATTCGGTCAATGCGTTCGAGAGTGCGGTCTCGCTCGGGCGCTTCGACAGCTGCGGCTGGCGCAGTTGGATCAGCAGGTCGACCAGCGCGCCGTAGCGCTGCTCGCCGAGACGGAAGAGCGCCTCGTCCACCGCGCGGCGGTAGTCCCGCGCCTTGTCGTAACGACGACCCCTTTCACCGAGCGACTCGGCCAGCCGGTCCTTTGCCAACGGTGTGCCATGTGCGTCGACCAGTTGCAGGTCGGCGCCGACCCGCGCGGTCGTGACGAAGAACCAAGGCGAGACCCCCTTGCCCGTGACCGCCTTCATTCCGCAGCCGATGGTGCAGAAATGATCGTGACCATCCTCGTCCCGGCGCCCGAACTCCAGCCAGCTGTAACCTATGCGCTCCGCATGAGGATGGGCGCCGCCGAGCAGGAGATTCCACTCCATGCGCTTCTTCGGATCCGCGTCCGGTTCCACCCGATGTGCCGACAGGTCGCCGTCGAGGAGGAACGGCAGCAACAGGGCGAGAACCTTCGACTTTCCGGTGCCGTTGTTGCCGCGCAGCAGCAACCGGCCGTCGCGGAACCAGAACTCCTCCTGGTCGTAGTAGAACAGGTCGACCAGCCCGGCCCGCAACGGTTTCCAGCGCCGGTCCACGGGTACGGGGAGCGTGCGAATCATCGGGCACCACCCGCGCTGACGGTGGGTTCGGAGAGCCCGTAGCGTGCGATCGCCGGAAGTGGCACCACCGCCGTCGACTCCCGCTCGATCAGGCGCAGCGCCTCGAGTTTCGTCAGGGCAGTCTCGACTAGTTCGACCTCGGCGCCTTGCTCACCCGCGACCCGCTTCCAGACCCGCCGCCGCACGTACTCGGGCCCGACGCGGGCGACGCCCCGCTGCAACTCGATCAGCGGCACCGGAGCACCGATTCGGCGTGAGAGCCATTCCGCGACGAGAAGCGTCACATGGCCGTCCGTGCCCACTTCGGGCATTCGCACGTCGGTCAGGTCGTCGAACGGGTCCACCATCGCGATTCCCTCGGCGCGGATTTCGGCTACCAGCCCGGTGAACTCGTTTATCCGCCCGCAGATCGCCGACCGTTGCCGCGTCAGATAGGCCAGCTCCGATTCGTTCAACGTGTCGTAGTACAGGACGGGCTCGTCGAGCAGAATCCTGGTCAGCCGAAACCGCATTCGTCGATTTCGCTGGTCGTCGGAGGCGGCGGGCAGCTCCGCGGTGACCTCGGCGAGGCGCTCGTCGAATTCCTCGGACTGCACCATCGAGGGTCCGCGCACGGTCGACAGCAACGACGACGTGACGCGTCGACGGACGTCGTAGAGCACATCGCCGGTGCGATCGACGAACGTCTGCTCGTCGCCCGCAACGCGGCTGAGCACTCCGAGGTCGAGCAACAGGCGCGCCACCGCGACCAGATCGCTGCGCTCGTCGCGGCTGCTCAACCCGAATTCCAGGCCGGTTGCTGCCAACTCAGGGTCTGCCGCCGCAGCCACGATCTGTTCGGCCAGGCGCCCCAGGGTGATCTGGTTGTCTGCACGCTCGAGCGCCGCGAGCGCGAGACACACCACCACGTAGCGGCGGCGGCTGAACGCGGCTTTGCGGTTCCGGTCGGTCGCGGGGTGCGTGTGGTCGGCGGTGTCGGGGACGGTCTTGACCAACCGCGCGAGTTCGGAGTTCACGACAAGTCGCCACCCGGTCTCGCGATCGAACCATTCCCGCAGCGCGGTGAGGTGCCGAGTCACCAAGACGAATGCTTCAGCCTCGCCACCGTCTGCACGGAGCAGCGGCTTGCGCAGCAATGCCCGTGCGGCCTTACGTCGCTCGGCATCACGGTTCGCCGCGAGAGCGTCGGTCAGCGCGGCCATCAGACGGCCTCGGCACGTGACTCGACGAGGTCGGTGATGTGCAGGAGGTGGTCCGGACCACGAAAGACCCCCGAGTCGGCCGGAATCTCCGCGACGCGAGCGTCATCGAGCTGATGCAGGCTGATCGCCATGGTTCCGTCCGATGTGGTGGTGTGTACGGACCGCACTCCGGGTGCCTTGGTGGCGAGCGCGTCACCGAGAAGTCTCAGGAACAGACCGAACTCGCGGGCCTCGAGGACGCCGAGATCGGAGAGCCGGATCGGCGTTCCGGCCTTCGCCGCCAACGCCGTGCGGGCCGCGGCCGTCTCGGCCGCCTCCGCAGCGGCGTGTTCGGCCAGGAACCGCTTGCGCTCCGAGCGATCGATCACGGCATTGGGTCGGCCGCGCCGCTCGTACTGGCCGGTCTGTCGCAGCCGCGGGCTGATCAGGATCGACGGGGCGTCGGTCCAGCTCGTGTTGGGCGACACCGGCGTCTCATCGCGCGCGTCGAGCGTCGCCGCGGCGACCGTGAGGTGGCGCGAGGAGTGCAGCCCGAAAGCCGTGCGCCACAGCCGGTGCATCGATGACTCGTCCGGTGCCTGCGCGAACCACAACGCGAGCGCCCGGAAATCGGCGCTGCGGTCGGATCTTCCGGCGCGGCGATCGTTGAGCGTCGCGACCACGGTGAGCAGGCGCGGCACCGCGGCTCGCGCCTGAGTTCGCAGTAGCGATGCCTGGCTGGGGTGTCCCGATTCGGACAGAAACCATCCCCGGAAGCCCGCCCACCGCTCCGCCCAGACGAGGCGTTGGCGCCCGAACTCCAGTTCCTTGGCGTCGTCGGCGCCGGGAGCCGCATCGGCACTGATGCGCCGGGCAGCAATGTCGAGCAGTCTGTCGACTCCGCGATCCTGTAGCCGCAGCACCAGTCGCGATATCTCCGCACCGGTCGAGACGAGGTCCTTGATGAAGCGTTCCAGGTATTCGATCAGCTGATCCTTGTACGCGAGAAACGCGTCGACCTCGGCGTCGTGCAGGTCGATCGTGCGCTGGAGCGACGACATGAACGCCTGCGCGTTGTCCGCAAGGTCGTTGAATCGACTCGTGAGCTGGTCGAGCGCCAGGTAGACCTTGGCCGGGTCGGGGTCCGCATCCGCGGCGTGTTCGAGCAGCGACCGCAGCCCGATCACGATGTCGTCGAGCGCGGCGGCCTGCAGCGACCCGCGCCTACCGAGGGCGGCATCGTAGGTCGCGAGAGCCTCCTCGACCGCCTCGCCTTCGCGGGTCATCTGGTAGAGAAAGCGGGCGCGGTGGAACTCCTCGACGGTCCGGACCCGGCTGGTGTCCGGGTCGGCACTGAGATTGCCCCAGTCCTGCAGGCGGCCGAGCGCGTCGGCGATCGTGTCGAGATCGGGTGCCGCACCTCCCGACGCGCGCAGGTGATCGTGGACGTCCTCGGGACGCAGATGCACGGTGAAGCGCCGCTTCGCCGCGCCGAACGCCGCCATGATGCGCCGATACAAGCCGGCATTGGCCGCGTTGACGTGCGCGAACGGTCGGGGACCGGCCTCCCGTGGATTCACCTGGGCAGGCTCGCCACGATCGGCGTGCTGATCCAATTTCCACTCCTCGATGCTGCGTGCCGGCGAGTCTATCGGCGAGGACCGACAGGGAACCTGCGGCGCGGCCGACGTGAGACGGGTGAGGCTGGTGGGTTCACGCCACCCTTTGCCGGGCCGGCTCGCGATCAAGCCCGCGACCCTGGCGGAACCTGCACTTCGGTGTCCTGGTCGCGCGCGATGCCGCAACCCGCGCGGAGCACCTGCGGCGACTGTCGCCACAGGAACGGACGTTTCACGCGTTGCCCGTCGACAATGCCGTCGCGGCCAGCTACGGCGAGTTGGCCGCCGCCGTTGTCCGGACCGGCCGTCAACCCCCGCGCGCGCTCGATGGACGTGCTCATCGCGGCGCCGGCCCACGCACATTCTGCGCGGCTCTACACGCGCAATCCGGCGGGCTTCGTCGGCATCGACGCACTGGTCGACGTCGTGGAGGTCTGAAGTCGGGCCAGCAAATCGATTCGATCCAGGTGTTGATGTTGATCCGTCAGCAAGCCATATATGGCGGACAGGCGGTCCGATGACCAAGCGATTGATCGAACTCGGCGACGATCTTCTCCAAGCCGCGCGACGCGCACTTCACACCAAAGGTGTCTCCGACACGGGTGCGCGCCGCGGCATGCTCCCGCTTCGCCGCTCAGAACACGTGGCTGACCAACGACGGCCTCGAACCGTTGGCGGGCAAGGAAGAGCGGCACGACGTGTGGCGCTGATCGCGCGGCACTTGTTCGATGACGAGCCTGATCGCCTCCAGCTGCTTGTCCAGCGGATACCGATACTTCACGAGCAGCCGCCTGATCGACGAGCGGACCATCACGCGTACGTCGTCGCGTCCGTCCGATCGGTCGGCACGCCTCGCTTCGGTCCTCGCCCGGCAGCTGCCGCGCCGATTCGTTCGTGCTGACCGCGTCGTGGAACGCTAGCCGCGAGTGCACCAGGTCGCGCGCGTTTGCAACCGACGTGCGGGCAACGATGAGCGAAGAGAAAACAACCCACGCCAACGACCGAAGCGCCGACTCCTCGTTAGTCGTCTTGACGATCGCACTTTTCAGGCGAGCCAGATCGACGCTCACGTCATCGCGAAACCAGTAGCCGAGCCGCGGTAGTGCTGGCCGCCAGGAACCGTCAAGTGTGCTGGCAGTAAGACACTTCTCGATCTCGCCAGCGAGCTCGAGGACGGACGCGCTCGGAATGGGGGTGGATTTCACCATAGAGATGAGCCGAGCGAGCGGATCGATGTCGACCCCCCGAGCGTGCCGACCCGTCAACAGCCCCTCAACCAACGTCGTACCCGATCCACACATCACATCGAGCACGAAGTCACCGGGATCGGTGAAGCTCTCAATGGCCCATCGAGCAAGCGGCGGCGGCAAACGAGCCGCGAACGCATGCAACCCGTGCGTCCCATACAGATGCCCAGAGGCGCTGAAGTCCAAGGCGCCAGGCATCAGCGCACGGTCGTGTCGATGGCACGGCATCGTGCGACCCGCGTCGTCGTCAGTCGCGTTCGACATCGTGGCCACGCCACGATCATGCCGTGTGGCCCCGACCATGCGAGACAGGGACCGCTCAAGCGCGTCGAGCCTCGTCTCGGTTCGACAACTGTCGATCCGATTGGCCGCCAGTTTCACCAGGCGAACGCTCTCGGCCGAGTGAGCGGCGGGTAGCAACAAATTCGACATCAGGCCGATCGCAACGCACGTGCGACAGGCGAACTCCTTGCGAAGCTCGCCGACCAGTTTGACCTGGTCGTTTCCGTGGGACTCGGCGATGAGTGCACCGGACAACAGCGCACGCGCCGACCATGTCCCCGTCCATAAAGGGGTGACGGGGTGCTGACAGTCGACGGTGGCACGACACGAGTGGTCATCGGATAGCGGACTCGCCCCAGGGAGAGGTGGGCCGGAGTACTTCGACGAGGCCGAACGCAATCGCTTCGCCGCCGCGGCGCTCGGCTCGTTTGGACGCTCCTGCAGAACGACGCCAGCCCACAGAGTGCTCGGAATCCGCCGGATCGTCATCGTCCTCGATCCGAACACAACGATTCCAATCTGCTGCGCACCGTCGTGATGCTGCTGAGACCAGCGCGCTCGCGGCGGCACAGCGTCACTGGGGCACGTCGGATCGCTACCGCCGAGGGGTCACCGAGAGTCCTCGCACAGAACACGATCGCCGTCCACGGCGAGCGCCGCCCCGGCAGCACCCACCCGAGCACGTTCGGCAGCACCCGTTGGCGCGCCATTCCGTAGATCAGCCGGCTCGCCATGAGCATGTTGATCAGCGCGGTGTTGGCGACGGCAAACACCGTCAGATACGGGAAGATCTCATCGATCGGCAGCGTAGGCGCGCCGAGTTCAACGACGTGCAGCAGAATGCCCTCGTCGCCGGAGTCGTAATCCAGGGGCAGCACTGCGACCACCGCGACCACGACGAGGATGTAGATCGCGCAGGCGGCGCCGAGGCCGGAGAACATCATCTTCGGGAAGATCTTCTCCGGGTTCTTGGTCTCCTCGACCATGTTCACGGAGTCCTCGAACCCGACCATCGCAAAGAACGCGATGGTCGTCGCGATCGTGACGGCGAGACACCAGCCCTTCTCGTTCTGGTCCACGCGCTCGACCCGATCGACGGCCGCGACGCCTACGACCGCACCCGACGCGAGATCGCCTCGCTGCGTATGCAGCTGGACTCCGACTTGGCCGACGTGGCGAACGCGATCCGCGACGCACAGGTGGCGAAGAGCCGACTCGACGACGAATCGGCGGCGATCCGCGACGAGCTGCGCAGCCTGCGCGAGCGGCCATCGAACATCCCGGCGCACAACCTCGGCATCCGGGCGACGATCTGCGCGGGTCTCGGCATCGAAGCGCAGCGGATCCCGTTCGCGGGTGAGCTGATTCAGGTGGCCGCGGCGCATTCTCACTGGGAGGGCGCCGCCGAGCGGGTGCTGCGCAGCTTCGGGCTCTCGCTGCTCGTTCCCCAGGATCTCTATGCGCAGGTGGCGGACTGGGTGAACGCACACCACCTCGGCGGGAAGCTCGTGTACTACCGGGTCCCCGCGAGAGTATCGACGCTCGGCGACACCGCCCCCGACGGCGCGCTGCTCTACAAGCTCGACCTCAAGGAGGGCCCTTTCGAAGATTGGCTCGAACGGGAACTGCACCGGCGGGCACGACACCTGTGCGTCGACTCGATGGCCGAGTTCCGGCGCCAGGACTGGGCGGTCACCGAGGCCGGCCAGATCCGCACGTCGGGCGGCCGGCACGAGAAGGACGACTCGCGCCGCATCGACGATCGCAGGCACTTCGTGCTCGGCTGGAGCAACGAGGCGAAGATCGAGGCCCTGCTCGCGGACGCGCAACGCGTGCAGCACGAACTGTCCACCGTCACGGCGGCGTTGACGGGCGCCGAGGCGGAGCGCGAACGGATCGACGGGCGACGTTCCACCCTCACCACGCTGTCCGCGTTCGACGGTTACGACGAACTCGACTGGGAGTCGGTCGCCGCGCACATCTCGAACCTGCAGGCCCGCAAGCGTGAACTCGAGGCCGCCTCGGCCGAACTCGCCCGCATCGCCTCCGAGATCGAGCGCACCGAGCATGCGATCACCGACGCCGAGGCCGCCCGTCGTGCCGCCGAGCAGCAGATCGCCCGGCTCGAACAGGACCGGGAACGCGCGCAGGCCGGCAAGGTCGAGTCGGAACAGATACTCGCCGAGCCCGCCGCGGCCGTGGCGAGCGATCTGTTCGCCGCGATCGAGAAACGGCTGCGCGGCGAGCGGCCGACCTCCCCCGCGCAGTGTGGCCCCGCGTCCGCGTCGATCGAGCGCCGCCTGACCGGCGAGGTCGAATCGCTCTCCGAGAAGGCGCGTCTCGCGGAGAACCGGATCGTGCACAAGATGGGTGAGTTCCGCCGGCACTACCCGCTCGACACGGTGGAGATGGACGCCAGTGTCGCCGCGGTCGGAGAGTACCGCGCCCTGCACGAACGGCTGACCGAGGACGATCTGCCGCGGTTCGAGGACGAGTTCAAAACTTACCTGAACACGAACACGATCCGCGACATCGCCGGCTTCCACTCGCAGTTGAGCAAGCAGGTGGAGCTGATCCGCACCCGGATCGACACGATCAACGATTCCCTCGCCGGTATCGACTGCAACCCGGGCCGCTTCATCCGGCTCGAGGAGTCGGCGACCCCCAACCAGGAGATCCGGGAGTTCCGTGAGGAACTGCGCCGCTGCAGCGACGGCTCGCTCGGCGCCGACACCGACGACCAGTACTCGGAAGGCAAGTTCCTGCACGTCAAGTCGCTGATCGAGAAGTTCCGTGGCCGCGAGGGTCAGACCGATCTGGACCGGGCGTGGACCAAACGGGTCACCGACGTGCGGAACTGGTGCGTGTTCGCCGCGTCCGAGCGTTACCGCGAGGACGACACCGAACACGAGACCTACACCGACTCGGGGGGCAAGTCCGGCGGACAGAAGGAGAAGCTCGCCTACACCATCCTCGCCGCGTCGCTGGCCTACCAGTTCAACCTACAGTGGGGGGCGGTGCGGTCCAAGGACTTCCGCTTCGCCGTCATCGACGAGGCGTTCGGACGCGGATCCGACGATTCGACGCGTTACGCCCTCTCGCTGTTCCGCAAGCTCGGCCTGCAGTTGCTGATCGTGACGCCGCTACAGAAGATCCACGTCATCGAGTCTTTCGTGTCGTCGGTCGGGTTCGTCGACAACAAGACGTCGAAGAACTCGCGGCTGCAGTGCCTGACCATCGAGGAGTACCGCGAGCGCAAGCGCCTGCATGGGCTGATATCGCTCACGCAACCCGACGAGGACTCCGCCGAATCGGCATGAGCGACTGGACTACCCCGCACGACATCCAGGCGAAACTGCTGCGCCGCTGGCGACTTGGCGAGGCGCTGTCGGCGACCGCGCGCGGCGAAGTGTTCACGCCGATCGAGGTGCCCCTACGCGGGCCGACCCCCACCGAACTCGGGGCCCGCTACGACGACGCGCAACGCTGGGTGCGCGATTGGAGCACAGCCGCCGCGCCGTACCGGCTCTCGACGAAGGTCGTCGGCGCGCGACGGTTCGGCGCGAACGAGATTCCCGCCCGACTGCATCTCGACACGTTCGAGGCGCTGACCCGGTTCCTCGGCACCACCGCGCAGGCGCGCCGGCATGCCGAACTCGTCTCCCGGGTCGAGCGGGCGCTGCCAGCGCTGCGGCCATGGGTCGTCGACAAGCCGTTCGTCGCGCTCGCCCACACCGAGGACTTCGACCGCCTGCTCGCCTGCGTCGATTGGGTCGCCGCCAATGCCGGTCGTGACCGCTACGTGCGCGAGATCGACGCACCCGGCGTCGACACGAAGTTCGTCGAGACCCACCGCGCGATCCTGATCGAGCTGATCGACGCCGCCGCCGCGGCGCCGGTCGTCGCGCCCGGCAGCCGCGATTTCGCGCAGCGCTACGGCTTCCGCACCAAACCGAGCCGGGTGCGTGTCCGCACCCTCGACCCGCCAGCGACCGCGTGGTCCGGCTTCACCGACGTCGAGGTCGGCATTGCCGAATTCGCCATCCACCCGCCCGACATCGACCGGGTGTTCGTCGTCGAGAACGAGGTAACTTGCCTTGCGTTCCCACCGGTGCCGCGCTCGCTGCTGGTGTTCGGCGGCGGCTACGCGGTGTCGCGGATCGCGCCGATGCGCTGGCTCGCCGGCCTGGACCTGGTCTATTGGGGCGACATCGACACCCACGGTTTCCGGATCCTCGATCGGCTGCGCGCCGTGTTCCCGCACGCCCGCTCGATGCTGATGGACCGCGCGACCCTGCTGGCGCACGAGTCACGCTGGGAAACCGAACAGAGCCCGGTCAACGCGCCGTTGTCCAACCTCACCGACGACGAGGCGGCGCTGTACCGCGACCTGGTCGAGGACACCCTCGGTCCCGCCGTGCGGCTGGAACAGGAGCGAGTGGCGTATCCGCTGATCGCGGCCGCGCTGGCGGCGTCGGGATGACGTAGCACGGCGCTACCGTGGTCGAGTGGCCATCGCCGTCGACCCGTTCGAATCTCGCGTGCCGCGCACGTGGCGCACCTTCGAGGAGGTCGGGCGCCCTGCGCCACCCCGCCCCGACGAGTGCGCACCCTTTCTCGCAAACTTCATGGCCGGGGCGGCAGCAAGTGCGCACTCGGCGGACGCGGAACCCCTACTCCCCCTTCGACCCCGGCTGCTCGTCGCGGTCGCGATGGCCCGGCTCCCGGTATCGATCTGCCGGGTCGAGGTCGGGGTTTTCGTCCTTGGCGAGGTGATCGATGTCGGCGAATCCGGTCCCCCCGCCGGTCGACTTGTTCACGAAATAGGTGAGGACCCACAGCACCACGCCGATCAGCAGCATCACACCCGCGATCTTGTACTGGACCATCTGCGCGGACGTGCGCGCCCACGGACCGGCCAGGAACAGGCAGAGGATCGCGGCCACCACCGGTGTCCAGACCGGGGTTCGGAAGAAGGTCTTTTCCGCGCTGCGCTTCAGGACGAGGCAGGCAATATTGACGATCGCGAACACGCACAACAGCAGCAGGCCGGTCGTGCCGGACAGCGCGGCGACCACCGAGTTCTTCGACATCCGATTCACCACGAAGATCAGTCCGAGCGCCATCGCGGTAGTGAAGATGATCGCCGTCCAGGGCGAGCGCCGGCCCGGCAGCACCGCGCCGAGCACGCCCGGCAGCACGTGCTGGCGGGCCATGCCGTACACGAGGCGGCTGGCCATCAGCATGTTGATCAACGCGGTGTTCGCCACCGCGAACACGGTCATGTACGGAAAGATCTCGTCGATCGGCACCGACGGGGCGCCGAGCCGCACCACGTGCAACAGTATTCCCTCGCTACCGGACTCGTAATCGAGCGGGAGCACGGCGATCACGGCGACAACCACGAGCACGTAGATCAGGCAGGCGATGCCGAGTCCGGAGAGCATCATCTTCGGGAAGATCCGCTCCGGGTTCTTGGTCTCCTCGACCATGTTGACCGAGTCCTCGAAGCCGACCATCGCGAAGAACGCGATGGTCGTCGCGATGGTGACGGCGAGGAACCAGCCCTTCTCGTTGGGGTCCTCGAACACCACGAGGTTCGCGATGTCGCCCTCACCCGTGCCACGCCCCGCGGCGACGAACCCGATGACGATGACGATCAACAGCGCCAACATCTCGATCACGGTGAGCACGACGTTGAACTTCACCGACTCGCCGACCCCGCGGAGGTTGATCACCGCCAGCAGCAGCATGAACACGAGCGCGACCACCAGCTGCGCGGTCGGGCCGTCGGGGACGTTGAACCAGCCCAGGCCGTTCTCGTCGCTGAACGTCTCGTGCAGACCCGCGAGCAGATTGCCGCCGACCACGTTGGACGACGTCGACGCGCTGGTGATGCCGGAACAGATGACCGCGAACGCCACGAGAAAGGTGAAGAAATGGATGCCGAACGCCTTGTGCGTGTACAGCGCCGCCCCGGCCGCCTGCGGGTACTTCGTCACCAACTCCAGGTACGAGAACGCCGTGAGGGTGGCGACGGTGAACGCCAGGATGAACGGCACCCACGCCATGCCGCCGACGTTCGCGATCATCTGGCCGGTGACCGCGTAGACACCGGCGCCGAGGATGTCCCCGACGATGAACAGCAGAAGCAGGCCGGGGCCGAGCACCCGCTTGAGTTCGGTGTGTTGTTGATCCTTCGGGCCCGAGCCCGTCGTCGCCTGCGCCACCGGTCCGCCTCTCGCCGTACGGATGCGTTGCGCTCAGCGTGTACCCGCCCGGCACGTACCGCAGCAGATTCGCACTACCAAAACCGTCGGCAGCGCCAAATCGTTGCAGAACCCTCGATGAACGGCCGCGGGTCAGCCGCCGCTTCGGACCCGATCCTGTCGGTGCCACCGAGTAGCCTGCACACCATGACGAATTCGGGGGATCTGGAGGGACGCGTGACAGCGCTCGAGCAGCAGGTCGGCGATCTCGCGCGACGCGTATTGAACTCGGAACACGATGCAACGGCCGCGCGCGTGCTCGCGGGCGGGGCAGATCGTGACGTCGGCGAGATCCGGGCCGAGATTCGCGAGTTTCGCGAACTGAACACTCGCCTACACAACGCGACCCGCGCCGACATCGCCGACCTCCGCGCAGGACAGGCCGAGATGCGCGCCGACATCGCCGACCTCCGCACGGGACAGGCCGAGATGCGCGCCGACATCACCGACCTCCGCACAGGACAGACCGAGATGCGCGCCGACATCACCGACCTCCGCACGGGACAGGCAGACCTGCGCGCGAACGTCACCGACCTGCGCGAACAGATGAGCAATGGGTTCATCGAAATGCGCGCCAAGTTCGATGCCACCGCGGCGGGTCAACAACGAATAGTCGAACTGCTCGGCGAGATCATCGACAAACGCAACGACTGACGCCGACCGATGCAGATGCGCGAGGGCACGCAAACCGTTGGTTTGCGTGCCCTCGTGCGGTCCAGATTTTCGCTACCAGGAACTCTTGTGCACGCCCGGCAGCTCGCCGCGGTGGGCCATCTCCCGCAGGCACACGCGGCACAGCCCGAACTTGCGGTAGACCGCGTGCGGCCGACCGCACCGCTGGCAGCGGGTGTAGCCGCGCACCGCGAACTTCGGCTTCTTGGCGGCCTTGTTGACCAGCGCTTTCTTGGCCATCTCAGTTCTCCTTGAACGGGAAGCCGAGCTGCTTGAGCAGAGCACGGCCTTCGTCGTCGTTGGTCGCGGTGGTCACCACGGTGATGTCCATGCCCCGTGGCCGGTCGATCCGGTCGACGTCGATCTCGTGGAACATCGACTGCTCGTTGAGCCCGAACGTGTAGTTGCCGTTGCCGTCGAACTGCTTCGGCGACAGGCCACGAAAGTCGCGGATACGCGGCAGCGCGATCGAGACGAGGCGGTCGAGGAACTCCCACATCCGGTCGCCGCGCAGGGTCACGCGGGCGCCGATCGGCATACCCTCACGCAGCTTGAACTGCGCGATCGACTTGCGAGCCCGGCGGATCTCCGGCTTCTGACCGGTGATCAGCGCCAAGTCGGCGACCGCACCGTTGATCAGCTTCGAGTCACGGGCGGCGTCGCCGACACCCATGTTCACGACAACCTTCACGACGCCCGGGATCTGCATGACGTTGGCGTAGTTGAACTCGCTGTTGAGCGCGTCCCGGATCTCCGCGCGGTAGCGAAGCTTCAGGCGCGGTGCGACCTTCTGCTCGCTCGCCGCGTTTTCGGTGGCAGCGTTCTCCGTGGTGGTCATATCAGATGTCCTTCCCGTTGCGGCGGGAGATGCGGACCTTCTTGCCGTTCTCGTCGATGCGGTAGCCCACGCGCGTCGGTTTGCCGTCGGAGTCGACCACCGCGACGTTCGAGACGTGGATCGGCGCCTCCTGGGTCACGATGCCGCCCGAGGACGCGCCGCGCTGGTTGGCGGAGACCGCGGTGTGCTTCTTGATCCGGTTGACGCCCTCGACCAGGACCTTGTTCCGCGCGGGGTAGGCCTGGATGACCTTGCCCTTGGCGCCCTTGTCCTTGCCCGAGATGACGAGCACGGTGTCACCCTTGTGCACCTTCATCACACGACCTCCGGGGCAAGCGAAACGATCTTCATGAAGCGCTTGTCGCGCAGTTCGCGCCCGACCGGGCCGAAGATGCGCGTGCCGCGCGGATCGTTGTCCGCCTTGATGAGCACCGCGGCGTTCTCGTCGAAGCGGATATAGCTGCCGTCCGGGCGCCGCCGCTCCTTGGTGGTGCGGACGATGACGGCCTTGACCACTTCACCGCGCTTGACATTGCCGCCCGGGATGGCGTCCTTGACGGTGGCGACGACGACGTCGCCGACCCCGGCGTAGCGACGCGACGAACCACCGAGCACGCGGATGCAGAGGATCTCCTTGGCACCCGTGTTGTCGGCGACGCGTACTCGCGACTCCTGCTGAATCACTTACTTCTCCTCGACCTGGATTCTTCACCCGCCCGATTTCCGACCCGGCGGGCCATGGTCTGCCCTCGGCGGGCCGCCTACTTCGCGCGCTCGAGCACCTCAACGAGGCGCCACCGCTTGGTGGCCGACATGGGCCGCGTCTCCATCAGGGACACACGGTCGCCGACGCCGGCGGTGCTGTTCTCGTCGTGCGCCTTCACCTTGGTGGTGCGCCGGATGATCTTGCCGTAGAGCGGGTGCCTGACCCGGTCCTCCAGCTCGACCACGATCGTCTTCTCCATCTTGTCGGAGACGACGTACCCGATCCGGGTCTTCCGTCTGTTCCGGGCCTGCTTCTCGCTCACGCGCCCTTCGTTCACACTGCCCTCACTCACACTGCCCTCACTCATGCCGCGTCTCCGTCACCCGCGGGCGCGGCGGCGAGGCCGAGCTCACGCTCACGCAGGACCGTGTAGATCCGCGAGATCTCGTGCCGCACGGTGCGCAGCCGACGGTTGTTGTCGAGCTGCCCCGTCGCCATCTGGAAACGCAGATTGAACAGCTCTTCCTTGCTCTCGCGCAGCTTCCCGGTCAGCTCGTCCTCGGAGAGCTCACGAAGCTCTGCGGCCGGTGTTCCGCTCGCCATCAGAACTGCTCCTCCCTGGACACGATCCTGCACTTGCACGGGAGCTTGTGCATCGCGCGGCGCAGCGCCTCGCGAGCGGTCTCCTCGTTCGGGTAGCTCATCTCGAACATCACCCGGCCGGGCTTGACGTTCGCGACCCACCACTCGGGCGAGCCCTTGCCGGAACCCATCCGGGTCTCGGCGGGCTTCTTGGTCAGCGGGCGATCCGGGTAGATGTTGATCCAGATCCTGCCGCCACGCTTGATGTGCCGAGTCATCGCGATACGCGCGGACTCGATCTGCCGGTTGGTGATGTAGGCAGGCTCGAGGGCCTGGATGCCGAAGTCACCGAACGCGACCGTGGTGCCGCCCTTGGCCGCACCCGTGCGGCTGGGGTGGTGCTGCTTGCGGTGCTTGACCCGCCGTGGCATCAGCATGAGTCAGCTCTCCTGGTTCTCTTGCGCGGCGGGCGGCTCCGCGACAGCGGTCGCGGCGCGGCCGGCCTCGGTGCTGGTCGCGGTGGTGCCGGACGAGCCAGACCGACGCGGACGGCTCGGACGCTCGCGGCGCGGCCTGTCGGGAGCGGCGGCTGCGCTCCCAGCGGCGAGCTCGCGCTTGCCACCGACGATGTCGCCCTTGTAGATCCACACCTTCACGCCGATGCGGCCGAACGTAGTCTTGGCCTCGTACAGGCCGTAGTCGATGTCGGCGCGCAGCGTGTGCAGCGGCACCCGACCCTCGCGGTAGAACTCCGACCGCGACATTTCCGCACCGCCGAGGCGACCCGAGCACTGCACCCGGATGCCCTTGACGTTGGGCTGGCGCATCGCGGACTGGATTGCCTTGCGCATAGCGCGACGGAACGCGACACGGTTGCTCAGCTGCTCGGCGACGCCCTGGGCCACCAGCTGCGCCTCGGACTCGGGGTTCTTGACCTCGAGTATGTTCAGCTGCACCTGCTTGCCGGTCAGCTTCTCGAGGTCGGCGCGGATGCGGTCGGCCTCGGCGCCACGGCGACCGATGACGATGCCCGGTCGCGCGGTGTGGATGTCGACACGGACTCTGTCGCGAGTCCTTTCGATCTCCACCTTCGCGATGCCGGCACGCTCCATGCCGGTGCCGAGCAGCTTGCGGATCGCGACATCTTCCTTCACGTAGTCCGCGTACTGCTTGTCCGCGTACCACCGCGACTTCCAGTCGGTGGTGATGCCGAGACGGAAGCCGTGCGGGTTGATCTTCTGGCCCACTACTGAGCTCCCTTCCGGCGACGGTTGCGAGTGCTGCCGGCCTTGCTCGGCACGCTCTCGACCTCGATCGTGATGTGGCTGGTGCGCTTGCGAATCCGGAACGCGCGGCCCTGGGCGCGCGGCTGGAACCGCTTCATGGTCGCGCCCTCGTCGACGTACGCGCGGGCGATCACCAGCGTGGCCGGGTCGAGGCCGAGGTTGTTCTCGGCGTTCGCCGCGGCACTCGCCACGACCTTCGCGACCGGTTCGCTGGCGGCCTGCGGCGCGAACTTCAGGATCGACATGGCGTCCTCGACGGCGCGCCCACGCACCAGGTCCACCATGCGGCGGGCCTTCATCGGGGTGACCCGGACATGCTTCGCGGTGGCGCGAGCCGTCGGGTTGGCGAGTGCACCCTGTGCTGGATTACTCAACGCCGCTTCCCCTTCCGGTCGTCTTTGATGTGACCCTTGAACGTGCGGGTCGGCGCGAACTCGCCGAGCTTGTGCCCGACCATGTTGTCCGAGACGAACACCGGCACGTGCTTGCGACCGTCGTGGACGGCGAAGGTGTGGCCGATGAAGTCGGGGATGATGGTGGAGCGGCGCGACCAGGTCTTGATGACCTGCTTGGTGCCCTTCTCGTTCTGTACGTCCACCTTCGCGAGGAGGTGGTCGTCGACGAACGGGCCCTTCTTGAGACTGCGTGGCATCTTCTACTCCCTCCTGGTTATCGCTTGTTCTTGCCGGTGCGCCGGCGGCGGACGATCAACTTGTCACTGGGCTTGTTCGGATGGCGGGTGCGGCCTTCCGGCTGACCCCACGGGCTGACCGGGTGGCGACCACCGGAGGTCTTGCCCTCGCCGCCACCGTGCGGGTGGTCGACCGGGTTCATCACGACGCCGCGGACGGTCGGGCGCTTGCCTTTCCAGCGCATACGGCCCGCCTTGCCCCAGTTGATGTTCGACTGCTCGGCATTGCCGACCTCGCCGACGGTGGCGCGGCAGCGCACATCGACGCGGCGGATCTCGCCCGACGGCATGCGCAGCGTGGCGTAGGTGCCTTCCTTGCCGAGCAACTGGATGCTCGACCCGGCGGAGCGGGCCATCTTCGCACCGCCGCCCGGGCGCAGTTCCACCGCGTGCACGGTGGTACCGGTCGGGATGTTGCGCAACGGCAGGTTGTTGCCGGGCTTGATGTCGGCGGTCGGGCCGGCCTCGACCCGGGTGCCCTGGGTGAGCCCCTGCGGCGCGATGATGTAGCGCTTCTCGCCGTCGGCGTAGTGCAGCAGCGCGATGCGGGCGGTGCGGTTGGGGTCGTACTCGATGTGCGCGACCTTGGCCGGGACGCCGTCCTTGTCGTTGCGACGGAAGTCGATCACGCGATAGGCGCGCTTGTGCCCGCCACCCTTGTGCCGGGTGGTGATGCGGCCGTGGGCGTTACGTCCACCGCGTCCGTGCAGCGGGCGCACCAGCGACTTCTCCGGCGTCGACCGCGTGATCTCGGCGAAGTCGGAGACGCTCGCGCCGCGCCGGCCGGGGGTCGTCGGCTTGTACTTGCGGATTGCCATGAGTTCTTCTCTGCTTTCTCAAGGTCTCGGGCGGCGTCAGCCGACCGGGCCCCCGAAGATCTCGATGGGCTTGCTGTCGGCCGAGATGGTCACGAGCGCGCGCTTGGTGCTCTTGCGCTGGCCGTAACCGAACCGGGTCCGCTTGCGCTTGCCCTGACGGTTGGCGGTGTTGACGTTGATCACGTTCACGCCGAAGATCTGCTCCACGGCGATCTTGATCTGCGTCTTGTTCGAGTCCGGGCGCACCAGGAAGGTGTAGGTGCCTTCCTCGAGCAGTCCGTAGGACTTCTCGGAGATGACCGGCGCCAGCACGATGTCGCGGGGATCAGCAACTTTGGTCACAGCCGCCACTACTCCTGTTCCTGTTGCGCCGCTTCGGCGGGGCCGTGCACGAACGTGTTGAGCGCCTCGACGCTGAACACCACGTCGTCGCTGTCGAGGACGTCGTAGGTGTTGAGCTGGTCGGGAGCGATCGGGTGCACGTTCGGCAGGTTTGCCACGCTCTTCCATGCGGTGACGTCCTCGCGGCCGACGACCACCAGCAGCTTGCGGCGGTCCGACAGTTCCTCGAGGAACACCCGCGCGCTCTTCGTCGACGGGGTCTGGCCGACGACGAGTTCGCTGATCACGTGGATGCGCTCGTTGCGTGCGCGATCCGACAGCGCACCGCGCAGCGCGGCGGCCTTCATCTTCTTGTTGGTGCGCTGGCTGTAGTCGCGCGGCTGCGGGCCGTGGACGATGCCACCACCGGTGAACTGCGGCGCGCGGGTCGAACCCTGGCGGGCGCGGCCGGTGCCCTTCTGCCGGTACGGCTTGCGGCCGCCGCCGCGGACGTCACCGCGGGTCTTGGTCGCGTGCGTGCCCTGGCGGGCGGCGGCCTGCTGGGCCACGACCACCTGGTGCATCAGCGAGATGTTCGCCTCGACGTCGAAGATCTCGGCGGGCAGTTCGACGGTGCCCTCGGTCTTGCCGCCGGGCGCCTTGACGTCGAGCGTCAACTTCGTGGTCATGCCCGAGCACCACCCTTCACAGCGTTCCTGACGATCACGAGACCGCCCCTGCGGCCTGGAATCGCGCCCTTGATCAGCAACAGGCCGTTCTCGGCGTCGACCTTGTGCACCGACAGGTTCTGCATGGTGACGCGGTCGCTGCCCATCCGGCCCGACATCCGGGTGCCCTTGAAGACGCGGCCAGGGGTGGCGCAGCCACCGATGGAGCCGGGACGACGATGCACCGCCTGGGCGCCGTGGCTGGCGCCCTGCCCGGAGAAGCCGTGCCGCTTCATGGTGCCGGCGAAGCCCTTGCCCTTGCTGGTGCCGGTGACATCGACGTACGCGCCGTCGGCGAACACCTCGGCGGTCAGCTCCTGGCCGACCTCGAAGGCGGAGGTGTCGGCCACGCGGATCTCGACGATGTGGCGACGCGGGGTCACCCCGGCCTTGGCGAACTGGCCGGAGACCGGCTTGGACACGCGGCGGGGGTCCACGGCGCCGTAGGCGAGCTGCACGGCGCTGTAGCCGTCGCGTTCCTCGGTACGGATCTGGGTGACCACGTTCGGTCCCGCCTTGACGACGGTGACCGGGACGACCCGGTTGTTCTCGTCGAAGACCTGCGTCATGCCGAGCTTCGTGCCCAGGATGCCGTTTGCGGGCCGATTCTTGTTGTCAGTCATGTGCTGCCCCGAACTCACTGAATGTTCACGTCGACACTGGCCGGAAGGTCGATGCGCATCAGCGCATCGACGGTCTTCGGCGTCGGGTCGAGGATGTCGATCAGCCGCTTGTGGGTGCGCATCTCGAAGTGCTCGCGCGAGTCCTTGTACTTGTGCGGCGAGCGGATGACGCAATAGATGTTCTTCTCGGTGGGCAACGGCACCGGGCCGACGACGCGGGCCCCAGTACGGGTCACCGTCTCCACGATCTTGCGCGCGGACGCGTCGATCGCCTCGTGGTCGTAGGCCTTGAGCCTGATGCGGATCTTCTGTCCCGCCACGCTTCGTGTCCTTTTCTTGCTTGCCGCTTCTCGTCTGCCCGAACGCACACAGGTCTCAACGAATCCATGCGATCGGAGCCGATGTCCATCGAACTCCACCGCCGTCACCGCTGTTCACCTGTCAACGTTCACTGGTCCACGCGGTCGGGCGTGTCGCATTCGCGAACATACCCCGGCCGCGTTCCGCAGCCCACACCGGACCCTCCTAGGGCCGTCCGGCCGGACTTCGGAACTCGTGTCCCGGCGCACCCGTTCCCGGGTGCTTGGCACTGCTTTCCGTCTTGCATGCCTCCGACCTGCGCAAACACGCAGCTCACAGGCGCTTCGCCAACCCGACCTCGGGCCACACCAGAGCGCGTCCCGGTCAAGGCAACCGGAACAGTATGCCTCAGCCGTACCGGCGAGTCCAAATCGCCCCCACCCGGGCTGAGGGTGCTGAGGCTCAGCCCGCGAACTCCTTGCGCAGCGTGTGTTTGGTGACCTTCCCGCTCGCGTTGCGCGGCAGTTCGTCGACGACGACGAGGTCCTTGGGGTGCTTGTACCGAGCGAGATGCTCGTTGAGATGGGGGCCGAGGTCCGCGAGATCGAGCGTGTCGACGCCGGACACCACGACGACCGCGACCGGGACCTCGCCCCACTTCGCGTCGGACCGCCCGATTACGGCCGCCTCGACGACGTTCGGGTGTCCGTACAGGACGTTCTCCACCTCGGCGCAGTAGATGTTCTCGCCGCCCGAGATGATCATGTCCTTCTTGCGGTCGACAACCCAGACGAAGCCCTCCTCGTCCTGGCGGACCAGGTCGCCGGAGTGGAACCAGCCGCCGTAGAACGCCTCCGCGGTCGCCTCGGGCTTGTTCCAGTAGCCCTGCATCATCGTCGGGCCGCGGTAGACGATCTCGCCGACCTCGCCCGGCGCGACGTCGTTCATCTCGTCGTCGACCACCCGCGAGGCAATGGTCGGGATCGGCCGACCGACCGAGCCGAGCTTGCGCAGCGCGTCCTCGCCGTTCAGGACGCAGGTGACCGGGGACATCTCGGTCTGCCCGAACACCGCGACGTTCTGCGCGTTCGGGAACGTCTCCGACATCGCCCGCAGCACCGTGTCCGACGCCGGCGCCGCACCCCAGCTGATCACCCGCAGCGCTAGATTCCGCTCGCGCACCCGCGGCTCGGCACAGACCGCCTGCCACTGAATCGGCACCAGGAACGCCGACGTCGCCCCCTCGCGCTCCCACGCGTCGAGCAGTTCGGTCGCGTCGAAGGCGCCGAGCGGGTGAATGACGGTTCGCGCCCTGACGACGATCGCCGGCGCAATGCTGCCCAGCCCGGCGATGTGGAACATCGGCGCGGTACAGAACACGACGTCGTCGGCCCGGTTGTCCAGCGCCTGGATACACGTCAGCGCCTGGCCGTTGAGGTTGGCGTAGGAGAGGATCGCGCCCTTGGGGCTGCCGGTCGTGCCCGAGGTGTACATGATCAGCGCCGGTGAGTCCTCGGAGATGTCGAGCGGAATGCGCGCCGCCCCCTGCTCGGCGAGCACCTCCTCGTACCCGAGCACGTCGCCGTCGGTTTCGCCGTCTGCTGTTTTCCCGTCGATGACGAGGCACGTGCCGAGTCCGGGGTTCTGCGCCCGCACCGCCGCTACCAACGGCGCGAGCGTGGCGTCGGTGATCACCGCGAGCGCACCGCTGTCGGACACGATGTAGCTCATCTCCGGCGGGGTGAGGCGGAAGTTCACCGGCACCGCGATCGCACCGGTCGCGTTGATGCCGAGCACCGCCTCGAAATAGGCGGTGTGGTTGAGCATCACGACCAACACCCGGTCGCCCTGGCCCACCCCCCGACGGGCCAGGGCGTCGGCGAGCGCCTCGATCCGCCGATGCAGTTGCGCCCACGTGGTGTCGAGGCCACGGAAACGGAAGGCGACCGTGTCGGGCTTCATCTGGGCGTGCACGGCGACCTGGGTGTTCCAGGTGTTGCGCCGCGAGCGCAGCGGCTCCGCCAGCATGTCGGCGGCGGGAGCGACGGTCGAGGTCATGTGATTCTCCTGGTGGTACTAGTGAATTCGCCTCGGGCCAAAGTGAGGCTCCGCCTCAGGGTCCGAATTCCGGTTTGCGCTTGCCGAGCATCGCGGCGACGCCTTCCACGAAGTCGCTCGAGGTCAGCAGTTCGGTCTGCCCCTCGTGCTCGCGCGCCAGCGCGTCCTCGAGGGCGGAGAGCGCGGCGGCGTTCACCGCCCGCTTGGTGAGTTCGAGCGCCCGGCGGGGCCCGTTGGCGATCTTCCGCGCGGCGGCCTCGACTCGTGCGTCGATCTCCTCGTCCGCGACGACGTCGGTGATCAGTCCCGCCGCCTTCGCCTCGCGTGCCGCCAGCCGCTTCCCCAGCAGCGCCATCTCGGCCGCGAGGGCGCGGCCCGACGCCGCGGCGACCAGCGCGCTCGCACCGCCGTCGGGCATGAGTCCGATGTTCACGAACGCGAGCAGCAGATAGGAGTTCTCGGTGGCATAGGCGAGATCCGCGGCGATGGCGAGCGACGCCCCGATCCCCGCGGCCGCCCCGGTGACCCGCGCGATGACCGGGACCGGCACCTGCACGATCGCCCGGACGAGCCGGTTCACGGCATCCATGCTGTCGGTCGGTGTGATCCCCGCGCCCCGCGATTCCCCGACCGCGACGAGGTCGGCGCCGCTGCAGAACGCGCGGCCCGTGCCGGTCAGCACGATTACCCGCACGTCAGGGTCGGATCCGGCGTTCTCGATCTCCTCCCCGAGCGCGACCATCGTCCGGTAGTCCAGCGCGTTCATCCGGTCTGCGCGGGTGAACGTGATCCGCAGGATGCCTGCGTCGCGGGTCGCCTCGAACCCGACCTCGGTTGTCGTCACTTGCTCCTCCACAGTCATGCCCGCACCCCCACGGATCGGTCGAACAGGTCGCTGCCGAACTTCTCGGTGAAGCGGGTTGCAAGCATGCGGTCCTCGGATTGATTGCGATGGAAATCCATGGTTGGCAAAGACGCGAATTGTGGTTAACTTATGGGAGACGTTGGCTACCTGTCAACAAGCCGCACCATGGCCGGCGGGTCCGATCCGCGGTGCATCTGTGCAGCTAGCCGCTCGAAATTCGCAGTGCGAGGGAGGGAGGCGCGAGTGCAGACGGATAGGTCGCAATCCGAGGCGGCTGCGAACACAGCGGCTGTGAACACAGCGGAAGCGGCGCCTCGCAGACGCCCCCGAGACCGAAAGGCGCAGATCGCCGCCGCTGCCGCGCGGGCGTTCAGCGACCGCGGCTACCACCCGGTCGGCATCGACGACATCGCGGCCCAGCTTGCGATCTCGGGGCCCGCGATCTACCGGCACTTCCCGAACAAGTACGCACTTCTCGTCGCCGCCGCCGACAGCGAGGTCGGTGCGTTGGGCGAGGCCGTGACGACAGTGCACGAACAATGCTCCGGCGGCTCCCCCGCCGACACGCTGTCCGCGGTGGTGCGCGCGATCTCCCGCGCGACTATCGAGCATCGGCGCAGCGGCGGGCTGTACCGGTGGGAGGGTCGCTATCTCGAGCCTGCCGACCGGGCGCGTCTGCGCGAGACCTTCGACATGGTCACCCGCGCGATCGCCGACCCGATCGCGAAGCTGCGTCCGGAACTGTCCAAGGCCGACGTGCGGATGCTCGCCACCGCCGTCTTGAGCGTGATCGGCAGCATCACCGCACACCGCACCGCGGCGCCGGCGGACGTGATCGAGACGCAGCTGTATCAGATGTGCGCGGCCGTCGTCGACGGCGACCTGCCGCCGGTCCCGGTCGACGACCCGGGTCCGGCGGCGGCGGAGTCGGGCATGAGCATGACCGCGCGCCGGGAACGCATCCTCAACGAAGCGATCCGGACGTTCGCGGCCGCGGGATATCACGACGCGAGCATCGAGCAGATCGCGGCGGCCGCCGGCATCACCGCGTCGAGCCTGTATCGCTACTTCAGCAGCAAGGCAGACCTGCTCGCGGCCGCGTTCTACCGGGCGGGCGACCGCGTCTCGGCCACGCTCTCCGACGCGCTCGCGGCCTCCACCGATTCGAGGACCGCGCTCGCCGAGGTCGCCGGCAGCTACCTCGCGCTGGCGTTTGCCAACCACGAACTGATGTCGGTGTACTTCGCGGAGTTCGGCAACCTACCGGTCGCCGACCAGAGCCGGCTCCGCGCCATCCAGCGCCAGAACATCGAGGAGTGGGTCCATCTGCTCGTGGACTTGCGGCCGGGCCAGACCGAGGCCCGCTTCCGCGTGCACGCCGCGCTCGGGCTGGTTCTGGACCTGGGCCGCCTCGTCCGCTTCGACACCCGCCCGGCCGCGCGGGCGCGCGTGCACGCCCTCATGCGCGCGGTGCTGCTCGCACCCGACGCGACCCCGTCCAACCCGACCACAACCGACCCCGGCAAGTAGCGAGTGAGGAACCCATGACCGAGGCATCCACCGCGCCGCGTCCATTCGACGTCGCGCCGACCACCCTGACCTCCGTCGACCCGGCGAACGGCGACGTCGTGGTCGAACTGCCGATCGACGACGCCGACGCGGTCACCGCAGCCGTGGCACGCGCCCGGGCGGCGCTGCCGATCTGGCGCGACCTCGGCTTCGACGGCCGCCGGATGGCGCTGCTGCGCTGGAAGTCGGAACTGATCAACCACGCCGAGGAACTCGGCGCGCTCGTGCACCGCGAGAACGGCAAACCGCTCGAGGACGCGTTCCTCGAGATCATGCTCATGCTCGAACACATCGACTGGGCCGCGCGGCACGCCAAGAAGGTGCTCGGCCCGGAGAAGGTGTCGCCGGGAATGCTCATGGCCAATCACGAGGCGATCATCGAGCGCCGCGCGTTCGGCGTCGTCGGCGTGATCGGGCCGTGGAACTACCCGCTGTACACGCCGAACGGGTCGATCGCGTACGCGCTCGCGGCCGGCAACACCGTCGTGTTCAAGCCCAGCGAGTTCACGCCCGCGATCGGGCGCTACTACGCCGAGGCGTTCGCCCACGCGAACCCGGAACTGCCGCCGGCGATCCTCTCGACGGTCGTCGGCTGCGGCGCGACCGGCGCGGCGCTCGTCACCGCCGACATCGACAAGATCGCCTTCACCGGATCGACCCCGACGGGCAAGAAGATCATGGCCGCGGCCGCCGAGCGGATGACGCCGGTGGTGCTCGAGTGCGGCGGCAAGGACCCGGCGATCGTCGCCGCCGACGCCGACGTTGCCGCCGCGGCGGACGCGATCGCGTGGGCGGCGGTGTCCAATAGCGGGCAGACCTGCATCGGCACCGAACGCGTCTACGTCGAGGAGCCGGTCTACGCGCAGTTCCTCACCGAGTTGCAGGCGAAGCTGCGCGACGTGAAGCCGGGCTCCGCCCATCCTGCCGCCTACGGACCGATGACGATGCCGGCGCAGATCGACGTAGTACGCCGGCACGTCGAGGACGCGCTGGCGACCGGTGGCCGCGCGCTCGTCGGCGGACCGGACTCGATCAAGGGGCCGTTCATCGAGCCGGTCGTGCTCGTCGACACCCCCGAGGACTCGCTCGCGGTGACCGAGGAGACGTTCGGGCCGACGGTGACGGTGCGCGCGGTGAAGTCGGTCGACGAGGCCGTCGACCTGGCGAACTCGACGCCGTACGGCCTGGCCTCCGCCGTGTTCTCCAAGGCGCAGGGCATGGCGATCGCGCGCCGCCTGCGCGCCGGGGCGACATCGGTGAACGGCGTGCTGTCCTTCGCCGCGATCTCCGCGCTGCCGTTCGGCGGGGTCGGCGCGTCCGGCTTCGGCCGCATCCACGGCGCCGACGGCCTGCGTGAGTTCACCTACCCGCACGCGATCGCCCGCCAGCGCTTCGCCCTGCCCGGGATGGCGCTGCTCTCCTTCGGCCGCAAGTCTGCCACCGTCGCGGTGATCAAGCGGATCACCACGCTGCGCCACGGCCGCCACCGCTGAGCCAACCCGCCCATCCGAGACGAATGTAGGTGCCGGCGCTACGCGCTATGCGGGGATATTCATGGCTTCGGCGAGCATCGGCCACGACTGGTGCAGGTCGTCCTCCCAGTAGCCCCAGCTGTGCGTCCCGGTGTCGCGGAAGCTGTAGGTCGCCGGGATGCCGAGTTCGTTCAACCGGTGCTGCAGGTTGTACGTGCAGTAGTTGGTGGCGGCCTCGATGATCCCGCCGACGATGATCTGGTTTGCCAGCTTGGGACCGTTGCCGTCGATCCTGGGATCGGTCAGCGTGTCGTGCGGGCCCGGCAGGCCGCTGCCGTTGGAGATGAAGAGCGCCAACCCGCGCAGTCCCTCTGCGTGCAAATAGGGGTCGTTGGCGGCCCACTCCGGATCCGAATTCGGACCCCACATGTTGTCGGCGTTCCCTTGACCCCACACATCGACCGCGATCCGGACGTAGCGCTGCCCGATCGGGTCGGAGGTCTGCGCGCAGCCGCTGTACGCGGCGACGCCGCGGTAGAGACCCGGTGCGCCGATCGCGAGCTGCAGCACCGACGTGCCCGACGACGACAGACCGGCGAGCGTGTTGACCCCTGTCGAGCCGAGTTGCGCGTCGAGCAGCGGCGGAATCTCCTCGGTGAGGAAGGTGCGCCACTTGTTGACCCCGAGCACCGGATCCGGGTTTCGCCAGTCGGTGTAATAGCTCCACTTGCCGCCGATCGGCATCACGACGTTGACGTGCTTGTTCTTGAAGAAGTCCTGCGCGTGCGTCTGCGCTGTCCAGGACGCGGCGTCCTCGCCGCCGCCGGCGCCGTTGAGCAGGTAGAGGATCGGCGCAGGCGTGGAGGTGTCGGCCGGGCGCCACACGACCAGCTCGATCTGTGTGTCCATTGCGGCCGAGTAGACATAGATTCGCTGCTCCTGTGGGCCGACATCCTCCACGGACGCGATGTAGGAACCGTCTGCGGGCGCGGCGGACACCGAGCCCACGGAGGGCACCAGTAACATCGCGGCCAGCATCGCGAGCGCGACGAGACCACTCCGGACGATCGTGCTTGTTCGGCGCATGGGGTGTGACGGCCCTTTCTCCCGGTCTGCAACCGTATCCGTCTGTACGGTTCGGTGTCGGGCATCGCCCCGCAAATGTTACAGATCCATCGCGCAGCGACGAGCCTGGGCGGGCCGCTTGTGATGCGATCGCAAGAACCGGAGCGAAGTTGGGCACAGGTAACATCCTGGGGACCCACCGAGATCAACACCGAACCCCCGAACCGTCCGAACCCCCGAACCGTCCGAGCACTGTGGAGAGTTGGTTGATGCGGAGTCGAGCGTCCTCGACCACCGGTGACGCGACGGTAACGGTCAACGAGGTCCACAAGTCGTTCGGCACGGTGCAGGCCCTTCGTGGGGTGAGTTTCGAAGCCGAATCGGGCACTGTGCTGGGCATCCTGGGGCCGAACGGGGCCGGCAAGACGACGGCGGTCAAGGTCTTGTCGACGCTGACTCGGCCGGACTCCGGCACGGCAACCGTTGCCGGACACGACGTGATTTCGGACCCGGCCGGAGTCCGGCGCTCGATCATGATGACCGGCCAGTACGCCGCGCTCGACGAGACCCTTTCGGCACGCGAGAACCTGGAGTTGTTCGGCCGGTTGATGGGCCTCGACAAGCGGGCCGCCCGCGTCCGAGCCGATGATCTACTCGCCGAGTTCGACCTGACCGAGGCGGCCACCAGACCCGTCAAGGGGTACTCGGGTGGGATGCGCCGACGGGTCGACCTGGCCTGTGGGTTGGTGGTGCGCCCGGCAGTGGTGTTCCTGGACGAACCGACGACTGGCCTCGACCCCCGCAGCAGGCAGGCGGTGTGGTCGCTGGTACTCGCCTTGAAAGAACTCGGCATCACGGTCCTCCTGACGACGCAATACCTCGAGGAAGCCGACGTGCTCAGCGACCGGATCATCGTCATCGACCGCGGGACCGTAATCGCGGAGGGCACCCCCGACGAACTCAAATCGCGTGCAGGCAACTCGTATTGCGAGGTCACCCCGCTCTACGCCGCGCAGCTTCCCGCCGCCGTGGACGCGCTCGGCGACCTCGTCCCGGCCGACGTCGTGGAAGAGGCCAAACAATCCGGTCTCGAGAAGCTCTCCATTCCGGCACCGGACGGTCCCGCAACACTGGCCGCCGCGGTGCGGCGCCTGGATCAGGCCGGCATCGCTCTTGCGGATGTCGGGTTGCGCCGACCCTCGCTCGACGACGTATTCCTCGCGATCACCGGACACCACGGACCCACGCGATGACGGACACCACAGCGCAGCGGGTCGACCGATCCACGGACCTGGCGACGGCCCGCATGTTGGAGATCTGGAATCGCGACGGCCGCCACCGACTGGTCCGACCGACCTGGTTCGCGCAGTGGCGGGCACTGTCGTCGCGTCTGGTGCGCGTGAACATCAAGAACGGGGCGATCGGTGCGGCATTTGCCTCTGCGGTCATCTACACGCTCGGGTTCTACCTGCCCCTGAAGTTCGTCATGGGCACGAAGGGGATCGACTACGCGCAGTTCGTGATGCCGGTGATCGTGCTGCAGACAATGGCGTTCACGATGATGTCTGCGGGACTGTACGCCGCCGACGACGCCACCAAGGGCCTGACGTCGAGGCTGCAGACGATGCCGATTCCGCCACTGGTGCCGCTCGGGGCGCGAATGACGAGCGGCTTCGTCCGATCGATCGTGAGTCTCGTCAGCGCACTGTGCCTCGGCTACATCATCGGATTCCGGCTCCAGGGCGGGCTCGGCCAATCGGTGCTGTTCTGTGTGTTCGCACTCTCGTTCGCGACGATCACTTCGCTCGGCGCCGATGCGCTCGGCAGTCTGGTCCGCAACCCGCAGGCGGTGAGTCAGATGCTGACGCTGCCGACCGTCATTCTGGGCATGCTCTCGACGGGCTTCATGCCCGAGTCCGGCTTTCCGTCCTGGATTCGTCCGTTCGTACGGAATCAGCCCATCTCCCAGTTCAGCCTGTCGATGCAGCAGATGGCCGGCGACGGTGTGTCGTTTCACACCCTCTTCCCCTCGCTACTGTGGCTGACCGGGTTCCTGGTGGTCTTTGCACCCTTGGCAATCTGGGCGAGCGGACGTCGCGAGTGACGCGCGCGAACGCCCCGCGGACCGTAGGCGAGCTGCCGGTCCCGACCAGGGTGCGACCGGAGAACTCGCTCGCGGCGCTCCTCGGCGACAGTCTGCTGCTCGGCCGGCGCCTGGTACTCGGGTTCGTTCGCGACCGGCTCACCGCGAGCCAGGCGTTGGTCCTGCCGGCCCTCACGTTGATCATGTTCCGTATCGTGCTCGGTGACTCGGTGACAGCCGCCACCGGCGTGCCGAGCATCTACGGGTACGTCGCGATGATCACGCTGGTCGGTGCGATGTCGGGTGCCACCGTGAGCGCCCTGCACCTCAAGCGCGAACTGAGGGAGGGCTTCGCCAGTCGCGTTCAGACCCTTCCGGTTCATCGGGCCGCCCCGCTCGTCGGGCGGCTCATGGCGGACGCGGCCAGGGTGGTCGTGACGACACTCTTCATCGTCGCAGTGGGATTCGCGCTGGGGTTCCGGTTTCATGAGGGCTTTCTCGCCGCTGTGGCATTCGTACTCCTGCCGGTGCTGTTCGGGATGGGTTTCACGGTGTTCGTTTCGAGCCTCGCGACGCTACGGACCGAGATACCGATCGTCGAGGCGGTGGGACTCGTGACGACATTGCTCATGTTCTTCAACACCGGATTCGTCCCGGTGTTCGCCTATCCCACCTGGTTGCAGAGCATCGTGGCCAATCAACCGATGTCGTGTGCGATCGACGCGATGAAGGCACTCGCGCTCGGCGGACCGATTGCGGTTCCACTGACGAAAACGCTGGCCTGGACGTTCGGCCTGGTAATCGTCTTCGCCTTCCCGGCCATACGCGGCTACCGCCGATACTGCGAATACGCCTGACCGCACATCTATCCGCGTGGTCGATCACGACTGAACACAGGGGGCTGACACAGTGTCATTGCTGAAGCCGGCATCGGCTCGCGACATTCGCGGGCGCGTCGCAAACACCCACGAACTCGGGCCCGCCGCGGTGCGGGGCCGTACCGTGCTGCTGCGTCCACCCCGCTTCGACGACGCCGAAGCATGGGCGCGCGTCCGAATCAGAGACCGCGCACTGATCGAGCCGTTCGCGCCGTCGTCGACCCTGTCGTGGGAGCAACGCCACGCCCCTCAGATCTGGCGCAACACCGTGCTGGGCTTCCGCAGAGCACAGCGCGCGGGCCGGATTCTGCCTTTCGTCATCGAGGTCGACGGCGTATTCGCGGGCCAGATCGCCCTCACCTGGGCCGAACCGAACGCGTCCACCGCCGAGATCAGCATCTGGCTCGATTCCCACGCAGCGCGTGGTGGAGTCGCGACGGTGTCCGCCGCGATCCTCTGCGACGCGAGTTTCACCATCCTCGGCATGGAACGAATCACCGCCGCCACGAGTACCGACAACCTTCCGACGATCGCGGGTTGCGAGCGGTTGGGCATGCACTACGAAGCGACCATGCCGTCCTTCTTCGACGCCGGCGGAGTGCGAAAGACTTTTGTGCTGTATGCGTTGACGCCAGACGACACCCCGGCGAGCGGATTCGTCGCGCACCTGGGCGGGCAATCGATTCCGCCAACGCCTAAGCGGCGGCCGCGAAACGGCCTTGTCGGCCGATGGGTACGTCCGACGCCCGGGTCGACCGGCGCGTGGGATCCACGCAACGCACTCGCCGCCGTCGAGCAGGCTGCGCGCACCGCCGCGTTTCTCGCGTCCGCCGCGGTTGCCGAGCGCCTGCGGCGCTTCGCGCGCAGTCGGCCGATTACGTTGGGGCCCCGGATGACGTCGGTGGGTGCGGTCACGGTGCGGTCCCGCACGGTTGCCGATCGGGAAGCGCTACAGACGATCGCCCCGTCGGCCGGTCACCGCACACGGGCGTCGGACCGAATGCTGGAGAGAGTGCACCTCACTCGGTCCGATGCGCTCGAGTTCACGATCGAACTCGATGGCGCGGCGGTCGGCGGGATCGACCTCGACCAGCTGTACAACCGCAGCGCCCGGTTGCGGGTGGCCGCCGGCCCGTCGAGCGGCTGGACGGATATCGTCGATGCCGCGGTCGACTTCGTGCTCGACTCGCCTGCGGCATGCGACATGTGCAGGATCTGGATGCCGATCGAGGTGGGCGACGCGCCCCTGCGCCTGGTCGCCCAGCGTCGTGGCATGCAGCTGGAAGGAGTGATGGCGCGCTATGAGCGGCCGGACAGGAAGGTCGCAGATCACGAGCTGTGGGCGATCACTTCGGATCCACCGCGGTAGCCCCTGCCCGCAGGTGCTCCCCCAGCCGCGGACCGATGACGGCCACACCCGCGGCGGAGAGCATTTCCGAGTGCTTCGCCGGAACCTCGACGTCGATCACGCGGCCCGTGACGAACGAGGCCCACTCGGCGGAGGTCGGCGCAGCAGCGTCGCCGCGATCGTCCCTCGCGGTGAAGTACAGCAGATCGCCGTCGAACACCTCGGGCCGATATCGGCGCGAAAGCTCCGAGGACCGGACGGCGCTTGCGTACATGCGTTGGACCCGCTCCGGCGTCAGCGCGATGAGATCAGTGGGCAACGCTGCGATCAACGCCGTCGCTTGCTCGGCGGTCAGCTCGTCGATCGAGTCGTCCGCGCCGATCTGCACGCCGAGCCCGCCGAGTTGTGCGAGCAATTCCGACCGGAACACCTGCGCATCGGTGAACCGCGTGCTGTCCATCATCACCAGCGCGGCAACCGTTTCCCCCGCCGCCTGCAGCTTGGCCGCGATCGCGTGCGCGATCACGCCCCCGAACGACCAGCCCAACAACCGATATGGTCCGTGCGGCTGCACCGCGCGCATCTCGGCGACGTACCGCTCCGCCAGATCGGTGACGGCATCGATCCGCGCGTCCGCCTCGAGCACGACGGGTGACTGCAGTCCGTAGACAGGCACCTCGTCGTCCAGTTGCGCCAGCAGCGCGGTGTAGTACCAGGCCAACCCGAGCATGGGGTGCACACAGAACAGCGGATCGCCGCGCCCCGAGCTCCGCAGCGCCAACCGAACACCCAGCCCCGCTGCGTCGTCGGTCACCATCGGCTGGGTGGCGGCATCCGCGATCAACGCGGCGAGGCCGGCAACACTGGGCGCCGAGAACAGCCACTGCACCCGAACCGCCACGCCGGTTGCCGCCCGCATCCGTGCGACGGCGCGGGTGGCCATCAGCGAGTGGCCCCCAAGGGCGAAGAAGTCGTCGTCGAGCCCGACGGACTCGGCGCCCAGCACCTCGCGATAGGCCGCGGCGACCTGCTGCTCGATCGGCGTGCTCGGGGGTCGGAACGGGCGGGATTCGAATTCCGGTGCCGGCAACGACTTTCGATCCAGCTTGCCGTTCGCCGTCAGCGGCAGCGCATCGAGCACGACTATCGCCGACGGCACCATGTAGGCCGGCAGACGGCCCGCAAGGTGGGACCGCAGCGCCTCGACCTGTACTGCGGCGCGTGGGACGACATAGCCGATCAACCGATCGCCGAGCACCTCGTCCGATTGCGCCGTCACGACCGCGGTACGCACCGACGGATGGGTCTCGAGCGCTGCCGCCACCTCGCCGAGTTCGATCCGCACACCCCGCAGTTGGACCTGGAAGTCCGTTCGCCCGAGGTATTCCAGTTCTCGGCCGGCAGGCCCACGACGCCAGCGCACGAGATCGCCGGTCCGGTACAACCGGCCACCGGGAACGAACGGATCGGCAACGAATCGCACCGCGGTCAGATCGCCGCGCGCAGCGTAGCCCCGCGCCAGTTGTGCACCGCCCACGTACAGTTCACCGCTGACGCCGTCGGGCACCGGGTGCAGCCGCGCGTCGAGCACGTAGACTCGGGCACCGCGTACGGGTGTCCCGATCGGGACCGCCGACCGGTCGGATTCGGTCAGCAGGTGTGAGGTGACGGTGACCGCCGTCTCGGTTGGGCCGTACTCGTTGACGACCCGCGCGCGGAACGTGTCGAGAGCGCGGGCGGCGGTGACGCCGGGCAGTGCCTCCCCGCCGACGAACACGGTCCGCAGGCTCTGCACCGCCGCGGGTGACACCTCGTCGAGCAGGACCGAGAGCATCGAGGGGACGAAGTGTGTCGCGGTGACGGCGTTGGCCTCGATCAACGTCGACAGGTAGTCGTTGTCGCGATGACCGTCCGGTTGTGCGAGGACGATCCGCGCACCGATCAGCAGCGGCAGCCACACCTCGCGCATCGATGCGTCGAAGGTGAAGGGCGTCTTGTGGAGAAAGACGTCGGATGATCCAAGCCCGTACGCCTGGATCTTCCAGGACAGCTGATTCACGATTGCACCGTGACTCACCTCGACGCCCTTGGGCTCGCCGGTCGAACCGGACGTGAAGACGACGTAGGCGAGGTTCTCGGCCCGCAGCGGCGACCAGCGTTCGACATCGCGGACGGGTTCTGCCGGGTACCCGTTCAGGTCGAGCGTATCCACCGCAACGGTCACTGCCGACAGATCGGCGAGGTGTGCGGCCGAAGAGTGGGTGAGCACCACGTGCGCGCGTGAACGATGGGCCACGAAGTCGAGCCGGTCGCGCGGATGCGTGACGTCCATCGGCACATATGCCGCACCGGCAGTCACCACGGCGTAGACGGCGACGAGCATGTCGAGCCCGCGCTCGATCGCCACGCCGACCGTGCGCTCCGGGCCCACTCCCAACGTGATCAGGTGGCGCGCGAGCCGGTTGACGCGGCCGGCGAACTCCTGGTACGACAACTCCCCTGCGTCGTGTACGACGGCGGCCGCGTCCGGAGCGCGCCCCACCTGGTCGTGGAACATCGACGCAAGCGTGTCGACGGGCCCGCAGACCGCCGTCGGATGCGGAGAAACAGCCTGTGCCAGCACGGTTTCCCGCTCCGCTGCAGTGAGCAGGTCGACGTCCCCGATCACGTCGGTCGGGTTGGCGGTCGCGGTGGACAGGATTCGCACCAGCAGGTCGCAGTATCGTGCGACGGTGGACTCGTCGAACAGGTCCGCTGCGTAGGAGACGCTGACGTTCATCCCGTCGGGGCCGCCGGCGGCGTCGTAACGGTCGTCGAAGGCGAACCGCAGGTCGAACGACATCGCATCGACGTGCGCGGGCATCGCCGTGACCGAGACGCCCCCGAGATCGACCTCGGGCGTGCGCTGATTGTGAAAGGTCAGCATCACCTGAAAGAGCGGATGCCTGGCCCGCGAACGGGGCGGGTTGAGCAGCTCGACCAACCGCTCGAACGCGACGTCCGCGTGCCCGAACGCGGCAAGGTCCTCATCGCGGACCGCCTTCAGCAACGAGCGATACGCCCACCCGGCGTCGACCCTCGTGCGCAGGACCAGGGTGTTCACGAACATGCCGATCAAGTCGTCGAGTTCGGCGCGGCCGCGACCGGCGACCGGGGTCCCGACGACGATGTCGTCGCTCCCGGACAGGCGTGCCAACAGAACCACGACGGCTGCGTGCACCACCATGAACAGCGAGGCGTTCTCCTCGCCGGCGAGGTTCGCCATCGCCCGGTGCAGACACGCATCGATGGTGAACCCGTACGTCGCCGCACGCTGTGATGCGATCGACGGGCGCGGACGGTCGGCCGGCAGGTCGAGCTGGTGCGGCAAGTCTGCGAGCGTGCGCATCCAGAAATCCAGCTGTGCGGCGAGTAGGCTACCCGGTTCCGATTCCGAACCGAGCAGTTGTCGTTGCCACAGCGCGTAATCCGCGTACTGGATCGGCAGCGGCGACCATCCGGGTTCCGTGCCGTTGCTTCGCGCCACGTATGCGGTCATCAAGTCACGCGCGAGCGGGCCGACCGAGAACCCGTCCGCGTTGATGTGGTGCGCGACGATTGCGAGGACGAAATCGGCTGCACCGAGCTGGAACAACGCTCCACGGATCGGGACGGCTGCGGTGACGTCGAACCCGGTCCCCACGAGTGCCACGATGCGCGACTCGATTTCTGCGGTCGTCACCGGTCGGGGAAGCAGGTCCAGCTCGGCTTCGGCCGAGGGCACGATCCGCTGGTAGGGCTCACCGTCGACCGGGTACATCGTGCGCAGGGACTCATGGCGCGTCTGCACGTCGCGCACTGCGGCGCGGAGAGCGTCGACGTCGAGGTCACCACTGAATCGCACGACGACCGGGATGTTGTAGGCGACGGATTCGGGCTCGAGCTGATTGATGAACCAGATCCGTTCCTGTGCCGGCGACAGCGGAATCCGCCCGGGGCGCTCCGCCACGGTCAGCTGTGGCTGCGGGGTGTCGACACGACGCTCGTCGAACCGCGCGGCGAACTCCGCCACGGTCGGATATTCGAACAGGTCACGCACGCCGTACTCGGTGCCCAGCGCGGCATTCACGCGCGCAATCACGCGCATCCCCACCAGCGAGTTTCCCCCCAGGTCGAAGAAGGAATCGTCGGCGCCCACGGCGTCGATTCCGAGTAGGTCGCCGAACGTGTCCGCCACCACCTGTTCGACGAGTGTCACGGGCCGGCGATGGGTGCGCGCCGGCCGAGTCGGCTTCACCTCGGGCAGCGCGCGACGATCGAGCTTGCCGGTCGAACCGAGCGGCAACTCCTCGAGTTCGATGATGTGGCTGGGAATCATGTACTGGGGTAGAAACTCTCCGGAGTGGTCACGCAGCGCCTCAGGTTCGAAGTCGCTGCCCGGTTCGACCACGACGTAGGCGACCAGTTGTGCATCGTTGCCCGTCCCGGCGACGGTGACCACCGCCCGTGCAACGCTGGGGTGTTGAGCGAGGACGGCCGCCGCCTCGTCCGGTTCGATCCGCAATCCGCGCAGCTTGACCTGAAAGTCCGAGCGGCCGACGAACTCCAGCAGCGGTGATCCGGAACCGGGCGCGTCCACGACCCGAACGAGATCCCCCGTCCGGTACATCCGACCGCCGGGGGATCGACCGAAGGGATCGGCGACGAAGCGTTCCGCCGTGAGGTCGCTCCGCCCCAGATAGCCTCTGGCCAGCTGAACCCCGGACAGATACAACTCCCCCGCGGTCCCGATCGGCGCCTGTTGCAGCCGTGCGTCCAGCACCCGGACACCCGTGTGCGGAACCGGGATACCGATCGGGACCCGTCCCTCGTGCCGCTGACCACACCGGTAGTACGTCGACGTGACGGTCGCCTCGGTCGGGCCGTACGTGTTGTCCAGGACAGCGGCGTTCGCGCCCTGGAACTCCTCGACCAGCCCCGGCGCCAGCGCCTCGCCGCCGACGGACACGTAGCGCAGCGTCGTCGGCAGTGCCAGCGCCGACTCGGCCAGAAACAGTTCGAGCATCGAGGGAACGAACTCCACCATGCTGATCCGCTTCTCGGCCAGCAGGTTCCGCAAGTACGCAGCGTCGAGGTGCCCATCGGGACGCGCGATGACCATCCGTGCGCCGAGCTGCAGCGGGAGGTAGATCTCCCAGACGGACGCGTCGAACGTGAACGGGGTCTTGTGCAGCAACGCATCCGCTTCGCCGAGATCGTATTGCGCCCGCATCCAATTCATCTGGTTCACAACCGAGGCGTGGCTGACCACCACTCCCTTCGGCCTGCCGGTGGATCCGGAGGTGTAGATCACGTATGCCGCATGGTCGGGCAGCAGGGCGCCGCGGCGATCCGCATCGACCAGTCGCTCCGCAGCGACCGCCTCGGTGTCGAGGTCGCCGATCGGAACGGCGGTGTACCCGACGGTCGCCTCGAGACCCGCCGCCGCCTCGAGGTCCGCCGCCTCGAGATCCTCCAGGGACGTGACGAGAACCAGCACGGGATCCGAGCTCGCGATGACGTGCTCGATTCTTTCCCCGGGATGGTCCGGATCGATCGGAACGTACGCACCACCGGCCTTGAGCACCGCATAGATCGCCGCGATCAGGTCGACCGACCGACGCATCGCCAACCCGACCCGCTGATCCGGGCCTACGCCCAGCTCGACCAGGCGTCGGGCGAGCCGATTCGTGCGCTCGTCGAGTTCGCGGTACGTCCACTGCGCGTCACCACTGACCAGCGCTGTCGCGTCCGGCGTCGCATCCACCTGACGTTCGAACCGGTCGACCAGGGTTCCCCCTACGAACGGCGGTCCGGAACCGGCGGATTCGGCGTCGAGAAGCACGTCGAGCTGCGCGAGCTCCCGCTCCAGCAGCACCGGCACCGTCGCCACAGTCGCGAATTCGTCCTCCGAGACCGCCTCCAGGACGCGTACATAGCGCGACGACAAACGCTCGACACTGCCGTGCTCGAACAGGTCGGTGGCATAGGTGATCGCGCCCGCGAGGCCCTGCGAGGCATCTTCGATCAGCACCACGCTGAGGTCCAACTTGGCGATGGCGAGGTCCAGTTCGACCGGGTCGATGGTCGCGCCGGCGATCCGGAGTTGGGGCGGGCTGAAGTTCTGCAGCATCAGCAGAACCTGGAAGATAGGCGCATAGGACAGCGATCGGCTCGGCCGAAGCGACTCGACCACCCGGTCGAACGGGAGGTCGGCATGCGAGAACCCGGCCAGGTCGGTGGCGCGTACCCGATCGAGCACGTCGGCGAAGGTTGCGTCCGGGTGGACCGGCGTCCGCAAAGCCAGGGTGTTGCCGAACATCCCGACCAACGCATCGAGATCTGCATCTCCCCTGCCGGCGACCTGGGTGCCGATGACGATGTCGTCGGTGCTCGTCACCCGCGCGAGCAGGACCGCGAGAGCCGTATGCAGCACCATGAAGAGGGTTGCGTCGTGCGCGCGCGCGATTCGCCGCAATCGCTGGGTCACGAGGGGAGAGACGACGAACGGCACGTCTGCGCCCAGACCGGACGGTCGCGGTGGTCGGGCGTGATCGGTCGGCAGGTCGAGCACGTCCGGTCCACCCTCGAGGTGATCCACCCAGTACCGCAACTGCTCTGTGGTCAAGGATGATTCGTCGTCGTCCTGCCCGAGCAGTGCGCGTTGCCAGATCGCATAGTCGGCGTACTGGACAGGAAGCGGTGCCCACTGCGGTGGGGCACCCTGCGTCCGGGCCAGGTACGCGCCGAGAAGGTCGTTCGCCAACGGCGCCAGTGACGTTCCATCACAGGCGATGTGATGAAACACCAGCATCAGCACGAAATCGCCTGCGCCCAGTTCGAGAAGGCGGCCCCGCAGTGGCGGTTCGATCCGAAGGTCGAATCCGGTGCCGGCGAGCGTCAGCAGGCTGGTCGCGACGTCGGCTTCGGTGGCGGACTCGACCCCCAGATCCGGCACCGCCTGTCCGGGCGGCTGGATCTGCTGACTCGGGCCAGAGGGTGAGTCCGGGTAGATGGTGCGCAGCGGTTCGTGGCGGGCGATCACGTCGGCGAGCGCCTCGCGCAGCGCGTCGACGTCGACGTACCCGCGAATCCGCATCGCCAACGGCACGTTGTACGCGGGCGAGGTGACATCGAACTGGTTCGTCAGCCACATTCGCTGCTGCGCGGGCGACAACGGAATCGGTGCCGGGCGCGGCCCGGCGGTCAACGGTGGGCGCGGGCGCCCACCGACGTCGGAGATGCTCCGAGCCAACCCCGCAACCGTCGACGCCTCGAACAGCAGACGCGCCGGCACGCGCACGCCGATCGCGGACCCTATCCGGGCGACGGCCTGGGTCGCGAGCAACGAGTTGCCGCCGAGTTCGAAGAAGTCGTCGTCCGCACCGACCTGCTCGATGCCGAGCAGGTCGGCGAAGGCTCCGGCGACGACGATTTCGGCGTCGGTCGTGGGCGCGCGGAAGCGTTGCTGCTCGAATTCCGGTTCCGGCAGGGCATTTCGGTCGAGCTTGCCGACCGGGGTGAGGGGAATCCGGTCGAGCTCGACGATCGACGCGGGGATCATGTAGCCGGGCAGCCGAGCCGCCAGAAACTCGGAAAGGCCGTGCGGATCGAGCGTCGCGCCCGGGCGCATCATCACATAGCTCGCCAGAATGGTTGTGCCCTGGAAGTTTTCCCGCGGAGCCGTCACAGCGAAGTCGACATCGGGGTGTGCCGTCAGCGCCGCGTCGATCTCGCCGAGTTCGATCCGATAACCACGCAGCTTGACCTGGAAGTCGGAGCGGCCGACGTACTCGATGCTACCGTCGGGTTCGCGTCGGACGAGATCGCCCGATCGGTACATGCGCTCTCCGGCAGTGCCGAACGGATCGGCGACGAAACGCTGCGCGGTGAGGCCACTGCGGCGATGGTATCCGCGCGCGAGTCCGGGTCCGGCAAGATACAACTCGCCGGTGACTCGCGCCGGAACCTCGCGCAGACGCGCATCGAGAACCAACGCAGTCATCCCGCGGATCGGCCGACCGATCGTGATCGCATCGTCGGGACGCAGCGGATCGCTGATGTTCGTCATGATGGTGGTTTCGGTCGGCCCGTAGCCGTTGCAGAACGACCGCCCAGGTGCCCAGCGCTGCACCAGTTCCGGCGGGCATGCCTCACCACCGACCACGACCACCCGCAGCGTGTCCAGCCCGACCGGATCGACGGAGGCGAGCGCGGCGGGGGTCACGAACGCGTGGGTGACCTGCTCGTCGCGCACCAGCTGCGCCAGTTCGGCACCGCCGACGACATCCTCCGGCGCAACGATCATCGTGGCTCCCGCGCAGGTGGCGAGCAGCAACTCGAGCACCGACGCGTCGAAGCTCGGTGAGGCGAAATGCAGGGTCCGCGAGGACGAGTCGATCGCGTACCGGTCACGCTGCTCGTCGGCGAAGTTGGACAGACCCGCATGCGTGACGACGACGCCCTTCGGTCGACCGGTCGATCCCGACGTGTAGATCACGTATGCGGGGTGGCCCGCCGCCAGGGTCCGCGTTCGGTCGAGGTAGCTGACCGGCTCGGCCGACTGGGCCTCGATCGCCCGCTCGGTCGCCGGATCGTCGAGCACGATCCAGTCGCAGTCGTCGGGAAGGATCGCGCGCGTGGCCCGGTTCGTCATTCCCACCGGCACGCCGGAGTCCGACAACATGAACCGGACCCGCTCGATCGGGTACCTCGCGTCCACCGGTACGAACGCCGCACCGGTCTTGGCAACCGCCCACGTCGACAGGACCGACTCGATCGAACGCGGAATCGCGACGGCGACCAAATCCTCCGGGCCGATCCCGCGCCCGATGAGCACTCGGGCGACCCGCGAGGACCACTCGTCGAGGTTCCGGTAGCTCAGAGTCCGATCTGCACTGCAAACGGCCGGTCCGCCAGGGTTCGCGTCGACGGCAGCCGCGATGATGCGGGGCAGCAGTCGGGCGCGGGCTCGCGGGCGCCGTCGCGGGCGCGCTGTCGGATCCACCCGGCTTCCTCCTCGATCGTCCGCAGTTCGGCATTACTCTAATCGCGACGCGGCGCGGTCCACCCGGCCACTCGTCGCCGTGCGTATGGCCGTCGCCAGCTATCGAGGCACGCCCGGGCGGACGTTACGGCTCGTCCTCCAGCCTCACCAACACGCCCTGTCGAGACCAGGGCGTCTCGACCGGAGTCGCGCCGTCGACAACAATCGCCGTGACTTGGGGCAACCCCGCCGGGTCGAGGCCGGCGAGCAGCTCGGCCTGCGCGATCAGCACCCGCACCCCGCTCGCGTCGATCCAATCCGGCGAGATTCCGGAATCGGGCGCGACGATCGACGTCGCGCCGCTGACGCCGGCGAGCACCGGCTCGAGGATCGCGCCGAGCGCCGAGCGCCGACCCAGGTACAGCGTGCGCGATTCGTAGTCCATGTCGCACTGCATCCGCACCGACGCCACCGTGTGCGTGAACCGGCCGACTTCCAACGCGCCGGATTCCCCGCCGGTGTGTCCGCCGACGAAGACGGCATCGTCGGGGCGCTGCGCCCGGATGCGGTGCGCATAGGCGATCGGCTGGGGGGACAGCCGGGAGATCTCTGCCGTGTCCGCTGGGTCGTCGAGCACCAACCACCGTGTCGCCTCCAACCCGGGGATCGCGGCGACTCGATCACAGTGGGCTCGCATCGCGATGCCGACCAGCGGCGGAACCTCTGCGCCGATCCGCACCGGCGGGTCCGCGGGGTCGAGTGCGACGATTGCGGCACCTGCCTTCAACACCGCCCACATCGCGACCGCGGCGTGGGAACCACGATCCAGCGCGACGATCACGCCCGTTCCCGGACCGCTGCCGAGATCGATCAGCCGGCGTCCGAGCCGCGATGAGCCGGTGTCGAGGTCACGGTAGCTGAGTTCACCGTCGGCGGCTGAGATCGCCGGCGCGTCCGGGTCGTCCTCCACCGCCGCGGCGAGTTCATGTACCAGATCCAGATCCGGAGCCGGTTCCGCCGTGGTATCGGTCACCACGTCGTGTTTGCGCTCCACCGGTTCGAAGACCTCGATGTCGCCGACGAGAATCGACGAATCGGCGGCAACCGCGGTGAGGATGCGCACCAGACAGCGCGCGTACTCCTCGATCGTGGACCGGTCGAACAGATCGACGGCGTAGGTGAAGACCGCGACCAGACCGCCGATCCCACCAGACCTGTCCTGTTGCGCCTCAACGGTGAGCTGCAGATCGAACCGGGCGACCGACGCGCCGGCGTCGATCGCTCGCACCGACAATCCCGGCAGCTCGAATTGCACCGGCTCCAGATTCTGGAACGACAGCACAACCTGGAACAGCGGTCGTCGGACACGCGAACGCGCCGGGCGCACCGCCTCGGCCACCTGCTCGAAGGGAACGTCGGCGTGCTCGAACGCAGCCAGATCGGTCGCTCGAGAGTGCTCGACGAGATCGGCGAAGGACCCACCGGGATTCACCGCCGTGCGCAGCACCAGCGTGTTCACGAACATCCCGACCAGGTCGTCGAGTTCGCGCTCGCCTCGACCCGCGATCGGCGATCCGACCGCGATGTCGGTGCTGCCGGACAGGCGTGCGAGCAATACCGCCAAGGCGGCATGCACCACCATGAACAGGGAGGCGTTGTGGTCGTGCGCAATGCGAACCAACCCGCCGTGCACGTCGGCGCCGAGTTCGAACTGCACGTTTGCTCCGCGAACGGTCGGCATGCTCGGGCGCGGCCGATCGGTCGGCAACGGCAGCGCGTCGTCGACCCCGGCGAGTTGCGCCGCCCAGTACCCGAGTTGGCGAGACGCCTCGGAGTCCGGGGCGTTCGGGGACCCGATCGCGGCCCGCTTCCACAGCGCGTAGTCGGCGTACTGAATCGGCAGCGGCGCCCACGCCGGCGCCTGGTCGCTCAGGCGGGCCACGTAGGCCGTGACGAGGTCTCGGACGAGCGGCGCCACCGAAGCGCCGTCGGCCGCGATGTGGTGCACGACCATCGCGACCACGACATCGCGTTCACTCAGGGCAAGGATCGCGATCCGAATCGGCGGGCGCGTCGACACGTCGAATCCGGCTGCCGCCATGGCCGCAACACGCGCGAACACGTCACCCTCGGCGACCGGAGCGGGCGCCAGGTCGAGGCCCACGTCGTCGACAGCCAGGATCTCTTGGTAGGGCGACCCGTCCCAGGCGGGATACCGCGTGCGCATCGATTCGTGACGCTCCAGGACGTCGACGAACGCCTGCTGCAGCGCGGGCAGTGACGGGGCACCGCCGAGGCGGATCGCGAACGGAATGTTGTAGGTCGGCGCGTCCGGGTCGGCCTGGTTGAGTATCCACATCCGGGACTGCGCCGGCGAGAGGGGGATTCGGTCCGGCCGTGGCCCGGCCTCGAGCGCCGGGACGCCGGCCCGGCCCTCGACGGAGGCTATTCGCGACGCGAGCGCGGCCACGCCCGGATACTCGAAGATGTCACGCACGCCGATGCCGGTGCCCATCACCTCGTTCACGCGTGCGACGATCCGCGTCGCGAGGAGCGAGTTGCCGCCGAGAGCGAAGAAGTCGTCGTCCATCCCCACCTGCGCCGCGCCGAGCAGGTCCGCGAACACGTCGGCGACACCCTGCTCGATCGGGGTCTGCGGTTGACAAAATACCTTGCTGCTGAACAACTCCGGAGTCGGCAGAGCGCGGCGGTCCAGTTTTCCGTTCGGGGTCAGCGGGAGCGCTTCGAGCACGACCACCGCATCGGGAACCATGTATGCCGGCAGCGCGTCGCGCACGGCGTCCCGGACCACCGACGGTTCGAGCGTCTTCCCGGCCTCGCCGACGACGTAGCCGATCAGTCGATCCCCGAGGTTGGCGTCGGCGGATACGGTCACCACCGCATTCGCGACTGCGGCGACCCGTGACAATGCCACCGTCACCTCGCCCAACTCGATCCGGAACCCGCGCAACTGCACCTGTTGGTCGCTGCGGCCGGCATACTCGAGCTGCCCATCGCGGTTCCAACGGGCGACGTCGCCCGATCGGTACATCCGCCCACCGCGCGCACGACCGTACGGGTTCGCCACGAACCGGGTCGTCGTCAACTCCGGGCGCCCACGATACCCGCGGGCGAGCTGGCCGCCCGCCACATAGACCTCGCCGACGACGCCGACCGGGACGGGTCGCAGCCGCGAGTCGAGTACGTAGATCTCGAGCCCCGGTAACCCCCGGCCCACGACGCTTGCCGACACGGTGTCGGCGAAATTCGCGTCGATCGCGAGGTGGGTGACGTGGACCGTGGTCTCGGTGATGCCGTACATGTTGACGAGTTGGGGCGGTCCCGGGTGCACGTCGTACCACCGCCGCAGCTGCTGCAGATCCAGCGCCTCACCGCCGAAGATCACGTAGCGCAGCTCGAGTCGATGTGCCCGCTCACCCACTCGGGCCGCCTCGGCGAGCTGGTAGAAGGCGGACGGTGTCTGGTTGAGGACCGTGACGTGCTCGTCGACGAGCAACCGCAGGAACTGATCCGGCGAGCGTGAGGTCAGGTGGTCGACGACGACAACCGTCGCGCCGTGCGCGAGGGCGCCCCAGATCTCCCACACCGAGAAATCGAAGGCGAACGAGTGAAAGAGCGTCCACACGTCGCTCGCGTCGAACTCGAAGTGCCGCCGGCTGTTGACCAGCAACTCCAGCACCTCGCGATGAGTCACCGCGACACCCTTGGGATTTCCCGTCGATCCCGAGGTGTAGATGACGTACGCGAGGTTGTCGGTACGCAGCGGGCCGAGGCGATCCGCGTCGGTCACCGGGCCGTCCGCCAGTCCCGCTGTCTCGCTACCGTCGACGGCGACCACGGCCACGCCGGCGGGCGCGGGCAGATGCTCGTTCGCCGCGTCGCCGACGACGATGCACGCCGGCGCGGCATCGTCGAGGATGTAGCGCAGCCTCTCGGCCGGGTAGCCGATGTCGACCGGCAGATACGCGGCCCCCGCCTTCATCGCGGCCAACATGGCCACCAGCATCCCCACACCGCGCTCGGTGGCGACGGCGACGATCGACTCCGGCCCGATGCCCAACGCGATCAACCGGCGCGCCAACCGATTCGCGCGCGAGGCCAGCTCGGTGTACTCGACCGACACGCCGCCGCTGCGGACGGCGATCGCCCCGGACAGGCTGCCGGCGCGCCGATCGAACAGTTCCACCAGCGACACCTCGTCCACCGCCGCACCCGGCGTGTTCCACGTCGACAACAGCATGCTTCGCTCGTCGACGGTCGTGATCTCGATGTCTCCCACCGCACGATCGGGATCCGCGGTCGCGGCGTCCAGAATCCGAACCAGGCGATCGGTGAAGCCGTCGATCGTGCCGGCGTCGAACAGGTCGGTTCGATACGTCCACAGCCCTGCCAGACCGTCGGTTCCCTCGCCGAGGGTCAACTGGAGATCGTACTTGGCCACCGCGGCATCGAATTCGACGGCCGCGAGGTCGAGATCCGGTAGCGCCAGCGTCGGCTGCGGCATGTTCTGGAACACGAGCATCACTTGGAACAGCGGTGTTCGACCGGTGCTGCGGACCGGGTCGAGGATTTCGACGAGTCGCTCGAACGGCACCTCGGCATGTGCGAACGCCGCGATGTCCGCCGCCCGGACCTCCCGGAGCACGTCGTCGAACGAGCGCGCCGCGTCGATGTCCGTGCGCAGCACCAACGTGTTGACGAACATCCCGATCATGTCGTCCAAGTCACGCTCACCACGCCCCGCGACCGGTGTACCGACAACGACGTCGGGGCCTGCCGACAACCGCGCGAGCAGCACCGCAAACGCGGCATGGACCACCATGAACAGCGTCGCGTCGTGGCGCGCGGCAAGCGCGGTCAGCCGGTCGCGCAGCGCGGCGTCGATCGCGAAGCCGCGGTTGGCGCCGTCGGCCGAGGCGACGAGCGGACGGGATCGATCGGTCGGCAGCGCGAGTTGCTCGGGCAGGTCCGCCAGCGTCTCGCGCCAGTACGCCTCCTGCTGTGCCAACAGCGATTCGGGATCGGCAGGGTCGCCGAGAACGTCGTACTGCCACAGGGTGTAGTCCGCGTACTGGACGGGAAGCGGCGACCAGTTCGGTGTCCGCCCCTGCGCCCGCTCCGCGTAGGCGCTCATCAGGTCACGCGTCAGCGGAGCCATCGAGAATCCGTCCGCACAGATGTGGTGCACGACGACGACGAGTACGTATTCGTCTCGAGTCCGCTCGGCCAGGCGCAACAGGGCGGCGCGCACCGGCGGCGCGGCCGTCACGTCGAATCCGAGCGTCGCCATCTCGGCCACCCGGGCGGGCAACTGCGCCGCATCGACGGTTTCGACCTCGAGCAGCGACTGCGCCGCCGGAAGCACCATCTGGCAGCCGGATCCGTCGACCTCGGGATAGACGGTGCGCAGGACCTCGTGCCGATTCGTCACGTCGACGATCGCGGCATCCAGTGCCGCAACGTCGAGTCGACCCGACAACCGGACCGCCACCGGGATGTTGTAAAGCGGTGACGCCGGATCGAAACGATTCAGAAACCACATGCGTTGCTGTGCCATCGAAAGGGGTATGCGATCGGGGCGCGGACGGGCGGACAGCGGCGCCCGGGCGGCGGAGTGCTCGTCGATTCGTGCCGCCAGCGCAGCGACGGTTCGCGCTTCGAACACGAGGTGAACGGGCACCGTCGTGTCCAGCGCCTGCCCCAGTCGCGCGCTCAGCTGCGTCGCCGAGATCGACGCGCCACCGAGTCGGAAGAAGTCGTCGTCCAGACCGATTCGATCGATGTCGAGCACCTCGGCATAGGCCTGCGCCACTGTCTGCTCGACGCGCGAGCGCGGTTCTCGGTAGGCCGCCTGAGCCGTGGGCTCGGGCAGTGCGTTGCGATCGAGTTTACCGACCGGTGTCAGCGGCACCTCGTCGATCACCATGATCATCGCTGGGACCATGTGCACTGGAAGTCGATTCGCGGCATAGCTCGCGAGCTCGTCGGTGTCGATCGTGACCCCGGGCGGCGTGACGACGTAGGAGATCAGCGTGTGCGATCCGGTCGATCCGGCGCGCGCGACCGTCAGTGCGAACTCGACGGACTCGTGCGCGGCGAGCACGGCGTCGATCTCGCCGAGTTCGACGCGAATGCCGCGGATCTTCACCTGGAAATCGTTGCGTCCCATGTAGCGAAGCCGGCGCGCACCCGCTGGATCAGGTTCGGTCCAGGTGACGATGTCACCGGTGCGGTACATCCGTGCTCCCGGCGCACCGAACGGGTTCGCAACGAAACGGTCCGCCGTGAGGCCGGGACGTCGATGGTATCCGGCCGCCAGCTGCGATCCAGCCAGATACAGCTCACCTGAGGCCCCGCTCGGCACCGGACGGAGGTGCCGGTCGAGCACGAAGGCCCCGACACCGGCGATCGGCATGCCGATGGTGATCGGCTCGCCGGGAGTCAGCGGCGGCGTGCTGGCCGCCAGGATCGTGGCCTCGGTCGGCCCGTAGCCGTTGTGGAAGCGGCGGCCAGGCGCCCACCGGGCGACCAGTTCGGGCGCGAAGGTGTCACCGGCGACGATCACGACTCGCAGGTCGGGCAATCCGCTCGGATCGACCGTGGCCAACGCCCCAGGGGTGATCAGTACGTGCGTCACGCGCTGGCCGGCGAGCAGGTCGGCGAGTTCCTGACCGCCGAATGCCGTGGGGGGCGCGACCACCAGAGTCGCCCCGGCGGTGAAGGCCAGGAGCAACTCGAGCACCGACACGTCGAAGCTCGGCGAACAGACGTGCAGCACCCGCGATTCCGCGCTCACGCCGTAGTGCTCGCGCTCGGCCGCCGTCACGCCGGCAAGCCCGGTGTGCGTCACCGCCACGCCCTTCGGCTGCCCGGTGGACCCCGAAGTGTAGATGACGTACGCGATGTCCTCGGTCGTCGGTTGACGGATCCGGTCGCGGTGCGAGATCGGATGCCCTGGAAGTGCGGAGATACGTGGCGCGTCCGCGCCGTCGAGCACGGTCCAGTCCACGGTGTCCGGCAGTTCACCGCGATGCGCGGTCACGGTGACACCGATCGTCGCGCCGGAATCGGCGAGCATGTAGTCGATTCGGTCGGCGGGATAGCTCGGGTCGATCGGGACGAACGCCGCGCCCGTCTTCGCAACCGCCCACAGCGCCGACACCGACTCCCGGGAGCGGGTCAGGGCGAGAGCGACGATCCGGCCGGGACCCGCCCCCCTGCCGATCAGGAGCCGGGCGACGCGTGACGACTCCTCGTCGAGCTCACGGTAACTCGTCCGGCTCTCGCCGAATACGATCGCGCATCGTTCGCCCGCGGTCTCGACCGCCGTCACCAACAGGTTCGCCAACAACTCGCCGCCGCCACGGCGGCGGCGGACGCCGCGTTCCCGCCGCACCGGTCGCTGCGAGCGCCCCGCTACCACGCCGGTGCCATCGCCCATTCGCGTCATCGCGCGTGTTCATCCCTTCATCGCGAAGTCGCCGGACGGTCCCGGCTCCCACCTGAGTCACGTCGGTTGCCCCTCGTCGTCCTGGTCGGACGCGCTGAAGTCGCTGCCCGCGAGCAGAATCCCGTCGAAGAACAGGCGCGCCCCGGCAACCGGTACACCGCCACCCGCCCCCGAGTCCGGGTCGATCACGATGATCGAGAGCTCGGCGAGCTCGTCCGGATCGGTTCGCTCGGTCAGTTCGGCGAGCTCGCTCGCCCGCACGAACGCGTGGGTCACCCACTGTGCCGCCAGCGCAGCTCCGAGACCGACGGTCGGCTCGTCCGTCCCACCGATCACCGTCGCCGCTCCGGCGGTCGCGGTCACCAGGAACTCCTGCACCGCCGCGGTGCCCTCGTCCGCCGCCGACACGAAGGTCCTTGCCTCATAGTCGATGTCGTAGCGGTCACGCAACCGCTCCGCGGCAACGAGGACGTCGTGCTGCCCGATCACACGTACTCCGGCGTCACCTCGCAGGCGCACAGCCGGGTGGTCCGGTCGCAGCGCACGAACCCGATCGGCATAGGACACCGGATGCCCCGGTGCCGCGGCGATCCGCTCCACCTCGCTCGGGTCGTCGAGCACCACCCAGTCCGTCTCGTCCGCAAGCCCGCCGCGGCGCGTCCGATCGGTGATGCCGAAGCTTCCGGGCACCGCGGCCGATCCAGCCCGGGCGGACTCGACAGTGGCTATGCACGCGCCGGACTTCGCGACCGCCCACATCGCCAGCACCGACTCCAGTGACCGGGGCAGGGCCACGGTGACCATGTCACCGGGTCCGGCACCGCGATCGATCAGCACGCGAGCCAGTCGGGAAGACTGCTCGTCGAGCTCATCGTAGTCGACCTCGCGGCCCGCGACCACGACGGCCGGCGCTTGCGGATCCTCGTCCACGACGGCGGCCAAGGTCTGCGCAAGCGACTGCGCGCCGACCTGCGTGGCGGTGGTCGATCCGGAGTCGGCAAGGATCTGCGCTCGCTCCGCGTCGTCGAGAATCTCGATGTCGCGGATTCGCGCTCGCCGGTCGGAGACGATCGCGTCCATGACGCGCAACAGGCGTGTCGAGAGCGCCGATACCCGGTCCCGATCGAAGTGCGACGTCAGGAACTTCAGCGTGAGTTCGATCGACTCGGCGGCGGTCACCAACAGCGTGAGCGGGTAGTGGGTCGCGTCGTTGACCCCCACTCCCGTCACGGCCATACCGTCGATCGCGCTGGCGTTCTCCAGCGTCGCGCGATCGATCGGATACGACTCGAACACCAGCAGGGTGTCGAACAAGGTGCTACCGCCGGCGGCGCGCTGGATCTCGGGTAGCCCGACGTGATGGTGGTCGAGCAGTTCGGCCTGTTCGCGCTGCAGTCGCGTCACCGCCTCGGCCGCGTCCACGTCGCCGTCGAGGCGAACCCGCACCGGCACCGTGTTGATGAACAGGCCCACCATCGACTCCACGCCGGCCAGATCTGCGGGCCTACCGGACACCGTCGCGCCGAACACCACGTCGTCACGACCGGTCATCCGAGACAGCAGGATCGCCCACGCGGCTTGGATCAAGGTGTTCGTCGTGATCCCGAGATCCGTGCAGAGTTCGTTGATCCGCTGTGTCCGCGCCGCATCCAACTCGGTCACGATCGCGTCGATGCCGTAGCCCTGCGATTCGGGTTGCGCAGCGGACGCGAGCAGGGTCGGTTCGGTGAGTCCTGCCAGATAATCCGACCACTTCTCGAGCGACGCAATGCGATCGCGCGCACCCAACCACCGCAGGTAGTTCCGGTACGGGGCCACCCGCCCGAGCGCCGAGGGATCACCGGCGGTTGCGTACAACACCAGGAGATCGCGCATCAGCAGCGGCATCGACCATCCATCGAGCAGGATGTGGTGGGTCGTGACGACCAGGTGCCAACGCGACTCGTCGGTGCGCACCAGCGTGAACCGGATCAGCGGGGCATCGGCCATGTCGAAATGCTCGGCGCGGTCCTCGTCGAGCAGGCGCCGCACCGCGCGCGTCCGATCTTCAAGCCCCGCACCAATCCCGGTCAGGTCGACATCACGCCACGGCAGATCCACCCGCTCCAGAACCAATTGCACTGCGTTACCGGCCGAGTCGACCGCGAACGCACACCGCAAGTTCGGATACCGTTGCAGCACCGCGCGCGCCGCCGCCTGCAGCCGCGACCGATCGACCACGCCGTCGAGGTCCAGAACTGCCTGCATCGTGTAGACATCGAGCGAATCCGTGGTCAGCAGGGCATGGAAGTGCAAGCCGGACTGCAGCGGCGAGAGCGGCCAAGCGTCGACCAGCCCCGGGTAGCGCTGTTCCCATCGGTCGATGTCGGCCTGTGTCGCCTCGACGAGCGCGAAGTCCGACGGGGTGTGGCCGCCGGCGTTCGGCGTGCGCGCATGTCCGGCGAGCGCACACAGCGCGTCGAGCCACAGTCGCGCGAGTTCGTCGACCTCGGCCTCGGTGAGCAGGGTCTCGGGATAGGCGAAGGCGGCACCGAGGACCGCCCCGCCTGCGTCGTCCACGACGATCGCGTTCACGTCGATGACGGCATTCGCGGGCATGTCCGCGTCCATGTCGGCATCTATCTCACCGAGGTCGGAAACGGGCACCCAGCCGACGTCGGCCAGCTCGGCCGGCACCTCGCTCGCCGACAGCCGCCCGAGGTAGTTGAAGCTGATCTGCCCATCCGCCCCGCCTGCGAGCGCGGCCGCGGCGTCCGGGTTGAGGTATCGCAGCAGACCGTAGCCGATGCCCTTGTCGGGCAGGCGCAGCCGTTGTTCCTTGATCGCCTTGACCGCGGCTCCCGCGGCGGGCCCGCCGGCGAAGGCGTCGTCGAGGTCGACACCGGTGAGATCGACCCGAACCGGATACGCACTCGTGAACCACCCGACCGTGCGCGACAGGTCGGCCCCCGGCAACACCGTCTCTTCACGGCCGTGTCCCTCCGACCGAATCAGCGCGGCAGCGGAGTCCACCCCGCGATTCCGGCGCCACAGCTGCACCGCCATCGCCAGCGCGGTGAGCAGCGCGTCGTCGATCCCGCAGTGGTACAGGCCCGGCAGCACCGTCGACAACGCCGCCGTGATCTCCGCCGTCGTGCGCACCTCGACCCGTCGGACGGTGGCGAACGTGTCCCGGCGTGGATCGAGTTCGCGCGCGCCGATGACAGGGTCCGGTGTGCCGGTGATCGCCTGCCACAGCGGAAGTTCGGCGGCCCGCTGCGCCGAGCGCGCCGCCTCGACCAGGCCGTGCGCCCACCTGCGCATCGACGTGCCGGTAGGCGGCAGGGCCGGATCCTGCCCGGTGGCTAGCAGCGCCCACGCGCGCCCCAGGTCGGGAATCAGGATCCGCCACGACACGCCGTCCACGACGAGGTGGTGCGCGACCATCAGCAGCACGCCGGGGCGTGCCGCTGCGAAGTCGAACCAGACGAACTGCATCACGACCCCGGCGGACGGGTCCAATCGCCCAAGGGCGCCGTCGAGTTCGGCGGAGCCGATGTGGGTGAGCCGCTCGGCGTCGACATCGGCCGCCACCGGGACGCGGCGCAGCAGCGACCCGACGTCCACCGCCCCGTGCGCGCGCACCTCGAACACGTCGGCACCGGGCTCGAATCGCGCCCGCAGCGTGTCGTGGTGGTCCACCACCGCGCCGATCGTGGCCAACAGGATGTCCCGATCGATTCCCTCCGGGAGGCGCACGCTCATCGACTGCGAGAACCGGCTGTGGGATCCGCCCCGGCCGAGGACCGCGACCATGATCGGGGTGAGCGGCACCGAACCGACTCCCCCGCCGTCGAGTTCGGCGAGCACCGCCGGGGCGTCGTCACGCCCGCCGACGGTCGCGACCTCGGCCAGCGCCCCGACCGTGCGACGCTCGAAGACATCGCGGGCGGTGAACACGATTCCGCGGGCCTTGGCCCGCGACACGAGTTGGATGGCGAGGATGCTGTCGCCGCCCATCGCAAAGAACGAGTCGTCGAGACCGACCTCGGCGACCCCGAGTACTTCGGCGACGACCTCCCCGATCGTCGATTCCACCTCGTTGCGTGGGGTGCGCAATTCGCGCGGCGCGAACTTCGGCTCCGGCAGCGCGGCGCGGTCCAACTTGCCGACAGGCGTCAACGGAATCTCGTCGAGCACCACGATCGCGGACGGCACCATGTGCGGCGGCAGCGACTCTGCCGCATATTCGATGAGCCGGTCGACCGCTACCGTCGTGCCGGCCACCCCGAGCACGTAGGACACCAGTGCCGTTCCGCCGGTGGCCGTCTCACGGCCGACCGTGATCGCGTACTCGACGCTCGGGTGCCGGCCGAGAACGGCGTCGATCTCACCGAGCTCGATGCGGAAACCGCGAACCTTCACCTGGAAGTCCGAACGCCCCACGTAGTCGAGTTCGAGGGCGGCGGTGTCGTCGGCCGGCGCCGTGTCGAGCCAGCGGACGACGTCGCCGGTGCGGTACATCCGGGCACCCGGCACCGCCCACGGGTTCGGTACGAACCGCTCGGCCGTCAGACCGGGGCGGTTGTGGTAACCGCGGGCCAACGCCCCGCCTGCGAGGTAGAGCTCCCCGGCGACGCCCGGCGGAACGGGGTTCAGCCTGCCGTCGAGCACGAGCGCCGAAGTGCCGTGCACCGGACGCCCGATGGTGATGGGCTTACCGGGTCGAAGTCGGGCGAACGACGAGATGATGGTTGTCTCGGTCGGCCCGTACCCGTTGAAGTACTTTCGGCCCGGCTGCCATTTCGCGAGCAGCTCCGGGGTTGTCACGTCGCCGCCGACCGACACCACTTCGAGTTCGGTGATACCGCGCGGATCGACGCTGCCGAGCACGGCCGGCGTGATGATCGTGTGCGTGACACGCTCGGTGCGCAGCAGTTCTGCGAGATCCGGTCCACCGACGACGGTCGACGGGACGATCACCAGGGTCGCTCCGTTGTAGAACGCCGCAGTCCATTCCAGCACCGACGGGTCGAACGACGGGGAGCACACGTGCAGGAAGCGATGGTGCGATTGCAGGTGATACAGCGCGGTCGTGGCTTCGACGAGCCCGCCGAGTCCCCGGTGAGTGACGGCGACGCCCTTGGGAATACCGGTCGATCCGGACGTGTAGATCACGTACGCCGGGTGATCCACCCGCAACGGAGCCAACCGATCGGCGTCGGTCACCGGACCCGCTTGTTTGTCGCGACACAGCGCCTCGGTGGCAGGGTCGTCCACCACCAGCCAGTCGAGCAGGTCCGTAGGCAGTCCGTCGACGTGGGCGGCGGCGGTGAGCCCAACCACCGCGGCGGAATCGACCAGCATGTACCGGACCCGGTCCGCGGGGTAGGTGGGATCGACCGGGACATGCGCGCCGCCCGCCTTGCTGACGGCCAATACCGCGGCGACCATCTCGTAGGAGCGCGGGAACGCCAACGCAACCAGCTTCTCGGGCCCGACGCCGCGCTCGATCAGCACGCGAGCCAGACGTGACGAATACTCGTCGAGTTCGCGGTAGCTGATCGACCGACCCAGGTGGCGGATCGCGGTGCGGTTGGGGTCGAGTTGGACGCCCCGCGTCAGGTGCTCCGGCAGCAGTCCACGGACCATCACGTCGTCGCCGTGCACATGCGTCAGCCGGGCGTATTCGGCTGCGTCGAGCAGGCTTACCCGGGACACCGGCAGATCCGGCTGGTCGACGAAGCACGCCAGGATGCGGACGAAACGGCCGAGGATGTTCGCCGCTGCGCGGTGATCGAACTGGTCCTCGAAATGAACCAGCCACAGATGGATTCGGGCGCCGGTGGTAGCGCCGAGGGTCAACGGGTAGTGGGTGTTGTCGTTGGAGCGCACGGCGCCGAGCGCGATGTCGTCGAGTGCGGATGCCTGAGCCGCGAGGCCTTTCTCGTCGACCGGATACGACTCGAACACGGTCAGCGTGTCGAAGAGAGTCCCGATTCCGAGATCACGCTGGATGTCGGCGAGTCCCACGTGGTGGTGGTCCATCAGCGCGGCCTGTTCACTCTGCAGGCGCGTGAGCAACTCGGCGACCGACTCCGCCTCGCGGACCCGTACGCGAACCGGGATGGTGTTGATGAACAGGCCGATCATGGCCTCGACGCCCGCCAGTTGCGCAGGACGCCCGGACACCGTGGCGCCGAACACCACGTCGTCGCCGCCGGTGAGCCGGGACAGCAACAACCCCCAGGCCGCCTGCACCACTGTGTTCAGCGTGACGCCCAGCCTCGCCGCTACGTCAACGAGGGCGGCAGAGGTTGCCTCGTCCAGGTCGTGCGCGACTTCCCCGGACCGCCTGGTTATCTGCTGCCCCGGCGAAACCGGCGCGTAGACGGTGCCCTCGGTGAGACCGTCGAGCGCCGCGCGCCACTGCCGGCGGCTCGCATCGACGTCCTGGTCGGCCAGCCACGTGAGATAGTTCTTGTAGGGGCGTACCTTCTCCAGGACGCGCGGGTCGCCGGCTGTCGCGTACAGCACGAGCAGTTCTCGCATCAACAGCGGGAGCGACCAACCGTCGAGCAGCACGTGGTGGTTGGTCAGCACCAGCTTGTACCGGTGATCGCCGGTGTGGACCAGGGCGAAGCGCAGCAGGGGCGGGTCCGACAGGTCGAAGTGCTCGGACTGTTGGGCCGCGAGGAACTCCGCGGTGCGTGCCTCGACTTCCGCGGCCGACCCGCCACGCAAATCGACATCCGACCAGGGCACGTCCACGGTGTCGAGCACGACGGCGACGGTCGATCCGTCCGCCGCCGGAACGAACGCCGCGCGCAGGTTGTCGTACCTGTCGACGACGCCTTGGGCGGCGGCACGCAGCCGGGCCGGGTCGGGCGAACCCTCGAGGTCGAGACTCACCTGCATCGTGTAGATGTCGAGCGAGGCGTCCGCGATCATCGCGTGGAACACCAATCCGGACTGTAGCGGCGACAGCGGCCAGACGTCGACCAACGAGTCGTACCGGCGTTCCCACCGCTCGATCTCGGCCTGGGTCACGTGCACCAGCGGCACGTCGGACGGCGTCAGTCCTGCCGTTCCCGGCAGGTCACCCTGGCGCGCGAGTGCCTCGAGCGCCCTGATCCACAACTCGGCGATCCTGGCGACGTCGGCGCGGTCGATGGCCCCGGCAGGGTACGCGAACGATGCGGCCAGCCCGCCGTCGCGTTCGTCGACGATCGCATTGATGTCGATCGTGTTCGACGCCGGCATGACCGGATCGCCCGCGGCCTCGATTCCGTCGAGATCGGTGACGGGCAACCACGACCCGTCGCCCAGCGACGCCGCATCGCCGCCGGTGCTGACGCGGCCGAGATAGTTGAAGCCGATCTGCCCGGTGTCGAAGGCCGCCAGAAGCTGCGACGTTTCGGTGTTCAGGTATCGGAGCAGCCCGTATCCCATGCCACGGTCCGGCACGGCCCGCAGTTGCTCCTTCACCGCCTTCAGCGCCGCAGCCGTCGCCGCCGTGCCCTGGAACGCTGCGCCCTCGAACACTGCGCCCTCGAACGCCGCCGCGAGGTCGACGCCCGCGACGTCGAGTCGCACGGGGTACAGGCTCGTGAACCACCCGACCGTGTGGGACAGGTCGGCACCGCCGACGAGTCCCTCCTCGCGGCCGTGTCCCTCGAGCCGGAGCAGGGTCGAGGTCACGGTGGCGCCGCCCTCGGCGCGCCATCGGGCGATTGCGAGCGCCAGCGCCGTAAGCAGCACGTCGTCGACTCCGGCCCGGAACCGGTCCGGCACCCTGGCGAGAACGTTCGCGGTCGGCGCCGGCTCGAGTCGCACCTCGACGCGTTCGACGGTGCCGAGCACGTCCACCCGCGGATCGAAGACGCGCCTGCCGATCAACGGGTCCGGCGCGTCGAGCACCTGTCGCCAGTAATCCAGTTCGGCCGTGCGGTCGGGCGAGGTGGACTCGTCGCCCAGCGCGAAAGCCCAGCGCCGCAGGGATGTTCCGACGGCCGTGAGCCGGGCGGGTTCGCCGGCGAGCACCGCGGTGGCCGCCAGGATGAAATCGGGAACCAGCACCCGCCACGAGACGCCGTCCACGACGAGATGGTGCGCGACGATCAACAAACGGCCGGCGGCCGCCCCCCCGTGGTCGAGCCAGACGAAGCCGAGCATGACCCCGTTGCCGGGGTCGAGGCGTCCGAGCGCTCTGTCCACCGCGGCCGATGCCGCTGCAGCCCCGGAACCCGGGGCGAACTCGACACGGTCCACGAGACCGTCGACGTCGACCGTCCCCGGCTCGGGCACGTCGAGACCCGGTCCGCGCTCGTCGCGGACCAGACGCGCACGCAACACGTCGTGTCGGTCGATCACAGCCGTGATGATCGCCACCAACTGTTCTCGTTCGATGCCGACCGGCAGCCGTAACGCCAACGTCTGGGCGAACCGGGAGAAGCTGCCACGTTCGAGCATCGCGCGGCCGATGGGGAGCAGGGGCATCCAGCCGATGGGACCGCCGGACAACTCCTCGAGCACCGGGGCGGGGCCCGCGCCGACGGAAGCGACGTCCGCGAGTCCGGCAACCGTCCGCTGCTCGAATACGTCTCGCGGCGACACGAGCACACCGCGGGACCGGGCCCGCGACACGAGCTGAATCGACAGGATCGAATCGCCGCCGAGCGCGAAGAACGAGTCGTCGACGCCCACTCGCTGGGCGCCCAGCAACTCCGCGAAGACGTCCGCGAGGATCCGCTCGGTCTCCGTGACGGGTTCGCGGAACGCCGCCTCGCTCTCGAACAGTGGGGCAGGCAACGCCTTTCGATCCAGTTTGCCGCTCGCATTGACCGGCAGTTCGTCGAGGACGACGAAGCTCGCAGGAACCATGTACTCGGGGACTCGCGCGGCCACGATCGACCGGAGATCGGCGTCGCGGACCTGCGCGCCGGGTGCCGGCACCACATACCCGACGAGGAGTTGATTGCCCGAAGCGTCCGGACGCACCACGACCACGGCCGAAGCCACGGCCTCGGATGCCGTGACGGCAGCCTCGATCTCGCCGAGTTCGATCCGCAGCCCGCGCAGTTTGACCTGGAAGTCGGTGCGGCCCAGGTACTCGAGTTCACCGGCCGCGCTCCAACGTGCCAGGTCACCAGTGCGGTAAATCCGGTCGCCCGCACCGTAGGGATTCGCCACGAACCGATCTGCGGTCAGGTCGGCCCGGGCGAGGTAGCCGCGCGCCAGCTGGATACCGCTGAGGTACAACTCGCCCGCCACACCGGGCGGCACCGGTCGCAGACGCGCGTCGAGCACCAACCCACCGACGTTCCACACCGGGCGTCCGATCGGCACCGTGGTCTCGTCCGCCTCGGTGACCGGGTGGAACGTGACGTCGACCGCCGCCTCGGTCGGACCGTAGAGGTTGTGCAGGGCCGCCGTCGGCCAGATCGATCGCGCCCGCGCCGCCGATCCGGCGGACAGGGCCTCACCCGAAGCGAAGACACGCGTCAGCGTGCGACAGCGATCGGCACCGTCGAAGGCCAGGAAGGCAGCGAGCATGGACGGGACGAAGTGCACCGTGGTGACGCCGTGTCCGGTGATCACCTCGGTGAGATACGCCGGGTCGCGGTGACCGTCCGGTCTGGCGATGACGAGGCCGGCGCCGATCTGCAAGGGCCAGAACAGCTCCCACACCGACACATCGAATGTCACGGGAGTCTTCTGCAACACCACGTCACCCGGGCGCAGGTTGTACTCGGCCTGCATCCACTGCAGTCGATTGACGATCGCCCGATGGCTGATTGCCACGCCCTTGGGACGACCGGTCGACCCGGACGTGAAGATGGCGTACGCGGTGTTGTCCGGTCGCAGCGGGCCGCGTCGCTCGTCGTCGGCGATCGGCTCGGCCGACAACTCCGTCAGGTCGAGTGCGTCGACGTGCAGTCGGGTCGCTGCGCCGAGGGCGTCGGTGTCGTCGCGGCGGGTGGTCAGCACGATTGCGACGTCGGCGGTGTCGAGCACATGCGCCGTGCGGTCGACGGGGTGGCTCGGGTCCAGCGGCACGTAGCCCGCCCCCGCCTCGACCACCGCGTAGATCGCGACCAGCAGGTCCAGCGAGCGTTGTATCGCAACGCCGACCAGGTTCTCCGGCCCGACGCCGTGCTGGATCAACGCCCGCGCGAGGCGGCGCACGCGGAAGGCGAACTCGTCGTAGTCGAGCCATACCCCGTCGAAGCTCACTGCCGGTGAATTCGCGTGTGCAGCAACGGTATCGTCGAACATCGACACAAGCGTCGTGGCTGCGTTCACCGGGTGCGCGGTGTCGTTGAATCGGCGCACGACGAGGTCCAGTTCGTCGTCCTCGAAGATCGGAACGTCTCCGATGGCCGTGCGGGGAGCCTGGCCGACGACGCGTAGCAGCCGCACCAGTCGAGCGTGGAACGTCGCGATCGTCGACTCGTCGAAGAGATCGGTTGCATAGGTCCACTCGACCCCCATGCCTGCGGGGCGGCCCGCCGAATCGGTTCGGTGGGTCACGGTGACCTGAAGGTCGAACTTCGCGGCGACGATGTCGAGGTCGACCGCCGCCACCTCGATGCCGGGCAGCGCGAACGACGTCGGTTCCATGTTCTGGAACGTCAGCATCACCTGGAACAGCGGATGCCGCGCTCGCGAACGCTCCGGATCGACGGCCTCCACCACACGCTCGAACGGGACATCGGCGTTGGCGAACGCCGACAGGTCGGTCTCCCGCGCCGCCGCCAGGAGTTCCTCGAAGCTCGATTCCGGCGCTACCGTGGTCCGCAGCACGAGCGAGTTGACGAACATGCCGATCAGATCGTCGAGTTCGGCCTCTCCGCGGCCGGCGATGGGGGTTCCGATCGCGGTGTCGGTGGTGCCCGAGAGCCGGGCGAGCAGCGCCGCGAGACCCGCATGCACGACCATGAACAGGGTCGCGTTGCGGTCCAGCGCGACCTGTTCCAGCTGCGCAACGACGTCGGCGTCGATGCCGTACATCCGGGTCGCGCCGCGGTAGCTCGAGACAGCGGGACGCGGTCGGTCGGTCGGCAGGTCGAGCTGAGCGGGCAGATCGTCCAGTGCGGTGCGCCAATACGCCAGCTGCATGCCGAGCACCGAGCCGGGATCGGTGTCCTCGCCCAGCGAGGCACGTTGCCACAGCGTGTAGTCGATGTACTGCACCGGCAGCGGCGCCCGATCGGGTTCCGCGCCCGCCGCGCGCGCCGAGTGGGCCGCGACGACGTCCCGCACGAGCGGGCCCATCGAGAATCCGTCGGCGCTGATGTGGTGAACGACGACGACGAGTACGTGGTCCCGCTCGCCCAGCTGCCAGAGTCGCACCCGGACGGGTGGCGCAATCGTCACGTCGAATCCGGTTCCGACCACGTCGACGAGTCGAGCAGCCAGATCCTGCTGTTCGACCCGCTCCGCTGACAGATCCAGGCCGACGGTCGAAACCGGGTCTACCTGTTGGTAACCGATGCCGTCGTGCTCCGGATAGCTGGTTCGCAGCACCTCGTGCCGGGCGATCACGTCGCGCAACGCGAAACGCAGTGCGGCGATGTCGAGCTCGCCGGACAACCGAATCGCGGCGGGGATGTTGTAAACCGCGGAACCCGGGTCGAGGCGGTTGAGGAACCACATTCGTTGCTGAGCGTACGACAGCGGTACCCGATCCGGGCGCACCTGCGCAACCAGCGCCTTCCGTCCGCCTGTGCCGGCCGCGCGCTCAAGACGCACCGCGAGGTCGGCGACTGTCGGCGCCTCGAAGAGCAGCCGAACCGGCACCTTCGCGTCGACCGCCGCGCCCAGGCGGGCAACGACACGGGTCGCGGTCAGCGAGTTCCCGCCCGCCGCGAAGAAGTCGTCGTCGGCACCGACGTCGTCGCGACCGAGAACCTCGGCGTACACACGGGCGACGATCTGTTCGATCGGCGTAACCGGTTCTCGTCGCGGCCCTGTCTCGAAGCTCGGGACGGGCAACGCTCGCCGATCGATCTTGCCGTTCACGTTGTAGGGGAGCGCGTCGAGTACGACGACCGTGCTCGGCACCATGTAGGAGGGCAGCCGTTCTGCGACCGCGGTTCGCAGATCCTCGGCCACCGCGTCGCACCCCACGGCTGGCACCACGTAGCCGACGAGCCGGTCACCGACATGCGGGTCGGTGTGGACGGCCGCGACCGCCTGCGCGACTGTCGGCTGGTCCGCCAACGCCGCCTCGACATCACCGAGTTCGACTCGGAACCCGCGCAGCTTGACCTGAAAATCGCTGCGGCCCACATAACGCAGGCGTCCGTCACGACCCGCGAACACGAGGTCGCCGGTGCGATACATCCGGGCGCCGACGGTGAACGGACTGGCGACGAAACGCTCGGCGGTGAGATCGCTGCGCCGACGATAGCCGTGCGCGAGTTGACGACCGGCCAGGTACAGTTCGCCGACCACCCCGTCGGGAACCGGGTGCAGTCGTGAATCCAGCACGTAGACCTGGGTGTTCCATTCGGGTCGCCCGATCGTGATGTCGTCGGTCGTCCCGGCCTCGATCCGGTCGACAGTCACCGACACCGCAGCCTCGGTGGGGCCGTACAGGTTGAACAACCGCGTGCCAGGGGAATGCGTGAGCATCCGGCGCGCGAGGACACCCGGCAGCGCCTCGCCGATGGCCAGCACCCGGCGCAGCTTCGCGGGCAGCACGTCGTTGCAGACACCGAGCAGCGCGTCGAGCATCGACGGCACGGCATGCAGGATCGTCACCGACTCGGACTCGATGAGGTCCACAAGGTATTGCGCGTCGCGGTGACCGTCCGGCGATGCGATCACCAGCCGCCCCCCGGACACGAGCGCCGACCAGTACTCCCAGACCGACAGGTCGAAGGTCGCTGCAGTCTTCAACAGGACAGCGTCGTCCGGACCGATGCCGAAATATGCGCGCTTCCAGAGCAACTGATTGGTGACGGCGGTGTGCGGGACCGCGACTCCCTTCGGGGTTCCGGTCGAACCCGAGGTGAACAGCACGTAGGCGGTGTTGTCGGGTCGCAGCGGCGCCAGCCGATCGAGGTCGCCCACCGGCGAATCGTCGTCGTCGAGGAGGCCGTCGGTCTCGAGCACGGGGATGCCCGGCCATTCGAAATGCTCTCGGCTCGAGGTGAGGACGCAGACGGGCACCGCCGTCGCCAGGATCGTCGCGGTCCGCTCGGCTGGTTGGTCGGGATCGATCGGCACGTAGGCCCCGCCCGCCTTGGCGACGGCGTACATGGCGACCAACTGATCCACGGAGCGCCGCATACCGAGGGCGACCGACGTCTCCGGTCCGACACCCTGCCCGATCAGGACCCGGGCGAGACGGTTGGCCCAGGCATCGAATTCCCGGTAGGTCAGACGACGACCTTCGGCGACCACCGCGACGGAATCCGGTCGCAGCCGCACCTGCTCGTCGAAGAGGTCGACGAGCGTACGCGCCGGCACCGCCTCGTCGGTGAGGTTGCGCGACTCGACGACATCGGATCGTTCTCCCGGGTCGAGCATGTCCACGTCACCGACCCGCTGGCCCGGGTCGGACACGAACGCGGCTGCGAGTCGGGTGTAACGTCGCGCGAACGCCACGACGCTGGCCTCGTCGAACAGGTCTGTCGCGTACGTGAACTCGCCCACAATGCCGTTCGGCGCGCCGTCGGCGGTGTAACGGTCGGACAGGGTGAGTTGCAGGTCGGTCTTGGCGAGCAGGCTGTCGAACTCGACACCGGTGACGTGCAGGCCGGGCAGATCGAGTTCGGTGGCGGTGAGATTCTGGAACGACAAGCCGATCTGGAAGAGCGGATTGCGGGCGGTCGAGCGAGCCGGATTCAGGACCTCGACGATACGTTCGAACGGCACGTCGGCGTTCGAGAAAGCGTCGAGGTCGTCGCGCCGCACCCGAGCGAGCAACTCGTCGAAGCGCTCTGCCGGATCGATCTGCGTTCGGAACACCAAGGTGTTCACGAACATTCCGATCAGATCGTCGAGCCGACGCTCTCCGCGGCCCGCGATCGGAGTCCCGACCGCAATGTCGGTCACACCCGACAACCGGGCCAGCAGCACGGTAAGTGTCGAGTGCATCACCATGAACAAGGTGGCGTTGTGTGACCGCGCCAACGCGGCGAGGGCGGCGTGCACCGAAGCATCGAGCGCGAAGCGCACCGACCGACCGCGGAAGGATTGCGCCGGCGGGCGCGGTCGGTCAGCGGGAAGGTCGAGCTGGTCCGGTAGCCCGGCCAGAGCCCGGGTCCAGTAGCCCACCTGGCGTGCGGCGGCCGATTCCGGATCGGCCTCGTCACCGAGCAGTGCCCGCTGCCACAGGGTGAAATCGGCGTACTGGATCGGCAGAGCGGTCCAGTCCGGCGGCGCACCGACGCAGCGTGCGACGTACGCGCGCATCAGGTCACGGGTCAGCGGTCCCATCGAGGCGCCGTCCGCACAGATGTGGTGGGCCACGAGGGCGAGCACATGCTCGTCCGGGCGCAATCGGAACAACCCGACGCGCACCGGAACCTCGGACGTGACGTCGAAACTCGTCGTCGCGAACGCGAGCACCTGCGCCTGCAGATCGCTTTCCTCGACGGCCACGGCCTGCAGCGGGGTCCTCATCGCGGAGATCGGCACGATGTGCTGATACGGCCCCGCTGCCGAATCGGGGTAGACGGTACGCAAGGACTCGTGCCTGGCGAACAGGTCACCGACCGCTGCCTCGAGCGCGGGCGCGTCGAGTTCGCCGGTCAACCGGACGGCGACCGGGATGTTGTCGACCGCCGACGACGTGTCGAACTGATTGAGGAACCAGTAGCGCTGCTGAGCGGGCGACAGCGGGATACGCTCGGGACGAGGAGCGGCCACGAGGTCGGGCACGTCGCGCCCGCGTCCGCGCAGTCCCTCGATCCGGTTCGCCAGCCCGAGGACCGACGGCGCCTCGAACAGGTCACGAACACCGAGAGGCACATTCAACTCGGCGCCGAGTCGCGCCGTCACCGCGATGGCCACGAGCGAGTTCCCGCCGAGCTCGAAGAAATCGTCGTCGAGACCGACACGCTGGGCAGCGAGGGTATCGGCGAACGTACGCGCGACCAGCTGCTCGACGGGTGTCGTCGGCGCTCGGTAGACCTGCACCTCGAACACGGGACTCGGCAACGCTTTTCGGTCAAGCTTCCCCGAGGCGTTGAGCGGGAACTCGTCGAGGACCACCGCGGCGGCGGGGACCATGTACGCAGGCAGCGACCCTGCGGCATCCCGGCGCACCGCTTGCACGTCCAGTGCCCGTCCGGGTGCGGGCACGAGATACCCGACGATCTGATCGCCGAGGCTCGGATCCGAGCGCACGACGACGACGGCCTGCGCAACGCCGTCGATCCCGGACAGCACCGCCTCGATCTCGCCGAGCTCGATGCGTTGGCCTCGCAGCTTCACCTGGAAGTCCGTGCGACCCAGGTAGTCGAGTTCGCCGGCCGCGGTCCACGCGACGAGATCGCCGGTGCGATACATCCGGTCGCCGGGTGCGCCGTACGGGTTGGCCACGAAGCGATCCGACGTCAGGTCGGCGCGTCCGACGTACCCACGCGCGAGTTGGCGCCCGCCGAGGTACAGCTCGCCCGGCACACCCGGCGGAACGGGATGCAGCCGCGCGTCGAGGACGAACACCGCGGTGTTGAACACCGGCGCACCGATCGGCACCGACGTGACGTCTGCGTCGGTGACCTCGTGGAACGTCACGTCGACAGCGGCTTCGGTCGGACCGTAGAGGTTGTGCAACCGCGCCCCTACGAGCGCGCGCAGATCCTGCGCCGTGCGGACGGGCAGCGCCTCGCCGGAGGTGAACACGTGCCGCAAAGTCCGGGCTCGGGCGAACGCGGCGGCGTCACCGGCCTGTGTCAGGAACACTGCCAGCATCGACGGCACGAAGTGCACGCTCGTCACCCGCTCCCGCTCGATCACGTCGAGCAGGTAGGCCGGATCCCGGTGCCCGTCGGGGGATGCGATGACAAGCCGGGCACCGACCTGCAACGGCCAGAAGAACTCCCACACGCTCACGTCGAACGTGGCGGGGGTCTTCTGCAGCACGGCGTCTTCGGAGTCCATCGGGTAGCTGTGCTGCATCCACACGAGACGGTTCACGATGGCGCGGTGGCTGACCGCCACACCCTTGGGGCGACCCGTGGAACCCGACGTGAAGATCACGTACGCCGTGGTTCGCGAGTGCAGCGGCGCGATCCGCTCCGTGGGCTCGATCGGTCCGCTCGCGAACGCGGACAGGTCGAGGGTGTCGATCGGCACCGTCTCGGCCTGCTCGGCGGCGAAGCCGTCCCGCGACGTCGTCAGCAGGCAGACCGGTCGGGCGGTGGTCAGCACGTACTCGATGCGTTCGGCCGGATGGTCGGGATCGATCGGCGCGTATCCGCCGCCCGCGAGTTCGATCGCGTGGATCGCGACGACCAGGTCGAGCGAACGCCGTATCGCCACCGCCACCAACGCATCCGGCCCGACGCCACGCTCGATCAGCCAGCGTGCGAGGCGGCGCGCGCGCTCCGCGGTTTCGAGATAGGTCAGCTCGGCGCCGTCGAACTCCAGCGCGACGCGGTCGGGCGTGCGCGCGACCTGTTCCTCGAAGAGATCGACGAGCGTCCGCGCCGGATCGACCTCGTGGGCGGTGTCGTTCCAGTCCCGGAGCACGCGGCGGCGCTCGTCGGGTCCGAGCACGTCCACCGACTCCACCGCCGCGGTCGGGTCCGCCCCCACCGCAGCGAGTACGCGGTCGAGTCGCAGTGCGATGTCGGCAATTGTCGATTCGTCGAAAAGATCTGTGACATAGCTGATCTGGACGGAAAGTCCCGCGGCGGCGCCGTCGGTGTCGAAGGTTTCCCAGATGCTGAAAAGGAGATCGAACTTCGTCACGTGGGTGTCGAACTCGACCTCGGACACGCTCAGCCCCGGCAGTTCGAGCACCGTTTCGGCGAAGTTCGGGAACGACAGCATCACCTGGAACAGCGGGTGTCGCGCCTGGGACCGCGGCGGATCCAGGATTTCCACCAAGCGTTCGAACGGCAACTCGGCGTGGCCGAACGCGGCGAGGTCCGTGGTCCGAACCGTGCCCAGCACATCCGCCACCGTGTCGGCGGCACCGACGTGGGTCCGCAGCACGAGGGTGTTGACGAACATGCCGATCAGGTCGTCCAGGACAATGTCACCGCGGCCGGCGACGGGGGTGCCGATCACGATGTCGTCGTTGCCCGACAACCGCGCGAGGAGGACGGCGAGCGCCGCGTGCACCGTCATGAACGTGGTGGTGCCCCGGTCTCCCGCAACGGCCGCGAGTTCGGCATGGACCCGGGAGGTCGTCGTGAACGCATACACCGCACCTCGATTGGAGGCGACCGGCGGGCGCGGACGATCCGTGGGCAGACCGTGCTCGTCCGGGAGATCGGCGAGCTGGGCCGACCAGTACCGAATCTGCTGGGCGATCACCGATCCGGGATCGCTCTCGGCGCCCAGGACCGCGCGTTGCCACAGCGTGTAGTCCACGTACTGCACCGGCAGCGGCGCCCACGCCGGAGCCGCGGACTCTCCCTGCGACCGTGCGACGTAGGCAGTAATCAGGTCACGCGTCATCGGGCCGACCGACCAGCCGTCGGCGGACACGTGATGGGCGACGAAGACGAGCAGATGCGCGTTCGCGTCCTCGACACGCAGCAACCTGACACGCACCGGGACCTCGGTGGTGACGTCGAACCCGAGGCTCACGAGCCGTTCCACCTGCTCCCGGACCTCGGACGCGCGGACGGGCTCGACCTGCAGGTCGATGACCACAGCGGTCGCCGGGAGCACGACCTGGTGGCCGCGACCTCCCTGCTCCGGGTATATCGTGCGCAGGGTCTCGTGCCGTTCGATCACGTCCGCAAGCGCCGCGCGCAGGGCAGCTATCTTCAGCTTCCCGTCGAGCCGGATCGCCGCGGGAATGTTGTTCACCGCCGACGCCGGATCCAGCCGGTTGAGGAACCACATGCGCTGCTGCGCCAGCGACAGCGGGATCGTCTCGGGCCGGTCCTGGCGCTGCAGCGGCGGGCGGCGGGCGCCGTCGTGCTGCTCCACCGCCACCGCGAGCGCCCCGACCGTCGGCGCTTCGAAGAGCACGCGAACCGGCACCCCCGTCCCGAGCGCCGATCCGATGCGCGCGACGACCTGCATCGCCACCAGCGAGTTGCCACCGAGGCCGAAGAAGTCGTCGTCGAGTCCGACCCGCTCGACGCCGAGCACGTCGGCGAAGACACCGGCGACGATCTGCTCGACGGGTGAGGACGGCGGCCGGAATCCCACGGCGGCGAGGTCGGCGGCGGGCAGCGCCCGGCGGTCCAGCTTGCCCGCGGAGTTGAGCGGCAGCGAATCCATCACCACGAACGCGGCGGGCACCATGTAGGACGGCAGCACGCGTTCGAGGCCGGACCTCAGCCGCGCGGTGTCCAGGGTCGCGCCGTCGCGCGGGACCACGTAGCCGACGAGCCGATCGCCCGCCTTGGAGTCCGAACGGACCACCACGACCGCGGACGCCACCTCGTCGTCGCCCCGCAGCACCGACTCGATCTCGCCGAGTTCGATCCGCAGACCGCGCAGTTTCACCTGGAAATCCGTGCGCCCCAGGTACTCCAGTACACCGTCGCGCCAGCGCACGAGGTCGCCGGTCCGGTACATTCGCCCGCCCGGAACGCCGAAGGGATCGGCAACGAAACGTTCCGCGCTCAGTTCGGGGCGCCCGTGGTAGCCCCGCACGACTTGCGCGCCGGCGAGGTAGAGTTCGCCGGCGACGCCGTCGGGCACCGGGTGCAGCCTCGTGTCCAGAACCCGCGCCTGCGTGTTCCACACGGGCAGGCCGATCGGGACCGGGCCGCCCCCGTCGGCGAGTGCCTCGGTGTAGGTCGCGTGGACCGTGAATTCCGTGGGGCCGTATAGGTTGAAGACGTCTGCAGCGCTGACCCGACGCACGGCCACGATCGTCTCGCGCGGCAGGGCCTCGCCCGCCACGAGGAGGGCCCGCAGCGTGGTGATCGCCTCGGACGGCACCGACGCCGCGAAGGCGTTCAGCATCGACGGCACGAACGAGGTCATCGTCACCGCATGCTCGGCGATCGCGGCGGCAAGATAGGCCGGGTCGCGGTGTCCGTCCGGCGCCGCGACCACGATCCGAGCACCGACTGTCAACGGCGCGAACAACTCCCACACCGATACATCGAACGTCACCGGGGTCTTGAACAGCACCACGTCGCCGGCACCGATGCCGTACTGGCCAGCTATCCAGCGAATCTGGTTGTGCATCGCGGCATGCGGAACTGCCACCCCCTTGGGGCGGCCCGTCGAGCCTGAGGTGAACAACACGTAAGCGACGTGCTCGGGACGCAGCGGGGCACGCCGATCCGCGTCGACGAGCGGCACATCATCGCCGCCCGCGGTCACGTCTTCCTCGAGGTTGCGATCGTCGATCACCAGGACCGGTGCGATCGCGCCGGGATCGAAACCCTCGGTGCGCGTCGTCAACACCAGCGCGGGCGCGGCCGTGGCGAGGATGTAGTCGATCCGTTCGCCCGGCTGATCGAGGTCGAGCGGAACGTACCCGCCGCCCGCTTCGAGCACCGCGTACACGGCGACGACCAGGTCGATCGAGCGTCGCATCCCCAAGGCGACGAGCGATTCCGGGCCCACCCCGGCGGCGACCAGTCGGCGCGCGAGCCTGCAGACGCGAGCGGCGAACTCGGCGTAGGTGAGCGCGCCGGCGCCGTCCGCATCGACCACCGCGATCGCGTCGGGGGTCGCGCCGGCCTGCGTGTGGAACAGGTCGAGCACGAGCGACTCCGGCCCCATTGCGACGTCGATGCCGTTGCCTTGCAGGACCGTCTCGCGGGTCTCGGCTGCGTCGAGCAGCGAGATGTCACCCACAGCAACCCACGGATCGGCGACGGCCTCGTCGAGGACACGCAGATAACGGCCGGCGAGGTCTCCGATCGTGTCCGCGTCGAACAGATCCAGGGCGTAGGCGATCTCGGCCGACATTCCCTCCGGCTCACCGCCACGCCCGAACCGCTCCGTCAGGGTCAGCTGCAGATCGAACTTGGCCAGGCCGACTTCGAGGTCGATGCCGGAGACGCGCAGGCCGGGCAGGTCCAGCGTCGGGGTACCGGTGTTCTGGAACGCCAGCATCACCTGGAACAACGGGTGCCGAGCCTGCGAGCGAACCGGATTCAGTACCTCGACCAGCCGTTCGAAGGGGACTTCTGCGTGCGCGTAGGCGTCGAGATCCGCGCCGCGGACCTCGCCGAGCAGCTCCGCGAACGGCGCCGCCGGATCCACCTCGGTGCGCAGCACCAGCGTGTTGACGAACATGCCCACGAGGTCGTCGAGGGCGGCGTCGCCGCGACCGGCGATCGGCGTGCCCACGAGGATGTCCGTGGTCCCCGACAGCCGGGCCAGCAAGGACGCGAACGCCGCATGCGCCACCATGAACAGCGACGCACCGCGCTGCTGGGCGAGGTCGGCCATCGCGCGGTGAGTCGGCGCTGCTATCTCGAACCCGACGGTGCCGCCCCGGCCCGAGGCCACCCGCGGCCGCGGCCGGTCCGAGGGTAGGTCCAGTTGCTCCGGTGCGCCGGACAGCGTCTGCGACCAGAACCGGATCTGCTGCGCAAGCAGAGATTCCGGGTCGGCCTCCGCCCCGAGCACCGCGCGCTGCCAGATGGCGAAGTCGGCATACTGCACCGCCAACGGCTGCCACTGCGGCGCCTCGGCCGCAGCGCTCGAGCGCGCCGCGTACGCGCTGACCAGGTCCCGGGTGAGTGGACCCATCGAGAAGCCGTCCGCCGCGATGTGGTGTACCACCATGCCGAGCACGTGCTCGGTCTGCGCCAACTCGAACAAGGCCGCCGCGAACGGCGGCGCCGCGGCGCCGTCGAACGGCGTGCGGGCGAGTTCGGCAAGACGAGCAGGCAATTCCGCCTCGGTTACCGGCAGCGGTTCCAGCGCCGGAGCAACCTCGGCAGCGGGCACCACGAACTGGTAGGGAACGCCGTCGACGTCGGGATAACTCGTTCGCAGCGACTCGTGCCGAGCCAGCACATCGGCGACCGCGAGCCGCAACGCGACACGGTCGAGCACTCCGGAAAGCCGGACCGCGACCGGAATGTTGTTCACCGCGGCCGCATCCACCGCATCCTCGCCGGCAGCGCCGACCTCGAAGCGGTTGAGGAACCACATCCGCTGCTGCGCCAGCGACAGCGGGATCCGCGCCGGGCGCTGTTGCGGTACCAGCGGCGGCCGGTCGGCACCGACGGGCTGTGCGACACGCACCGCCAACCCGGCGACGGTCGGCGCCTCGAAGATCTCCCGGACCCCGAGCGTTGTGTTCAATGCGGCCGCGAGGCGCGCCGCAGCCCGGGTGGCGACCAGCGAATTGCCGCCGAGTGCGAAGAAGTCGTCGTCCACCCCGACCCGGTCGACACCGAGCAGTTCGGCGAACACCGCGGCCACGATCTCTTCCACCGCCGTTGCGGGCGCCCGGAACTCGCGCGCGGCGAAGCTCGGCGCCGGCAACGCACGTCGATCGAGCTTGCCGGATACGTTGAGCGGCATCGCGTCGAGCACGACCAACGCCGCGGGCACCATGTATCCGGGCAGGCGGCGGACGAGCGTGTCGCGCACCGCGTCCAGAGCGACTGCCGAGCCGAGCTCCCCGCCGGGTCGGGGCACGAGGTAGCCGACGAGCTGGTCACCGGTGTGCGGGTCCGAACGCACGACGACGACCGCCTGGGCGACGTCGGGGTGAGCGACCAGCGCGGCTTCGATCTCGCCGAGTTCGATGCGCAACCCGCGGACCTTCACCTGGAAATCGGTGCGCCCGAGGTAGTCCACCTCACCCGAGGGCGTCCACCGGGCCAGGTCGCCGGTTCGGTACATCCGCGCTCCGGGGCCACCGAACGGGTCGCCCACGAATCGTTCCGCGGTCAGGTCCGGCCGGTTCAGGTATCCGCGGGCGAGTTGCGCGCCTGCGAGGTAGAGCTCGCCGGGCACGCCGGCGGGAACCGGGCGGAGTCGCCCATCGAGCACGTAGAGCCCGGTGTTCCACACCGGGCGGCCGATCGCGACGTCCACGGCGTCCGCGTCGGTGACCTCATGGTAGGTCACGTCGACGGCGGCCTCGGTGGGCCCGTACAGATTGTGCAGACGGGCGCCGGTCAGCGCCCGCAACTGCTGCGCGGTGTTCCCGGGCAGCGCCTCGCCGGAGGCGAACACCTGGCGCAGCGATGCTGCCCCGGCGATCCCGGACATCGCGCGCGGCGATTCGCTCAGGTGCGCGACGAACGCCGCGAGCATCGACGGGACGAAATGCAGCGTGGTGATGCGCTCTGCGGCGACGACCGCAGCGAGATAGCCGGGATCGCGGTGACCGTCCGGCTGGGCCACGACGAGGCGCGCCCCGGTTTGTAACGGCCAGAAGAGCTCCCACACGGAGACGTCGAAGGTGACCGGCGTCTTCTGCAGGACGGCGTCGACCGCGGCCAACGGGTAGGTCGCCTGCATCCACCGCAACCGGTTGACGATCGCGGCGTGCGACACGGCGACGCCCTTGGGCCGTCCCGTCGACCCGGATGTGAAGATCACGTATGCGGTGTGTGCCGGCAGCACCGCCGAGTGGTGGTCGCCCGGGCGATCCGGCTCGAGCGCCTCGAGCGCCTCGAGCGCGAGTACGCGGACGCCGACCGCGCTGAAGCCGTCGCGACGGGTGGTGAGCACAACCGTCGGCGCCGCGACGTCGAGCACGTAGGCGATCCGTTCGCCGGGTTGCTCGGGATCCAGCGGCAGATACCCACCGCCGGCCTTCAGCACCGCGTACGTCGCGACGACCAACTCGACGGAGCGCCGGATGGCGATCCCCGCCAGGCGCTCGGGGCCGACGCCCAGCGAGCGCAGCCGATCCGCCAACCGGTCCGCGCGCTCGTTCAGCTCGCGATAACTCAATCGCGTGCCGCCGAATACCAGGGCGACGGCCTCCGGTGTCCGCGCGACCTGTTCCTCGAACAGCGTCACCAGTGTCGTTGCAGCCACCTCGTGGTGGGTGTCGTTCCAGTCGAAGAGGATTCGCTCCCGTTCCGCCGCATCGAGCAGATCGATGTCACCGATCGGCAAGGTCGGATCGGTCACCACCGCATCGAGCAGGCGCAGCAACCGCGTCACCAGCGCGCGTATCGAATCCTCGTCGAACAACTCCGTGGCGTAGTCGACGAATGCCGCCAGGCCGTCGGGGCGCCCGCCCGAATCGAAACGCTCGGTGACCGTGAGGTGCACATCGAACTTGGCGGTCACCACATCGGGCTCGACCGCGGCAATGTCGAGATCGCCCAGCGCGAAGCGGGTTTCGCCGGTGTTCTGCAGCGTCAGCATCACCTGGAACAACGGATGGCGGGATTGCGACCGTGCCGGATTCAGTACTTCGACCAGTCGCTCGAACGGGACGTCGGCGTGGGCGAACGCACCGAGGTCCACCTCGCGGGTGGTCGCGAGCAGGTCGACGAAAGACGCCGCCGGATCGATCGGGGTTCGCAGCACCAACGTGTTCACGAACATGCCGATCAGGTCGTCGAGTGCGGCGTCGCCGCGACCGGCGACCGGCGTGCCCACGGTGAGGTCCGACGATGCCGACAGTCGTGCCAGCGTCGTGGCGAACGCCGCGTGCAGCACCATGAACAGCGACGCGCCGTGTTCGCGGGCAAGTTCCGCGACGCTCCGGTGCAGCGATGCGCTGGCGTCGAAGTGCAGCCGCGCACCTCGATTCGACGCGACGAGGGGCCGGGGCCGATCGGCAGGCAGGCCGATCTCGTCGGGCAGGTCCGCCAAGGTTTCGGTCCAGTAGGCGATCTGCGCCGCCGCGACCGAGCCGGGATCGCCCTCGTCGCCGAGCACCGCGCGCTGCCAGATCGCGAAATCCGCGTACTGCACCTCCAGCGGCGCCCAGTCCGGCGCCTCGCCCTGTGTGCGGGCAGTGTAGGCGACCATGACGTCACGCGTGAGCGGACGCATCGAGAAGCCGTCGGTCGCGATGTGATGCGCGACGAACGAGAGCACGTGCTCGGGCGCGGCGCCGTTGTGGCCGGTGAGCCGCCACAACCGCGCCCGAACCGGGACTTCGCGGGTCACGTCGAATCCCGCGAGCACGAGATCGCGCAGTGCACCGGGGAACTCGTCGGGCCGCACCGAGATCGGGTCGAGATCGACATCGACCTCGGCCGCGGGCAGGATCAACTGATACGGCGTGCCATCGTGCTCCGGGTAGACGGTGCGCAGCGACTCGTGCCGGGCGATCAGGTCGCGCACTGCGGCTGCGATTGCACTCGCGTCGAGCGCACCGGTCAACCGGATCGCCACCGGAATGTTGTTCACCGCCGACGCCGGCTCGAACCGGTTGAGGAACCACATCCGCTGCTGCGCCAGCGACAACGGGATCAGATCGGGGCGCCGCTGCGCGACAAGTCGCTCCCCGGCGCCGGTGCCCACTTGCCGCTCGACGCGCGCGGCGAGCGCCGCCACGGTCGGCGCCTCGAACAGCGTCCGCACCGGCACGCGGGTATCGAGCGCCGCGCCGAGTCGCGCCGCGACCTGCGTCGCACTCAGCGAGTTGCCGCCCAGGTCGAAGAAGTCGTCGTCGAGACCGACGCGCTCGTCGGGTCCGCGTCCGAGCACCTCGGCCAGGACCTGAGCCACGACCTCCTCGACCGGCGTGGTCGGCGCCCGAAACTCGCGCGCCTCGAACACGGGAGCGGGCAGCGCGCCGCGGTCGAGCTTGCCGTTCGTGTTGAGCGGCAACCGGTCGAGCACAACGAACGCGGACGGAACCATGTACGACGGCAACGCCTGTGCGAGCTCACGGCGCAGCCGCGCCTCGTCGAGCGCCGCGTCCGGGCGCGGCGCCACGTATGCGACGAGCCGATCACCGGCGTGTGCGTCCCGGTGGAGCATGACAGCGGACGAATCCACATCGGCCGAGGCGTCGATCCTGGCCTCGATCTCTCCGAGTTCGATTCGGAATCCGCGGACCTTGACCTGGAAGTCGGCACGCTCCCGGTAGGCGAGGGCTCCGTCGGCCAGCCACTCGACGAGATCGCCGGTGCGGTACATGCGCGCGCCGCCGGATTCGAACGGGTTCGCCACGAAGCGTTCCGACGTGAGGTCGGACCCGCCCTGGTAGCCGCGCGCGAGTTGGTCACCTGCGAGGTACAACTCGCCGGCGACGCCGATCGGGACCGGCCGCAGGCGCCGGTCGAGGACGAAGACTCGGGTGTTCCATTCCGGGCCCCCGATCGGGACGACCGCACGTTCGACCGTGGTCACCGCCTGCGCGGTCACCGACACTGCGGCCTCTGTCGGGCCGTACAGGTTGAACAACTCGGCCGAGTTCTCCGCCAGGAAGCGGGCGGCGGTCGCCGCAGGCAGCGCCTCACCGATCGACAGCACCCGCCGCAGCGTGCCGGGCAGCGGGCCCCCGGCGGCGGTGGTCAACATCGCGACCATGGACGGGACGGCGTGCAGCGTGGTCACCGACTCCGCGCGCATCCGATTCAGCAGGTAATCGGGATCGGCGTGGCCGTCGGGGCGGGCGACGACGAGCCGCGCCCCCACCACGAGTGCCGACCAGAACTCCCAGACCGACAGGTCGAAGGTGGCGGCCGTCTTGAGGAGGACGGCGTCGCCGCCGTCGAGCCCGAACGCGTCGCGCTTCCAGAGCAGTTGGTTGACGATCGCGGCATGCGCAACCGCCACTCCCTTGGGTCGCCCGGTCGAGCCCGAGGTGAAGATGACGTAGGCCGTGTTGGCCGGCGTCAGCGCGCTGCGCCGCTCGCCCGGGCGGATCGGCCCGTCCTCGAACCCGTCGAGTGGCAGCGTGTCGATCGCGACCAGCGGGGCGCCGGTTGCGCCGCCGGCGGGTGCGAAGCCGGTGCCCGTCGTGGTGAGCACACAGATCGGGTCCGCGACGCTCAACACATGTGCGTTGCGGCCCGCGGGGTTGGCAGGTTCGATCGGGACATATCCGCCGCCGGCCTTGGCTACGGCGTACATCGCGACCAGCAGGTCGACCGAACGCACGATGGCCAACGCCACCAGCGCTTCCGGGCCGACCCCCTGCTCGATCAGCCAGCGCGCGAGCCGGTTGACCCTGGCGTCGAACTCGGCGTAGGTGAGTCGCTCGTTGTCGGTGACGATCGCGATCGCCTCCGGACTGCGCGCCACCTGCGCATCGAACAGGTCGACGAGCGTGTGCGCAGGCAGCGCACGGCTGGTGTCGTTCCAGTCTTGCAGCACGCGCTCGAGTTCGTCGTCCGCGAGCAGGGCGGCGTCGGTGAGCGGCGCGGCCGGGTTCGCGACGATGCTGCCGAGTAGACGCTGGAATCGGTCGCGGATCGAGGCGGCGGTTGCCGGCTCGAACAGGTCGCGGGCGAACGTGAGGATGGCCGAGACCCCGGCGGGCGCACCGTCGTCGGCGTAGCGATCGGCGAGGATCAACTGCAGGTCGAACTGCGCGATTGCGGCGTCGACCGCTATCGCGCCGACCGTCAGTCCGGGCAGCCTGACCTCGGCGCTGCCCTGATTCTGGAACGAGAATCCGACCTGGAACAGCGGGTGACGCGCAGTCGACCGCACCGGGTTCAACACCTCGACCAGGCGCTCGAACGGCACGTCCGCGTGGCCCATCGCCGCGAGGTCGCTCCCCCGTACGCGCGTGAGCAGTTCGGTGAACGTGTCGTCGTCGCGAACCTCGCTGCGCAACACGAGCGTGTTGACGAACATGCCGATCACATCGTCGAGCGCAGCCTCGCCGCGCCCCGCGATCGGCGTGCCGACCGCGATGTCGGTGGCTTGCGACAGGCGCGCGAGCAACGCGGCGAAGCCCGCGTGCATGGCCATGAACAGCGTCGCGGCGTGTTCGCGGGCGATGCGCACCAGATCCCGATGGACATCCGCGGAGATCTCGAACTCGATCCGCCCGCCGCGGAAGGACTGGACGGCCGGGCGCGGATGGTCCGTCGGGAGATCCAACTGATCCGGCAGGTCCCGCAGCGTCTCGCGCCAGAACCCGATCTGCCGCGAAACCAGTGACGTCGGGTCGGTTTCCACACCGAGGACGGCCCGCTGCCAGATGCTGTAGTCGGCGTACTGCACCTCGAGCGGAGTCCATCCGGGGGTTCGGTCGTCGATGCGATCCGCGTACGCGGTCATCAGGTCGCGGGCGAACGGCAGCATCGACGAACCGTCAGCGCAGATGTGGTGGACCACGGCGGCGAGCACGTGCTCCTCGGGAGCGACCTCGAAGAGCCGAACTCGCATCGGCACCTCGGTTGTGACGTCGAAGTGGCTACCCGCGACGTCCGTCAACGCGCGTTCGAGTTCGGCTGCGGGCACCCGGATCGGCGACAGATCGGGCAGCACGGCGGTCGGTGGGAGAATCTGCTGCCACGGACCCTCCGGCGAGTCGGGATATCGCGTCCGCAGGGACTCGTGGCGGGTGATCGCGTCGACGAGCGCCGCACGCAAGGCCTCGTGGTTCAGCGTCCCGGTCAGTCGCAGCGCGACCGGAATGTTGTACGCGGTCGAGGCCGGATCGAATCGGTTGAGGAACCACATCCGTTGCTGTGCCAGCGACAACGGGATTCGTTCGGGCCGCTGCTGCGGGACGAGCGGGGGTCGGTCGTGCCCGCCGGCCTGCGATTGCAGCCGGGCGGCGAGATCGGCCACGGTCGAGGTCTCGAACAATGTCCGCACGGGGACGTCGGCACCGAGTGCCGCGCCGATGCGGGCTGCGACGCGGGTCGCGACGAGCGAGTTGCCGCCGAGGTCGAAGAAGTCGTCGTCGCGGCCGACGAGTCCGACGTCGAGGAGGTCGGCGAACACGTCGGCGACGATCTCCTCCACCGGGGTGGTCGGCGCACGAAACGGTCTGCCCTGCATCGCAGGCGCAGGGAGTGCCCGCCGGTCGAGCTTGCCGTTCGCCGTCAGCGGGATCGCGTCGACCACCACGAACGCGGTCGGGATCATGTAGCTCGGAATCAGATCGCCGGCGCGCGAGCGGATGTCGTCCGGATCGATCGTCGCGCCGGGCGTCGGCACGACATAGGCGACGAGTCGCTGCTCACCGCGCGTGTCCTCCCGCACGATCACCGCGGCCTGGCGGACCGCATCATGCGCGAGCACGGCGGCTTCTACCTCGCCGAGTTCGATGCGGAAGCCGCGGATCTTGACCTGATCGTCGGCGCGGCCGAGATATTCGAGATCCCCGGTGCGCGTCCACCGCGCGAGGTCCCCGGAACGGTACAGCAGCGACCCGGGCGGACCGAACGGGTTCGCAACGAACCGGCCCGCCGACAGGGCCGGCTGCCCGAGGTAACCACGGGCCAACTGCCCACCGGCAATGTACATCTCACCGCCGACGCCGACCGGGGCCGGGTGCAACCGGGCATCGAGAACGAACACCCGCAACCCCGCGATCGCGCGGCCGACGATACTGCCCTGCGCCTGCGCGGCGGTCGGCGCGTCGAGTTCGCGATGCGAGACGTGCACGGTTGTTTCGGTGATGCCGTACATGTTCACCAGCCGCGGCGCGTCCTCGCGGTGCCGGTCGTACCAGTCGGCCAGTCTGCGCAACTCGAGCGCCTCGCCACCGAACACCACGTGCCGCAACGCCAGATCGTCCGCGCCGCCGATCGCCCGGTCCGCGTCCATGAGCTGATAGAACGCCGACGGCGTCTGATTGAGTACGGTGACCCGTTGCTCGCGCAACAACTGCAGGAACTGATCCGGCGAACGCGACACGAAGTAGTCGACGACCACCAGCGTGCCACCGTGCAACAACGGGCCCCACAACTCCCACACCGAGAAATCGAATGCATAGGAGTGGAACAACGTCCAGACGTCGTCCTCGTCGAATCCGAAGGTGGGCGCGGTGTTCGCGAAGAGGCGGACCACGTTGCGGTGCGGCACGACCACGCCCTTGGGACGTCCGGTCGAGCCCGATGTGTAGATGACGTAGGCGACGTTGTCCGGACGCAGCGGCACCGTGCGGTGCGCTTCGGTGATCGCGCCCGCGGCGTCGACGAGGCCGTCCATCCGGTCGATCTCGATCACCGGCAGCCACGACGGCAGATCGACCTCGCGGTCCGACGACGCGACCGCGCACGTCGGCGCGGCGTCGTCGAGCACGTACCGAATCCGGTCGGCGGGATAGGTCGGATCGACCGGGAGGTACCCACCGCCCGCCTTGAGCGTGGCCACCAGCGCCACGACGAGGTCGAGCGATCGCGGCAGCGACACCGCGACGAGCGTCTCGGGCCCAACTCCGTGCGCGATCAGCAGGCGGGCCAACCGATTCGCGCGATCGTCGAGTTGTCGGTAGGTCAACGACTCGTCACCGAAGCGCACCGCGATCGAGTGCGCCCGGCGCGCAACGCTCGCCTCGAACAGCGCAGCCAGCGTCGAATCGGCGGCCAGCGTCGAATCGGCAGCAACGGCCGCGCGTTCGGGGTTCCACGACTCGAGCACGCGCGTGCGCTCGTCCGCGCCGAGCAGATCGATGTCGCCGACCGGGCGGTCCGGCGCCGCGACCACCGCGCGCAGCACCCGCAGGAAGCGCTGCGCGAACTCGGCCACCGTCGGCTCGTCGAAAAGGTCGGTCGCGTAGGTGAACAGCGCGGACAGCGCGGCACTCCCGTCCTCGAGCACCTCCCCGATCGTCAGTTGCAGGTCGAACTTCGCCACGCCGGCGTCGAAGTCGACGAGTTCGACATCGAGGCCGGGCAGCGCGAAGTTCCCGATCCCGGCCGTCTCGAACGTGAGCACCACTTGGACGAGCGGATGGTGCGCCCGCGACCGTACCGGGTCGAGCACCTCGACGATCCGCTCGAAGGGCACATCCGCGTTGCCGAACGCGGCGAGATCGCGGTCGCGCACCTGAGCCAACAGATCGACGAAGCCGCGGGCGGGGTCCACCTCGGTGCGCAGCACGAGGGTGTTGACGAACATCCCGATCAGGTCGTCGAGCGCACGCTCCCCGCGGCCGGCGATCGGTGTGCCGATGGCGATGTCGGTCGTCCCGGTCAACCGGGCCGCCCAGACCGCGAACGCGGCGTGCATCGTCATGAACAACGATGTGTTGTGCGCACGCGCGAACTCGGCGACGGCGGCGTGCAGGCCGGCATCGATCCCGACGGCGACGCTCGCCCCGCGGTTGCTCGCGATCTCAGGGGGCACCCGATCGGCGGGTAGTTCGAGCCGCGTCGGCAGGTCACGCAGCGCGGCGGCCCAGTACGCGATCTGCTGCGCCGCGACCGAATCGGGATCGCTCTCGGCACCGAGCACGTCGCGCTGCCACAGGCTGTAGTCGGCGTACTGCACGGGAAGCGGGGCCCAGTCCGGCTCTTGCCCGGCCGCCCGCGCCACGTAGGCGGTCATCACGTCGCGCATCAGCGGTCGCAGCGAGTACCCGTCGGCGCTGATGTGCTGCATCACCAGCACCACCACGTGCTCGTTCGGTGCAATCCGCAGCAATGCCGCCCGGAACGGAAGGTCGCGCGCCACGTCGAATCGCGTCGCGACCAACTCGGCAACTCGAGCGAAAACGCCTTCCGCGGTGACGGATTCGACGGGACGATCGAGCCCGAGGCCGGCGATCGGCGCGATGGACTGATAGCCGACGCCGGCGACGTCCGGGTAGGTCGTGCGCAGCGCCTCATGGCGAGCCACCAGATCGACGAGCGCCGCGCGCAGCGCATCGACGTCGAGATCACCGACGAGTCGAACCGCGATCGGGATGTTGTCGACCACCGAATCGGCGTCGAGGCGGTTCAGGAACCACATGCGCTGCTGCGCGAACGAGAGCGGGATCCGCTGCGGCCGTTCGCGCGCCACCAGCGCCACGGCGCCCTCGGCGCGCACGTGCGATTCCGCGTAGGCCGCCAGCGCAGCCACGGTCGGCGCCTCGAACACGGCGCGCACGGGGACGCGCAGGGCCAGCGCCTCGCCGACGCGGGCTGCCACCTGGGTCGCGATCAGCGAATTGCCGCCGAGTTCGAAGAAGTCGTCGTCCGCGCCGACCTTGGTGACGCCGAGCACCTCGGCAAAAACCGCGGCGACTGCCTGCTCGGTCGGGGTCGCGGGCGCGCGATAGGACGGCGCGACGAGCAACGGGGACGGCAGTGCGCGACGGTCGAGCTTGCCGGAGGCGTTGAGCGGAAGCGCCTCGAGCACCACGATCGCCGACGGCACCATGTACGAAGGCAGCCGGCCGCGCACCCGTGCGCGGAGCCGGTCCGGATCGAGTGTCGCCTCCTGCGCAGGCACGACATAACCGACGATCTGATCGCCGGTGCGGGCGGCGCTGTGCACGACGACGACCGCCTGCGCCACCTGCGGCGCCGCGCCGATCACGGACTCGATCTCGCCGAGCTCGATCCGCAGACCCCGCAGCTTGACCTGGAAGTCGGTGCGCCCCAGATACTCCAGCTGCCCGGCGCGGTTCCAGCGGACGAGGTCTCCGGTGCGGTACATCGGCTCGCCGAACGCACCGAACGGGTTGGCGACGAAGCGTTCGGCGGTCAGATCCGGCCGTCCGGCGTAGCCGCGGGCGACCTGGATACCCGCGAGGTACAGCTCCCCCGCGACCCCCGGTGGCACCGGGCGCAGCCGAGAATCGAGGACGAGCGCCCGGCTGTTCCACACCGGCGAGCCGATCGGAACCACGGGCGACGGGTCGTCGGGGAGGGCACATTCCGTCGCGTGCACCGTGAACTCGGTCGGCCCGTACAGGTTGTGCAGCGCGGCGTCGGTAACCCGTCGGGTGGCGGCGACGGTCTCCGCGGGCAGGGCCTCGCCGGCGATCAACAGCGCCCGCAGCGAGCTGATCGTCCCCCGCTCGGCCGCACGCGCGAACACCGACAACATCGACGGGACGAAGGAGGTCAGCGTGACCTTTTCTGCCGCGATGGCTTCCGCAATATACAGCGGGTCGCGATGCCCGTCGGGGGTCGCAACGACGACGCGGCCGCCGGTCAGCAGTGGGCCGTAGATCTCCCACACCGACACGTCGAACGTCGCCGGTGTCTTGAACAACACGACGTCGTTCGCGCCGATACCGAACCGGTCGGTGATCCACCGAACCTGGTTGACCAGCGCCCGGTGCTCGACGAGAACGCCCTTCGGGCGGCCGGTCGAGCCCGACGTGAAGATGGCGTACGCGACGTTCTCCGGCATCGGTATGGCCGCGACCTCGTCGGCCCGCAGCGGATCCGCATCGATTCCGTCGAGTCCCGCCGCGTCGATGTCGATCTCGGGCACGTGTTCCGGCACTCCGATGTCTGCCGGCGCGGCCGTCAGCACACACACCGGCCGTGCGACAGCGAGGATCTCGGCGATCCGATCCGCGGGATGATCGGGGTCGAGCGGCAGGTACGCGCCGCCCGCTTCGAGCACGGCGAGCATCGCGACGACCAGGTCGACGGACCGGTACATACCCAGGGCGACCAGCGTCTCCGGCCCGACCCCCGCGCGGACCAGGCGGCGCGCCAAGCGATGCACCCGGCCCGCTAGCTCCGCATAGGTGAGGTCGACACCATCGCCGGTGATCGCCCGCGCGTCGGGCGACGCCGTGACCTGCGCCTCGAAGATCGACACGACGCTGAGTGGATACGCGACCGGGCGCTGCGTGTCGTTCCACGTTTCCAGCACCGACCGTCGCTCCTGTGCGGTCAACAACTCGATGTCGCCAACCGGGACTTCCGGATTCGCCGCAACGGCCTCCAGCACGCGCACCAGTCGGCGGGAAATGTCCACCGCGCTCGCCTCGTCGAACAGGTCGCGTGCATACGCCAGTCCCGCGTGGATGGGTCCCGGCTCGCCGTTCGCGTCGAAGTGATCGACGAGCGTCAGCTGCAGGTCGAATTTCGCGGTCTCCTCGGCGATCGGCAGCGCACCGACCGACAATCCGTCGAGTTCCAGCGTCGGCCGCTCCTGATTCTGGAACGACAGCATCACCTGGAACAGCGGGTGATGCGCCTGCGAGCGAACGGGATTGAGCACTTCCACCAGGCGCTCGAACGGGACGTCGGCGTTGCCGAACGCGGCGATGTCGGTGTCGCGCACCGCCGACAGCAGCGTCGCGTAGGTCATGCTCGGCTCGACCTGCACCCGCAGCACGAGGGTGTTCACGAACATCCCGATCAGCTGATCGAGCGCGGCCTCACCCCGTCCGGCGACGGGAGTGCCGACCGCGATGTCGTCCGACCCGGAGAGCCGATGCAGCACGACCGCAAGCGCGGCGTGCATCGACATGAACAGCGTGGTCCGATTCGCGCGGGCGAGACCCACAAGCGCTCGATGGATCGGTGCCGGGATCACGAACTCGTGGACCGCACCGAGGTTCGAGGCGACCGCGGGCCGGGGCCGATCGGTGGGCAGCGCGAGCACGTCGGGAGTCCCCGCGAGAGCGCTGCGCCAGTAGGCCAATTGCCGCGAGATCGTAGACGCCGGGTCGTCCTCGGAGCCGAGCACCTCGCGCTGCCACACGGCATAGTCGGCGTACTGGACGGTCAGCGGCGCCCAGTCCGGCACGTCGCCACGGGTACGCGCGGCGTAGGCGGTCATCAGATCGTGGGTGAACGGCGCGATCGAGAACCCGTCTGCACTGATGTGGTGCACGACGATCGCCAGCACGTACCGGTCTTCCTCGACCTGCAGCAACTCCGCCCGGAACGGCACCTGCGAGGTGACGTCGAAGCCGGCGCCGATGACGGCGGCGATCCGGGACGGCACACCGATCTGCGCGACCCGCAGCGGGGCCAGGTCGGGAACCGCCTGACCGGTCGGGACGACGAGTTGGTATGGACCGTCCGGCGAATTCGGGTAGACGGTGTGCAGCACCTCGTGCCGCGCCACGACGTCACGGACGGCCGCCTGCAGTGCACCCTGATCCAACGGCCCGGACAACCCCAACGCGAGCGGAATGTTGTTCACCGCCGACGCCGTGTCGAACTGGTTCAGGAACCACATCCGCTGCTGCGCCAGCGACAGCGGCACCCGGTCGGGACGCGGACGCGGCGCGAGCATCGCGCGCGCGCCCTCGTCGGCGTGCGTTTCCGCTCGCGCGGCCAGCGCAGCGACCGTCGAGGCTTCGAACAGTTCGCGTACCCCGATCTGCGTGTTCAACGCGAGGCCCAGACGCGCCACCACCCGGGTGGCGACCAGCGAGTTGCCGCCGAGTTCGAAGAAGTCGTCGTCGAGGCCGACCCGCTCGACGCCGAGGACCTCGCCGAAGACACCCGCGACGATCTCCTCGACGGGTGTGGTCGGCGCGCGGAACACCCGTGCCTCGAAAGCGGGCGCCGGCAGTGCCTTTCGGTCCAGCTTGCCGGAGGAGTTCACGGGCAGCGCGTCGAGTTCGACCAGCGCCGTCGGCACCATGTAGGCCGGAACTCGATTCGCCAATGCGGCGCGCACGGATTGCGGGTCGATGTGCCGGTCCGGTGCGGCGACGAGGTAGGCCACGAGTTGCGCACCGGTCGACTCGTCGACGTGCACGACCACGACCGCCTGCCCCACGGCGTCCTGCGCCACGAGCGCGGCCTCGATCTCCCCCAATTCGATCCGCTGACCGCGCAGCTTGACCTGGAAATCGCTGCGTCCGATGTACTGGAGTTCTCCCGGCTCACGCCAGGTGACGAGGTCCCCGGTGCGGTACATGCGTGCTCCGGCGGGCCCGAACGTGTTGGCGACGAAGCGGTCCGCAGTCAATTCGGGCCGTGCCGTGTAGCCGCGCGCCAGTTGTACTCCGGCGAGGTACAACTCGCCCGCAACCCCCGGCGGGACCGGTCGCAACCTGGAGTCGAGCACGAAGACCTCGGTGTTGAACACCGGGGCACCGATCGGCACGGTCACCACGTCCGCGTCCGTGACCGCGTGGTGGGTGACGTCGACCGCCGCCTCCGTCGGCCCGTACAGGTTGTGCACGTCCGCGCCGGTCAGCCTGCGCATCTGCTGGGCGACGCCGCCCGGCAGTGCCTCACCCGAACTGAAGACGCGGCGCAACGATGTGCAGCTCGCCGCACGTTCGGCCGCGACGAACACCGACAGCATCGAGGGCACGAAGTGGGCGGTCGTCACACCCTCGGTGGTGACGACCTCGACCAGGTAGGCCGGATCCCGGTGCCCGTCGGGCTTCGCGACGACCAACCGAGCTCCGATCTGCAGCGGCCAGAAGAACTCCCAGACCGAAACGTCGAAGGTCGCGGGCGTCTTCTGCAGCACCACATCGGTCGGCTCCAGCCGGTACACCGCCTGCATCCACACCAGGCGATTGACGATCGCCGCGTGGCTGACGGCGACACCCTTCGGCCGCCCGGTCGAGCCGGAGGTGAACACGATGTAGGCGGTGTTCGCCGCCCGCAGCGGCAGGCGCCGCTCCTCGTCACGGATCTCGGCGTCGGAGAACTCCGTCAGCGACAGCCGGTCGATGTGCACCATAGGTGATTCCGGTGTCATCGTCGTGATCGGATCGATCGAGGACGTCAGCACACAGACCGGGGCCGCGGTGCGGAGGATGTATTCGGTTCTGTCCGCAGGATGGTCCGGGTCCAGCGGGAGGTAGGCGCCACCCGCGACGACGACGGCGTACATGCCGACGACCAAGTCGATCGAGCGACGCAAACCCAGCGCGACGACCGATTCGGGACCGACACCCATACCCATGAGACAGCGTGCCAACCGGTTCACGCGTGCCGCGAATTCGGCGTAGGTCAACTCGTCGGTACCGAAACGGATCGCGACGGCCTCCGGATGCCGCCGCAGCGGCTGAGTGAACATCGACACCAGCGTTGCGCGGGGATCGACTGGCCATTCCGTGTCGTTCCACACCGTCAGCACCGACGCCAGTTCGTCGACGTCGAGCAGTTCGATGTCGCCGACCGACGCCGTCGGGGCGACGAGGACGGCGGCCAGCGTGCGCTGGAATCGTTCCGCGAACGACGCCACCGTCGACTCGTCGAACAGGTCTGTGGCATATGACAACTCGGCAGTGAATCCCGATGCGCCGGGACCAGGCAACTCACGAAGGGTGAGCTGCAGATCGAACTTCGCGAGCATCGGATCGAAGTCGATCGTCGACACCGTCAGCCCGGGCAGATCCAGCGACACGTGGCCGGTGTTCTGGAACGAGAGCATGACCTGGAAGAGCGGATGCCGCGCCTGCGAGCGCGCAGGATTGAGGATCTCGACCAACCGCTCGAAGGGCAGATCGGCGTGCCCGAACGCGGCAAGGTCGCGCTCCCGCGCCTGGGCGAGGAACTCGACGAAGCTTGCCGACAGATCGACGTCGGTCCGGAGCACCAGCGTGTTCACGAACATGCCGACGAGTTCGTCGACCGCTTCCTCGCCCCGGCCGGCGACAGGGGTGCCGACGGCGATGTCGGTAATGTTGGACAGCCGGGCCAGCAGCACCGCGAGCGCGGCGTGTATCACCATGAACATCGACGTGTTGTGTGCCTGCGCGAGATCCAGGAGCCCGCGGTGTGTGCCCGGCGAGATCACGAACACGTGTGTCCCGCCGCGATAGCTCGCGATCGCCGGTCGTGATCGGTCACCGGGCAGGGTGAGCTCGTCAGGCAGATCGGCAAGGCTGCCGGACCAGAAGTGCACCTGCTGCGAGATCAGCGATCCGGGATCGTCTTCCGACCCCAGCACCTCGCGCTGCCACAGCGCGAAGTCCGGATACTGGACCGGCAGCATGCTCCATGCCGGTGTCTCCCACGAGATACGTGAGGCGTACGCCAGCATCACGTCCCGGGCCAGCGGGCCCATCGACCACCCGTCGGCGGCGATGTGGTGGACGACCAGTCCGAGGACGTAGTCGTCATGGCTCAACTCGAAGAGCTGCGCGTGCAGCGGCACCTCCGTGGTGACGTCGAACCCCACGGACGCGAACTCGAACAATGCCTGCTGCAGGTTTGCCCCATCGATCGGCACCGGCGTCAGGTCCGGCACGATCTGCGGCGCGTCGAGCACGATCTGCTGCGGGCCGGACGGCGAATCCGGGAACACCGTCCGCAGCGACTCGTGCCGGTCGATCACGTCGATGACGGCCACCTGCAGCGCGGCGATGTCCAGATCGCCGGTCATCCGTATCGCGATCGGGATGTTGTTCACCGTCGAACTCGTGTCGAAGCGGTTGAGGAACCACATCCGTTGCTGCGCCAGCGAGAGCGGAATACGTTCGGGCCGTTCCTGTGCCACGAGCGCCTTGCGAGCGCCGTTGCCCGAGTGTGTCTCGAGCCGCGCGGCGAGGGCACCCACGGTCGGCGCCTCGAACAGGAACCTGACCGGCACTCGCGCGTCCAGCGCGCCGCCCAGTCGCGATGCAACCTGCGTCGCAATCAGCGAGTTGCCGCCGAGTTCGAAGAAGTCGTCGTCGAGTCCGACGCGGTCGACGCCGAGGATTTCGGCAAATATGTCTGCGACGACCTCCTGGATCGGTGTCGTCGGCGCGCGGTATTGACGGAGTTCGAACACCGGATCGGGAAGGGCCTTCTGATCCAGCTTGCCGCCGGGCGTGAGAGGTACCTCAGGAATCTGGATCAACGCTGAGGGAACCATGAACGCGGGCACACGCGTCGACAGGTAGTCCAGTAGCGCAGGGCGGTCGACGGCACGATTCCCAGCGCCGGTTACGTAGGAGACCAGCACGATTCCTCCCGCACGCGAGTGACGCGCGAGAGTCACGACGAAGTCCACGTCCGGGTGACGGCCGAGTACCGCATCGATCTCACCCAGTTCGATACGCAGGCCACGAACCTTGACCTGGGTGTCGCTGCGGCCGATGTACTCGAGTTCTCCGGTGACGTTCCACCGCGCCAGATCGCCGGTCCGATAAAGCCGCTCGCCCTCGCCGCTGAACGGACCCGCCACGAACCGCTCGGCTGTCAGACCTGGCCGTCGGTGGTATCCACGGGCCAGCGACCCGCCGCCCACGTACAAGTCACCCGTGACTCCGACGGGGACCGGTGACAGTCTCGAATCGAGCACGTACACCGTGACACCGCGAATCGGTCCGCCGATCGTCACACCCTGCGTCGGCTGCAGTGGGCCGGACACCGTCGTCCAGATTGTCGTCTCGGTGGGCCCGTAGGCGTTGTAGAACGCGCGGTCCCCGGTCGCCCATCGTGACACCAGTTCGGGAGTGCACGCCTCGCCGGCGACGACGAGCGTGCGTAGATCATCCAAACCGCCGGGATCGAGAGACGACAGCGCACCGGGAGTGATTACCGCATGGGTGACCAGATGCCGCTTCAACACGACCGCGAGTTCTTGTCCGCCGAATACGCCCGGTGGCGAAATCACGAGCGCCGCACCGACTGCGTGCGCTAGCAGCAGCTCGAAGACGGACGCGTCGAAACTCGGCGAGGCGAGTGCGAGCACCCGGTCGGTCACGCGCGCCGAGAAGCGTTCTTGTTGAGATGCCGTCAGACCCGTCAGCCCACGGTGGGTGACGACGACCCCCTTCGGCAGACCGGTCGAACCCGAAGTGTAGATCATATATGCGACGTCGTCTGCTCGCAGCGGCCGGGCGCGCTCGGAATCGGCGACCGGGACTCGTTCTCGCACTGCGAGTTCCGCGTCGAGGTCGGCCGAGTCCAGGAGCAGCCAGCGCATGCCCAGGTCGAGGTCACCGAGCGCGTCGGCGGTCGAGATTCCGAGGACCGCGAGTGAATCGGTGAGCATGTGCTCGATCCGATCCGACGGGTACCCCGGGTCGATCGGCACGAATCCGGCACCGGCCTTGGCGACGGCCCAGATCGCCTCATACGTCCCCACCGACCGTGGAAGCGCGATGGCCACGATGTCGCCGGGGCCCACACTCCGCGCGACGAGTGCCCGCGCCAGCGCGGACGAACGTTCGTCCAACTCACGGTAAGTCGTGGCACGATCATCGGCGATCAAGGCGATTCGACCGCCGTGTCTGCCCGCAGTGCCCGCGAGCATTTCCGCGAGCGTCGCGGGCGCCGGCACAGCGCCTCCCCGGCGCGCCAGCAGCCCGGCGCGCTCGGACTCCGCGAGCACCGACACATCGCCGACTGCAATTCGTTTGTCGGCAGCGACTGTTCGCAAGATCCGCAGGTAGCGCTCCGCGAAGACCGAGACAGTCTGCGCATCGAACAAGTCGGTGGCGAAGGTGACGGTCGCTGCGATACCCCCATGGCGGTCACCTGTGGTCTCGGCGAACGCCCATTGCAGGTCCATCACGGCACCGACGAGGTCGATCTCCTCGGGTGTGATCGATACCTCACCCAGTTCGACGACCCTCGGAACGGCAGCCTGCAGTGAGATCGCCACCTGCACCAGCGGGTGCCGTCCCTGTGAGCGGGTTGGATTGAGCACCTCGACCAGCCGCTCGAACGGCAACTCCGAGTTGGTGAACGCGCCGAGATCGACGTCTCGCACACGTTCGAGCAGGGCACCGAACGGTTCGTCGTCGTGGATCTCGGTCCGTAGTACCAGGGTGTTGACGAACATGCCAACGAGGCCGTCCAGCTCGGGTTCCCCGCGTCCCGCGATCGGTGCGCCGATTGCGATGTCCCGCATTCCGCTCAGCCGCGACAGTAGTAGAGCGAGGGCAGCGTGCAGAACCATGAAAAGGCTCGCACCGGATCGATGTGAGAGCGCGACCAGATCCGCGTGCAGCACAGCATCGATCTCGAATTCGATCTTGCTTCCGTGGTACGAGTGCACCACGGGACGCGGGCGGTCCGTGGGCAGGTCGAGCTGTTCCGGGAGATCCGCCAGGCGCGCGAGCCAGTAGGCGGTCTGCATCGCTCCCAATGACGTCTGGTCTTCGCGCGAGCCGAGGAGGCTGCGTTGCCATACAGCGTAGTCCCGGTACTGGACCGGAAGTGCGGTCCAACCGGGCGCGCTGCCGGCAGATCGCGCAACATACGCTTCGGTTAGGTCGCGGGCGAGTGGAGCAAAGGAGAACCCGTCGGCGGCGATATGGTGCAGCACTATCGCCAGCGCATATTCGGACTTGCCGAGCACGAAGAGCTGAACATGAATGGGTAGCTCGGCAGTGACGTCGAAGCCCCGCGAAGCCAGTTCGCGGAGGCGGTTCACCAGGTTGTGCGGCGTCACCAATTCGGGTGTGAGGTCGAGTTCGACCTCGTCGATCGGCAAGATCCACTGTTGTGGACCGTCTCCGGTTTCGGGGAAGGTCGAACGCAGCGATTCTTGCCGATCGATCACGTCGATCAACGCGCGTCGCAGGGCGTTGAGATCGACTTTGCCGGACATCCGTAGCACGAACGGAAGGTTGTACACGGGCTCAGCCGAATCGAACCTGTTGATGAACCACATTCGCTGCTGCGCAAGCGACAGCGGCGCTCGCACCGTAGACGCCTGCGCCTTCAACGCAGGGCGGGGAGGCCGCGACCGATCTGGCGCGGTCGCTTGCGCGGTGAGTGCCGCCACCGTCGGGGCCTCGAAGAGAGCGCGCACTCCGAGTTGAGTTCCCAGCGCACTGCCGATTCGCGCGACGGCCTGCGTCGCAACCAGCGAGTTGCCGCCGAGGTCGAAGAAATTGTCGTCGATCCCGATGTCCGGCACGGACAGCACGTCCGCGAAGACCCCGGCGACGATCTCCTCGGCGGGATTGCGCGGCGGGCGGTGCAGTCGCTCGCCGCGAACGTCGAACTCCGGTGCCGGCAACGCCTTCCGGTCCAGCTTGCCGCTGGTGTTGAGCGGGAACCGATCCAGCGCCACGACCGCCGAGGGCACCATGTATCCCGGGAGCCGCTGCGCGGCGGTGGCCGTCACGTCCGCAGCGTCGACCGTCCGGCCCGGGACGGGGACGACGTAGGCAGCCAACTGCTGGCCGGTCGCGGTGTCGACGACGAGCACCGCGGCCTGGCTGATCGCGGGATGCGCGAGCAGTACGGTCTCGATCTCACCGAGTTCGATCCGCTGGCCACGGAATTTCACCTGGAAATCGGTGCGGCCGATGTACTCGAGGACACCGTCGGCGCGCCAGCGTACGAGATCGCCGGTCCGGTACATCCGTTCGCCGGGCGCCGCGAACGGGTCGGCAACGAAGCGATCGGAGGTCAGGTCGGATCGACCGAAGTAGCCGCGGGCAAGCTGGCGGCCGGACAGGTACAGCTCGCCGGGCGCCCCGATCGCACTCGGCCGTAACCGCGAGTCCAGTACGTACACGCGCACGTTCGATTCCGGCACGCCGATGGGCACCGTCACCGTGTCGTCGGAGGCGGCCTCCCAGTAGGTGGCGCTGACTGCCGCCTCGGTGGGGCCGTACAGATTGTGCAGGCCGGCCACACTGATCGCCCGGAAGGCAGCGGCCGTCTCCGGCGGCAGCGCCTCGCCGATCACGAAAACCGCACGCAGCGAACGGCACTGCTCGACAGTCGCGTGCTCGGTGAAGACCGTGAGCATCGACGGCACGAAATCGGTGAGGGTGACCGCCTGCTCGGAGATCTCGCGGGCAATGTAGAGCGGATCGCGATGCCCGTCCGGCGCGGCGACCACGAGGTGCGCACCGGCCAAAATCGGCAGGAAGTAGCCCCACAGCGACACGTCGAACGTCGTCGCCGTCTTCTGCAGATAGACGTCGTCCGCACCGATGTGGTACTCGCGTGCCATCCACACCATCTGGTTGACGATGGCCGAGTGCGTCACGGCGACGCCCTTGGGGCGCCCCGTCGACCCCGAGGTGTAGATCACGTACGCGGTGTTCGCCGGCAGCAGCGGCGCGACCCGGTCGACGTGAGTGAGCGGGTCCGCCGGGAATCCGGACAGGTCGAGCCGATCGATCTCGACGACGTCGACATCGCCCGGCACCGCGATTTCGTCGCCTGATGTCGTCAGCACGCAGACCGGGGCCGCGCTGTCGAGGATGTAGCCGGTGCGCTCCGCGGGGTGGTCGGGGTCGATCGGGACGTAGGCGCCGCCGGCGGCGAGCACCGCGTGCATCCCGACCACCAGGTCGACGGACCGGCGCATACACAGGGCGACAAGCGATTCCGGGCCGACACCGCGATCGACGAGGGCGCGGGCGAGGGTGTTCACCCGGACCGCGAACGCCGCGTAGTCGAGCGTCTCGTCATCGTAGGTGACGGCGCGCCGCTCGCCGTGCCTGCGCACGGCCGCGTCGAGCATGGCGGTCAGCGTGGTGTCCGGCACGTCGGCGGCGGTCGCGTTCCACGCGTCGAGGGTCTGCGCCCGCTCCGCCGGCGTCGCCACGTCGATCGACCACAGCCGCTGGTCGGCGTCGGCGGCGAGGAATGCCCCGAACAGCGCCAGGAAGCGCGCGTGATGGCGTACCGCCTCGTCCTCGGTGTAGAGGTTGGTGTTCGTCTCGAAGTCGATGTGTGCGCGGCGTCCGGCCACGGACTGATAGAAGTTGACGCCGAGGTCCTCGATGCTGCCGGTCGAGAGCACGTTCAGTTGTCCGACAACGTCACCGAGAACGAGTTCGTTGTGGAACAGCATGATGTTGACCCACGGACCGAAGAACTCTTTGGCGTTGTTCTCCGACGGTGAGTCGCGCCGAATGTCCTCGTGCCGGTACCGCTGATGCCGCAGCGCCCCGGACACCTCGACCTGCACGGCGCGCAGCAGTTCGGCCACCGTCGTTTCCGGCCCGACGTGCAGCCGCAGCGGAACCACGTTGGACACCATGCCGCCGGACCTACGCATCGCCGCGGTCGTCCGGGCGGTGACCGGGAGGCTCAGGATCACGTCGTGGCTGTCGGTCATCTGCGCCAGATAGGCGGCGAACGCCGCGAGCAACAGACCCGCCGCCGACGAATCGAACCGCGCGATCGCCTCATCGAGCAGGCTGGTCTGCTCGGCGGACAGCGCGGCGCTGACGACCCCGTTCAGCGGCACCGGCGCGGCACTACGACCGACCAGGCTGGTGCCGAGCTCGAGCCCGGCGACCCGCTCGGCCCAGTACTGCTTGTCCGACTGGAACCGAGAGCTGTCGCGGTAGGCGACCTCGGTCTCGTACAGGTCGTGCAGCCGACCGGCCTTCGACGGTGGGAAGTCCTCGTTTCGAATTGTGGCGGTGTACATCTCGGCGACCCGCTGCATGAACGTCATCGCGGCGAACCCGTCCAGCGCAATGTGGTGCACGCGCTGGTACCAGTACCAGTGCTCGTCGTCGAGTTGCAGCGCGGCGGCCCGGATGAGCCGATCCGCGACGAAGTCGATCGGGGTGCTGTAATCGGCGCGCATCCACTCGGCCGCCGCGGCCTCCGGGTCCTCGCGGTCGCGCAGATCGACGTGGGTGAGATCCGCGCTCAGCGTGTAGTCGACGACCTGCAGCGGCTCAGCCCCGCGCTCGATGATGCGGACGAATCCCGACTCGGCCTCGCGAGCACCCTCGGCACTGACCCGCCGCAACAGGTCGAGATCGAGTGGACCGCGGATGTCCGAATACTGCGCGATGTTGATCGGCACACTCGGGTCGACGTGCTGGGCGTACCAGATACCCAGCTGCGCCGGCGACAGCGGAAAGGCCGTCCGCTCGACCTCAGCGACGCCGGCACCCGACTCGACGTCGTGCGTCTCCTCTCGCGGCCGATCCAACCGATACCTCTTTCTGCCGGGTCACCCCGGAATCCCCGACGTCCTGCCCTGGTCGAATTGCTCAGGTCACCGTAGTGTCCGTGGGTATATCTGACACCTGCTTCCGTAGCGTTACGTCACGCACTGCGGGAGGGGACGGCACCGTCGACCGATGCAATACGGAGTCCATCACGCTCTCAACCTACCGGCGGTCCCGTCGTCGTGACCAACCGTCCGGCGGGCTGGATCGGTTTGGCTCCCGGTGATCGCCGCGGATGCGGCACGAATCGTACAAATGCGACTCCACCCCACCCTCCGCCAACGCCCGCCCCACCAGAATCACCGCCGCCTGCCGCAACCCCGCCGCCTCCACCGCGTCGGCGATCTCGTCGAGCCGTCCGCGCAGCACGAGTTCGTCGGGCTGGCTGGCGCGATACACCACCGCCGCCGGGCAGTCGGCGCCGTATTCCCCGATCAGCTCGTCGGCGAGCACGCGGATGCGGGTGATCGCGAGGTGCAGCACCAGCGTGGCGCGGGTGCGGGCGAAATCGGCCAGCCGCTCGGTCTCCGGCATCTTCGTCGAGCGGGCCTGGGTGCGGGTCAACACCACCGACTGCGCGACCTCGGGCACCGTCAACTCCACCCCCAACCGCGCGGCCGCGGCCGCGTAGGCGGGCACGCCCGGGGTGACGTCCCAGTTCACGCCGTGCGCATCGAGCCGTCGGGTCTGTTCGGCCAGCGCCGAGTACACCGACGGGTCCCCCGAGCACAGGCGCGCGACGTCGTGCCCGGCGGCGTCGGCGGCGACCAACCGCGCGGTGATCGCGTCCAGGTCCAGATGCTGCGTATCCACCAGATCTGAGCCGGGCGGGCAGAAATTCAACACGGCGGCATCGAGGTAGGTCCCCGCGTACAGGCACACCGGGCTGCGCCGGATCAGCTCGACCGCGCGGACGGTGAGCAGGTCGGCGGCGCCGGGCCCGGCGCCGATGAAGTGGACGGTCATGTGTGCGTGTCCGGCGAGGTCATGTCGAAGACGGTCAGCACCTTGGTCGGGCGCACCCGGACCACCAGTTCGCCGGGCACACCGTTGCGTCGGCCGAACTCCTCGGCGCGGTCGGCACCCATGTACCGCGCGCCGATCGCGGTGGCGGTGCGCACCAGCTCGTCGGGATCCTCCGAGATCGATGCCACCCCCTGCACCTGTACGAACGCGTACGGCGGCGCCTCGAGGTCGACGCACACGCTCACGCGCGGGTCACGGGCCAACGCCCGCCCCTTCGCCGTCCTCGCGGCGGTGTTGAACACCAGGTCGTCGCCGTCGAGGACGAACCAGACCGGCGCAACCAGCGCGCGGCCGTCGGATGCGGTGAACGCGACCTTGCCGGTGCGGGTGCCCGCCGTGAGGAATTCGCGGACCAGGGGATCGGACAGGCTCGTCACGTTCTGCAGCGTAGCGCTCAGCCGCCGCGCCGCTGACCGGCATACCAGTCGATCAGCCCTGGGTCGTCCACCGCGCTGCGGTCCACCACCCGGCCCGATTCGGCACCCTGGATCAGCCGCTTGATGGGGACCTCGAGCTTCTTTCCGGTGCGGGTGTGCGGAATCGCCGGCGCGGCGATGATCTCGTCGGGGACGTGCCGGGGCGAGGCCTGCGTGCGGATCGCGGTCTTGATCTTGTCCTCGAGCGCGGTATCGAGTTCCACCCCGTCGGCGAGCACCACGAACAGCGGCATCCAGTAACCGCCGTCGGCCTGCTCGGCGCCGATGACCAGCGCCTCGGTGATCTCCGGCAGCTTCTCCACCACCTGGTAGATGTCGGCGCTGCCCATCCGGACGCCGTGGCGATTGAGCGTGGAATCGGAGCGGCCGTGCACCTCGATGCTGCCGCGTTCGGTGATCCGGATCCAATCGCCGTGGCGCCACACGCCGGGGAACCTGTCGAAGTACGCGTCGTGGTAGCGGGTGCCGTCGGGGTCGTTCCAGAACCGCACCGGCATCGACGGCATGGGTGCGGTGACCACCAACTCCCCCACCTCGCCGCGGATCGGTTTTCCGGACTCGTCGTAAGCGTCGAGCGCGACCCCGAGGCACGGCACCGACAGCTCGCCCGGCCACACCGGCACCGTCGGGACCGCGCCCACGAACGCGGACACCACGTCGGTGCCGCCGCTGATCGACGCCACCTGCACCCGCTCACCGACGTGATCGCGCAGCCACAGCGCCGACGACGGCGGCAGCGTCGACCCGGTGATGCCGACCGTGCGCAACGCGGACAGGTCGTGGCCGGACTTCGGGTCGACGCCCGCCTTCGCGCACGCGAGCACGTAGCCGGGGCTGGTGCCGAGCACGGTGACGCGCCGGCGCGCCGCGATCTCCCACACCGCATCCACCCGCGGGTAGGACGGGCTGCCGTCGTAGCAGACGATCGTCGCGCCGACCAGCAGGCCCGCGACCTGGAAGTTCCACATCATCCAGCTGGGACTGGTGTACCAGAAGAACGTGTCATCGGTCTCGACGTCGAGGTGGAACGCGATCGACTTCAGGTGCTCGAGCAGCACGCCGCCGTGGCCGTGCACGATGCCCTTCGGCAACCCGGTCGTACCGGAGGAGAACACCACCCACAAGGGATGGTCGAAGTCGACGGCGACGGGCTCGAGTTCGTACGCGCCGGAGGTCGCCTCGGCCCAGGTCAACGCGTCCGGCTGCGGCGGCGCGCCGATCCGGTCGACGACGATCGTCGTGCCCACAGTGGGCAGACCGGCCCGCAACTCGGCGATCTCGCCGCCGCGGTCGTGCGCCTTGCCGCCGTACCGGTAGCCGTCGGCGACGATCAATACGCTGGGCTCGAGTTGGCCGAGCCGGTCCAACGCCGCCCTGGCGGTGTAGTCCTGCCCGCAGGCGCTCCACACCGCCCCCAGGCTGGCCGTCGCGAGGAACGCGACGACGGCCTCGGGCACGTTGGGCAGGTACCCGACGACCCGGTCACCCGGACGGACGCCGTGCTCGCGCAGGGTGTGGGCCAGCGACGCGGTCCGCGCGATCAGCGCCGGCCAACTCGTCTCCTGGTCGGGGCCGTCCTCACCGATGTACACGATGGCCGGGCGGTCCGAGCGGGCGCTGCGCTCCACCTGGTCGACGTAGTTGAGCTTGGCTCCGGGGAACCACCGCGCGCCCGGCATCGACGGATCGGCCAGCGACAGTTCCGGCCGGTGCGCGGCGATGTCGAAGTAGTCCCAGACCGCCGCCCAGAACGCGTTGGGGTGATCCACCGAGAATTGCCACAGCTTCGGGTACTCCCCTACGTCGACGCCGTGCCGGTTGTGCACGAAGTGCGCGAAGTCGGTGACCCGCGCGTCGGCGATGTCCTCGGCGGTCGGCGTCCACTGGGCTTCGACGCTCATCGACTCTCCTCATTCGGTTGGGGGTTACTGCGCGGTGGCCCCCTCCTGTGCGCCCGCACGACGGACGATCGCTTCGGCGTGCCGGAGCACCGGGGCATCGACCATCTTGCCCTCGAAGGCGAACGCCCCGCGCTGTTCTGGCACAGCCGCGAGGACGCGTCGCGCCCAGTCGAGTTCCTTCGGGTCGGGCCGGTAGGCCTGCGCCACCACCGCGACCTGCGTCGGGTGCAGGCTCACCTTGACGTCGAAGCCGACCGCGACCGCGTCGAGGGTCTCCTCCCGCAGCCCGTCGAGGTCCTTGATGTCCAGGTACACCGAGTCGAGTGCTAGGCGGCCATAGCTCTTCGCGGCGAGCAGCGTCTGCGAGCGGACGTGCCGTGCGACGTCGCGGTAGCTGCCGTCGGTGTGCCGGCTGGCATTGCCGCCGAGTGCGGCCACGAGGTCCTCGGCGCCCCACATCGCGGCGATTGCATTGTCGGCCTGCACCGACTCGGCGACGGTGAGCGCGCCCAGCGGCGACTCGATCAGCACGATCACCTCGTAGTCGGACAGCGCGGTG